>NZ_UHFA01000002.1:1800000-2100000 GCF_900459175.1 Streptococcus downei MFe28 | reverse complement strand
GTTGAGTAAATGTCAGATATTAAACTTTTAGCCCTGGATTTGGATGGTACGCTTTTTAACCGTCAAAAAGAGGTTAGCTTAGAAAATCAGAGTGCTCTTAAAGAGGCCCATAATAGAGGTGTCAAGGTGGTCATCACAACAGGTAGACCCCTAGCTGCCATTGGAAATCTCTTACAAGAATTAGATTTGATTAGTCCAGAGGATTATAGTATTACCTTTAATAGTGGTCTCGTCCAACGCAATACCGGTCAAATTCTAGCCAAGCAGGAGCTGACCTTTGAAGATGTTCAAAAGATTCATGCTGTCCTTGAGCCTCTTGGTCTACCCGTTGACATTCTTTCAGAAGGAATTGTCTACAGTATTCCTAGTCAAGGGCAAAAGTCGCTTTATCACCTAGCCAATCCTCTTTTGACCTTTGTGGAAATTGCTAGCTTGGACCAGCTTACAAAAGATATCGTCTACAATAAAATTGTCACCGTCTGTCCAGAAGATTATTTGGATGAACGGATAGCCCAATTACCTCCTAGCCTGCGCCAAGATTTCGAAGTTTTCAAATCGCGGGAAATTATTCTGGAAATCATGCCCAAGGGTGTCCATAAGGCGGTTGGTCTACAACTGCTCTGTGATCATCTTGGTCTAGATGCCAGTCAGGTTATGGCAGTCGGCGATGAGGAAAACGACCTATCTATGTTAAAATGGGCAGGCCTGGGGGTCGCCATGGCAAATGGAGTTGACCTGGTCAAAAAAACAGCCAATGCTGTCACTAGCAAGACCAATGAGGAGTCGGGCGTGGCAGAGGCCGTTGAGCGCTATATTCTACAAAAATAATTGCGGGATGACGAAAGATGAGCCCCATGTGCCTGCGTCCCCCCTTTTACCCAACCTCTTAAATGAGACCGAGTAAAGTCCAAACAAGTTGGCTACATCAAAAAAACTAGAAAACAAGGAGAAATTTATGGGATTATTTGACCGCCTTTTTGGCAGAAAAAAAGAAAAGCAAGCAGAAGTAGAAGAGACCCAAGCAAGCTCAGAAGTTGTGGAGCAAGAGGAGTTTCAAGCCTCTCAGGCCCCGCATGAGGAATCTGAATGGAGTTCAGAAGCGACTTCAGAGACTAGTGAGGCCGTTTCCCTGTCTGAATCAATTGATGCCTTAGCCTCTGAGACCAAGGCCCCTTCCTGGGTCAAGGATGTGCTTGATTCCGAAAACTTTATGGCCGATTACAATGCCCTTAAGTCATCCTTGGCTGAAGACAATGATATTCTTTCTGAGTCGGTTGCTGATGCTCAAGAGTCCAGTCTATCGGAAGATGATTATTCGGAGGGCTTTGATAGCCCAAAAGAGTCTGAAATCAAAGGAGAGTCCGCATCCTTTGATGAACCAGAGGCTCAACACAATCAAACCAAAACTCAGCCTAAAGCGGATGCCCAATCAAACCAAGAATCAGCCACTGCAGATACTCAGTCAAATTTAGAAGTTGTTAACCATCAAGCTGTTCAAAGCCCTGACCCCACTAAGACCAATAGCACTGAGGATTCAGAAGAAGAACCTTTCTCAGAATCCAGCTTAGAAGAAGGTCAAACTTCTTTAGAGCCCACTTCCGCACCAGTATCTGAGCAAGAAGAAGACTCCCAAGCCAATCCAGAGCTTGACTCGCAAGCAGATGGCCAAGTTAAGCAGCCAGTTCCTGAACCGGCAGAAGCTTCGACGACCCAAGAGACGGAACAAGATAAATACAATCGCAGTCTAAAGAAGACTAGGACTGGATTTGGTGCCCGTCTAAATGCCTTCTTTGCAAATTTTCGTCGAGTTGATGAAGAATTCTTCGAAGACCTAGAGGAAATGCTCATCCTCTCTGATGTCGGTGTGCAAGTGGCGACCAATTTGACCGAAGAACTGCGTTACGAAGTCAAATTAGAAAATGCCAAGAAGACTGAGGACGTTCGACGAGTCGTTATTGAAAAACTTGTGGACATCTATGAAAAAGATGGCCAATTCAAGGAAACAATCAATTTTCAAGATGGCCTAACGGTCATGCTCTTTGTCGGGGTCAATGGTGTCGGTAAAACCACCTCGATTGGGAAGCTGGCCTACAAGTATAAAAACCAGGGCAAGAAGGTCATGCTGGTTGCTGCTGATACCTTCCGGGCTGGAGCGGTTGCCCAGTTGCAGGAGTGGGGGAATCGCGTTGGTGTACCAGTCATCACAGGTCCTGAAAAAGCTGACCCTGCCAGTGTTGTTTTCGATGGAATGGAAAAAGCAGTCGCCCAAGGTGTTGATATCCTGATGATTGACACGGCCGGTCGCTTGCAAAATAAGGAAAACCTCATGGCGGAGTTGGAAAAAATCGGACGGATTGTCAAGCGAGTCCTACCTGATGCCCCTCATGAAACCCTGCTGGCTTTAGATGCTTCAACAGGTCAGAATGCCCTCAGCCAGGCCAAGGAATTTTCAAAAATCACCCCTCTGACCGGACTGGTTCTCACTAAAATTGATGGAACGGCCAAGGGTGGTATTGTCCTGGCCATCCGTCAAGAATTGGACATTCCCGTTAAATTCATCGGCTTTGGTGAAAAAATTGATGACATCGGGGAATTCCATTCGGAAGAATTCATGCAGGGCCTTCTAGAAGGACTGATTTAGAGTGACAGAACTAAGAAAAAGAGAGAATCAACCACTTCTCTCTTTTTTATCCGTTACAAATCAAGTCTGTTCTCCAAGATTTTCCCTGGCTCATCAGACTATCAATTAAAAAACTAGACATCATAAAAACCTGCCCGAATGGACAGGTTTTTTCTACCCCATCGCAAGGATGAGGCAACTAAAGAAGTAGTAGTTAGGATGTAATATTTACATGTTAGATCACTCTTACAGGTCAAATTAGGAAAGAATGATTACATTGGAAAAAGAATAAAAGTAATCTAGTTTATTGTTATAAATCTTACACCTATTTTTAGTATAGCTCAATACTAGAAATTGACTAGACAAAAATCCTAGAATGATATTTTTTTATCTTGAAATGTCAATGGCTAGTAGTTTCATACTAGAATTTAAGGCTGATTTAATGCCTAAAATTAGAAGACACGATAGACATAAGGGTTGTCTGGCTTGTCGACTTCCTGACATTTAGACATTTCTAGGACAGGTAGGCTTTGCTTGAGCGTTTGATTGTATTCAATATGGATGGTGCCTGTGGCTTGAATCCAAGTATTGTCTTCATAATGAGCCTTATTTCCAGTTGTTGAAAGGCCATAGACGCCAGAGTCAGCAATACAGTGAATAATCCCGAAACGAAAGAGGAATTGGTGGTCCTTCTGGTTGGCATCATTGTAGACAAAACCTGTATAGGTAATGGTTTTACCAACGAAGCGGTCTGGATAGAGGTAGATGAGCTCCATGACCTCCATATAATTCTCCGTTGTAATGTTTATCTTATCCTGCTTCAAATATGGCTTGATTTCCTTTTGCATCTCGGTCTTGTAGGCAGAAGAAGTAAAATAAGCTGAAGTGTCAGGCTTGAGGTATTGAACAGTTGTCCCATCTGAACTGGTCCCACCTGAAGAACCGGCAGCTAAAGGGAAACTATAGCCCTTGGCTGAAACCGTGGTTGAATTGAGGGTTACTGTGGGAACAAGAAGTCCCACCATGACAGGGAAAACCAGGATAGCAGGGCTAAAGAGCCGAGCCCAAAATCCCTTTAAATGACTGTGAATCCTTACCTTTTTCATCCAGATGATTAACTGAACGACGGCCAGGATAAAGGACAGCACCATGGAAATATAGGCTAGGTAGGAGTAATGAATATTGATGTACTGATTGAGTTTACCAGAAAGTTGCAGGTACATGGTCAACTCGAAATAACCGACTAGAATTAAAAAGCGAATCATTTAAGCACCCCCACAAGCAAGCAGTAGACGATGATGACGGTGCTAGATACCCCAACAAATTGGGCGATAAAGCGCAACTTGAAGGACTTGAGCATCATCATCAGGTTCTTAATGTCAACCATGGGCCCTATCAATAGGAAGGCTGTAACCGGGCCGACCCCAAGGGTAGAAAGAAGACTGGCACCGATAAAGGCATCGGCCTCGCTACAAAGAGATAGGATAAAGGCCATCAGCATGAGTACTAGGATGGCTAAGAGGGGTGTGCCACCTAGGGTTCGTAAGATGTGGGTCGGGACATAAATCTGCATGGCCGAGGCCACTAAGCTACCAAAAATTAGGTAGCGACCGGTATCAAAAAATTCATCGATAGCATGAGCCAGGGCGTGGAAAATTTTCTTGGGCCAGGGTACCTGACTGAAATCTTCCTGCTCATGGCTGACATAATTGTCCTTGAGAATCTTGTCATCAAGGACAAAGCCCAGCAAAATTCCTAGGCTCATGGCAACGATGATAGCGCCGATGAGACGCAAGGATAAAATATAGAAGGAATTCCCAAAAGCCGAATAGGTGGCAAAGAGCACAATAGGATTAATAATCGGTGCGGTAGTCAGAAAGGGAACCGCAGTATAACTGGGAACCTTCTTCTCTAAAAATCGGGTAATGATGGGGACAATCCCACACTCGCAAGAGGGAAAAACAAAGCCAACCAGTGTTCCGAATAAAATCCGGAAAAATTTCTGCTTGGGTAGGTATTTGTGAACCCTCTCTGGTGTCAAGTAGACCTCAATAAAGCCCGAGAGAAGCGAGCCCAAAAGGATAAAAGGCAGCGCCTCAATGATGATGGACAGAAAGATGGCCATCCATTGAAGGACACTGCTTGGCAAGTTCTGAAAAATACTCATGACATTTATTTCTTCTTGGTTTCTTTCTTATCTTTCTCGGGGTCGGGTTCCTGACCTCCCCCAAAATCAGGAAAGCTAGCAAAGCCCTCCAACATCTTTTCCAGTTCGTCATTTTTCTTATATTGAATAGCCATAGTAATCTCCAATCTATTTTTTTCTTATTATACTACAAAAATGAGGAGCGAGCAGAATCTAAATGACAGGCCAAGCGCCTTGCTTGAAAATGGAAGCAAGGCTGGGTTTGCCTAATGCCTCTTCGCAAAATTATTGAAGGTATTCTGAAAAATGATTTTTGACCTCTAGAACTTACCACCGAGAGAGTCCTCGAATAGCGATATTTCCTGAATTTTTGGAAAAACTATTAGAAAATGTTAAGATTTTCACGAAGCATTGGCCTATCTATGATATAATGAATAGGATTAAAGAATATAAGGATTGTAAAAATGAATCAACAAGAATGGATAGAGTTGTTTGAATCGGTTAATGGCCGAAAGCCAACAGCTGATGAGTTGGTGGCGGCAGCTAAGGCTGGGGTAATTCCCAACCCTTCACAAGAGAAGACTGCTAGGCAGACTTCTGACAATCAGCCTCAGGCTAGTCAGGAAAGACCGGTGTTTTCCCGTCCTGCTCCCGAGCGCGATGAGTTTGGGAGAAAGATTGCCCCAGCTTCTGCCTCAGAGGTAGAGCGCCCTACACCCAACAATGCTGCTAGTTCTCCTGCTTCTAGTCCGGCTAGTCAAGCCTCCTCAAAGCCAGCCAGTCCAGCTGGAGCTGCCGTTCGGCGGGCTACCTTTGGTGGGGTTCACCAAGCGCCTCGGGCCGAAGTTCCTAGGACCGAATCTAGTCCAGCATCAAGTCAAGTTGATTCAGAGTCAACTTCTATTCCTTCTCAAGTGCCAAAAACAGAGACGCCCAAGCAAGAAACTCCCCAGCTTGGACAAAAGAAAAAGGCCAAGTGGCCTAAGGTCGTCCTTACTTTGGCGGTCCTTCTCTTTCTGGCCTTCGCAGGTGCTGGTAGCTATGCCTTCTGGCGTAATAATGAGGGGAATATAGAAGGAACTTGGCAACTAAGCGAATGGCACTATTATGACCAAGATAGTGACAAGTGGGTCGATGTACTGGACCAATACAAGGAGAAGAAGTTCCATTACCAAGACTTTGTTGTGGTTAATAAGCAAAAGCGCTTTGAAGAGGATTCTTATTCCTTCTCAACCAATGCCAGAAACCAACCCTACCTCCCCTTGGGTAGTTACTTAAATGATATTTATCAGGTCAATCAATGGGATAAGACGATTGATTTCAGCGTTTCCAACAAGGAATACAAGGACAAGGTTACCAAGCTGGTTAAGTCAGATCTAAAAGGTTATTACTCTTACTTAAATGCTCAGGAGACCAAAAAGTATATTTCAAGTATTGCGGACGGCTATCATTACAGCCGCTCCTATAAGGTCAAGGGAGATAAGCTAACCATTATCACCCGAGATAAGTCGGGCCGAAAGATTTCTGAAGCGTCCTATCGACGGCTGTCAGCTAGCAAGGCTCAAAGTCTTAAGTCGGACTTTAAAAAACAAAAGGCTAAATTTGAGAAAAACTATCACATCAAATAGCTTAGCAATAAACTAGAGCAGCTCATGTTCTAGTTTGTTTTTAGTTCATTTTGATGGTATGGTGGTTTGATTTAGGAATAGGACTAGGTAAAACTCCCTGTTGGTGCTGGAATGGAGCAGGTAATTGAACGAACCTATAAACGAGAAACGAAAAAGGCAATGTATTCAAGCACAGTCACTATAAGCCGAACCATCCTGTGGGGCTACTAAGACTGGCTGAAAATGAAAAGAGTGGTCTCAAGTTTTTTAGACTTGAGACCACTCTTTTGAAGTCTTTCAGTTTACTATGGTGGTTTAATTTAGGAATAGAACTAGGCAAGAATCCCTGTTGGTGCTGGAATGGAGCAGGTAATTGAACGAATCTATAAACGAGAAACGAAAAAGACGATGTATTCAAGCACAGTCACTATAAACTGAACTATCTATGGTGATACTAAGAATGGGTGAAAATCATTAACAATCATCGTAATCTTACGGAGGATTCCATTGTTTCAATTAGCTCTTTCAGATAGACTTCTTCACCGTAACCGCGCTTAAGTAAGCCATCTAAAGCACACTCTAACACAAGCCGGCTGAATTGATGGATGGCTTCTAGATGGTGTCCCAAGTCAGGTTTTGAGAAATAGCGGCGCATGGCCTTATAGTCGTGATTGAAGGCTTCAAAGAGAGGTTCAGTTTCGAGAAGGCTCTCCAGCTTTTCTAAATTGGCCATGAGACCGAGATGAAAGGCGATAGGTAGAAAGCTCTTATCAATAGGCTGGGCGCAGGTGCTGCGAAATTCAATGGTACCGCGCTTGGTCAGGTCTTGGTAATGATAGGCACGGTGATCCTTGAAATCAGCTGTTTCAGGAATGATGGTCGTGTGGGTGCCATCCAGAGCATAGGCAGCAATCGTCTCTTGACTCAGATAATCCTTGACTCGAATAGGAGGGAAGTAGTAGCTGTGCCCCTTACGCTCGGCGGTGTAGATGGAAGTTTGTTCCATCCAGTCTAGAAAATCCTGAGTATCCTTAAAGTCCTTTGGGAAAATACCGATATTCTCCTCGTGATAGCCATGCATAGACTGTTCCCAAAAAATATCTCGGGCAATCAAGGTATCCCAGTCTGCTCCGTTAAATGGTGAGTTAGCAAAAAGATAAGCCTTAACGGCTTCTACCTTATTAAAAGCATTGATAGCACGCAGATAATTATCAACTGTGACATCTAGCTGAACCTGACTGCCGCAGATAAAGCCGCCATAGTCAGGAAAGTGGTGGCAGTCAGCCCTTCCTTTGGTTTCTGAGAGTTTTAGGTAATCAATCAGCATTTCATAGCGTTCAATTTTTACAGGACCATTATCATTACGAGACCAGCTTGGGTGGATACCAAAACCTTGCACCATATGACCATGCTGGCTTAACCAGGGCTGGATAAGCCCTAGGTAGTAATCAAAACGCTGCTCGATTTCTTGTATAGTTTCAGTGCAATCAAAAGCAAACTCAATAAGATTGTAAGAGACTTCAAAGACAAGGTGATCCTGATAGGTTTTGTGACGGAGATCAATAGCATGACCTTCCTGATCGTATTGGATGATGTCAAAATCGCAGAGGTTTCCTAGGTAATCAAAGAGTCCTTTGGACACATGGACATCCGTTGATCTGCCAACCATGTTGACAATCGGAAATTCAAATTCAACACCGACATAGAGCTTGGAATCTGTTTTCAGGTTATCGATATATAACTGTTTTAGCAGTTGTCTGGCTTGACTCATGCAACTCTCCTTCTTGATAATTAAACCCCATTGTAACAAAAAATGCCCCCATCTGTCTGCAAAGAGATAGGATTGGTGAATTCGCTACATTTTCAAAATGGTTCCGGCAAGACAAGAACTGGAACTTAATCTTTCAGAAACAGTTTACAGCGTGGTCGGGAATGTCCCCCATCTTTTTTCATACCCAATTTTATGATATAATAGGCTGTTGTGAGACCGCTGGTTTCAGCCATTTGTCTGCTAGAAAAAGAATCTAAGCCGGCGAATGAAAAATGACTATAAAAAGACGGCCTGTATTTTCTAGGAATCAAAGCAGACGTCTGACAATTAGTTTTTAGGTAAAGGAAGACGATAATCATGTCTAATAAAACATTTTATGTGACAACCCCAATCTATTACCCATCAGGTAAACTGCATATTGGGTCAGCCTATACGACCATTGCCTGTGATGTTCTGGCTCGCTACAAACGCATGATGAACTATGATGTACGTTATTTGACTGGACTTGATGAACATGGTCAAAAAATTCAGCAAAAGGCCCAAGAAGTTGGCATCACTCCTCAGGAATACGTTGATGGCATGGCTAAGGACGTTAAAGAGTTGTGGGAACTCTTGAACATTTCTTATGACCAATTTATCCGCACCACAGACGATTTCCACGAAGAAGTGGTTGCTAAGATTTTCGAAAAATTGCTAGCGCAGGGTGACATTTACCTTGGTGAGTACACAGGTTGGTATTCTGTCTCGGATGAAGAATTCTTTACGGAAAGCCAATTGGCTGAAGTCTACCGTGATGACCATGGTAATATGATTGGCGGTGTAGCTCCATCTGGTCATGAAGTTGAAAAGGTTTCAGAAGAATCCTATTTCTTTCGCATGAGTAAGTATGCAGACCGCTTGATTGCCTACTATAAGGAGCACCCAGAGTTCATTCAGCCTGATGGCCGTATGAACGAAATGCTCAAGAACTTCATAGAGCCAGGTTTGGAAGACTTGGCTGTTTCTCGTACGACTTACACGTGGGGAATTAAGGTACCGTCAAATCCAAAACATGTTATCTATGTTTGGATTGATGCCTTAATGAACTATATTACAGCACTTGGCTATGGACAAGAAGACCATGCCAACTTTGATAAGTTCTGGCACAATGACCAGGACCACGAAATTATCCATATGATTGGTAAGGACATCCTTCGTTTCCACTCGATTTATTGGCCAATTATGCTGATGGCACTTGATTTACCTCTGCCAACTCGCCTAGTCGCCCATGGTTGGTTTGTTATGCAAGATGGCAAGATGTCTAAGTCCAAGGGAAATGTGGTCTATCCAGAAATGTTGGTAGAGCGTTTTGGTCTTGACCCGCTTCGTTATTACCTCATGCGCTCGCTCCCCGTCGGATCAGACGGGACCTTTACCCCAGAAGACTATGTTGGTCGTATCAATTACGAACTGGCCAATGACCTTGGTAATCTTCTCAACCGAACAGTTGCCATGATTAACAAATATTTTGATGGGGAAATTCCAAGTTATCAAGAAAATGTCACGGAATTTGATGCCGATTTGGCAGCCGTCGTAGCTGATAATCTGGCGGACTACCACAAACAAATGGCTGCGGTTGATTTTCCTAAAGCTCTGGATGCTGTCTGGAACATTATTGCTCGGACCAACAAGTATATTGATGAAACAGCCCCTTGGGTCCTGGCTAAGGATGAAGCCAAGCGTGACCAATTGGCAGCTGTCATGGCTCACTTAGCTGCTAGCCTGAGACTTGTAGCCCACCTCATCCAACCCTTCATGATGTCAACATCTGATGCGATCATGACGCAGCTAGGACTTGGTCAGGACTTTGATATGGCAAATCTCAGTTTGGCTGGTCTACCTAGTGGCATCAAGGTGGTCTCCAAAGGTCAGCCAATCTTCCCTCGTTTGGATATGGAAGCTGAAATCGCCTACATTAAGGAAAAGATGAATGCGGGAAAACCACAGGCAGAAAAAGAATGGAATCCTGATGAGGTGGAACTCAAGTCCAGCAAGGACCAAATCAAGTTTGATGACTTTGGCAAGGTTGAGATTCGAGTAGCTGAGGTCAAAGAAGTTGCAAAGGTTGAGGGTTCAGATAAATTGCTGCGCTTTCGTTTAGATGCAGGTGATGGTGAGGACCGCCAAATCCTCTCAGGTATTGCCAAATTCTATCCGAATGAGCAAGAGCTTGTCGGTAAGAAATTACAAATCGTTGCCAACCTCAAACCGCGCAAAATGATGAAAAAATATGTCAGCCAAGGCATGATTCTCTCAGCTGAACATGAAGGCAAGTTGACCCTCCTGACAGTTGATGAATCTGTACCCAATGGTTCGATTATCGGATAAAAGTAAAAGGGAGTGGAACAGAAATTGTTACGGCGAAGCCGTCAATTTCGTTGTTCTACCCCCGCACAGTTGATTAGGGAGGACGCTATCCCGAAGGGGATAAGTACTTCCAATCAACAACTGCGTCAAAGTGTTAAATAAATAATAGCGAGGCTTGGATTCATTTGTTTTCGGCCTCATTTTTTTCTTTCAAGAAATTGTATGCTGACAAATCCAAAATTTTGAGCAAGCGACTCTGGCAATGACTAATGCTCTTCAAAAATCAAAACTATCCATCGTTAACTCACTTTGCCGTACCTGCTGAGGAAAGCGAAGTTTTCCCTATTTCCAACCTCAAAAGGTCTCCCAGACCTTTTGAGCTACCTGCAGTTCGTTGCCTTGGCTATTTTTGATTTTTTATTGAGTATAAAGTTTGCCAGGCGCTTCATAGAAAAAGATGAGGCATGCAATAATACTAAGAATAAGGTAAGTCAGAGCTAGCAGGAAAATGATGGTATTTAGTCTGATAGGCTTGGAATAATCCAGCCCTTGTTTTTCAGCAAGGTCATCCGCTCCCTTAACAGCAAGTCTGCTTAAGAAAATGGTGATGGGACAGATAAAGAAGATTCCCTGCAAGATGGCGAGAAGAGGGTTGACAACAAAGGTGATGCCATTAAATACCAGTAGACAAATACTGATGGCAGCTAAAATAGCTGGCAGCAATGATTTTTCAGGAAGGGGTCCCTGGCTTTGGTTTTTTACTGGATTTGTCCATATTCCCTGCCTTTAAAGATTCCTAACTATTTTCATCATAGCTAGACAAGTTGAAAAAGTCAAAGAAAACCCTTTAATTTTACTTAAATTATGTTATAATTAAGCCATTAGAAAGAAAACACCTACATGAGCTCTAGATAGTGCTGGTCAATGAGGAGGAAGATTATGAAAAAACGGACATTATTATTACTTGTTAGTTTAGGTCTAGCCCTAATCTTTTTAGCAGGTTGTGGAGTCAAAAAGGCAGATATACAAGGGAAATGGTATATTCAAGATGCTAGTGGCACCGACATGACCATGACCATTACGGAAAAGTCTTTTAAAATGGACGGAGAAAGCCTAGACTACAAATATACTGGTAAAGGCACCGAAAATGGAACTCGCTATATTTCTATTACGGTCAAAGGGGAGCACTATACTATCTTCTTCCCTGAAAAAGATAAAAATCTAGCACTCATGCTTCAAGCTGATAAAAAGGATGAGCCTCTAAAAGGTAATCTTGTCTTTGCTATGAATAAATCTGAAAAACCGGATTTTGACAAGTATGCTAAGAAGTACTGGAAGAGCGATAAAGACTAAAGCAATTAAGAAAGAGTCTGGGACAGAAATCCGTTTGAGCTCGAAAAATAGAGGATCGCTTGTTGGTGACCCTCTATTTTTTAGGTTCGGTTGCTTCTCCTGTTATATTTGAGGAGATTGTTAGCCATAAGGGCCAATCCCATGTCAATCTTGACCTGTCGTTTCCCCCGCAGATTACACCTTTTGTAACCCAAACAAGCCTTTATCTGCCCAAAGACAGGCTCCACATCAACCTTGCGTTGTGCGAAAACTTGACTGCCCTCAGGAGATAAAAGCGCTTGAACTTCTTTTTGCTTTAAATATTGGTACCGCTCGTTGATATATAGCCCCTTTTGAGGAGCTAATTCAAGCTCCTCAGCCTGGTAGACCTTAATCTCTTGTTCAAAACCTGTTTGCGTTTTCTGGTGTTTGAGATGATGAAACACCTATTTCCAACCCTCTGGATGGGTGTAGCTATCCTCTTTTTCATTATAGTGCCAATTGGCTAGATTCTTGTCAGACTTTCTGTAGGTCCTCTTTTGTTCCTTATCAAACCTGCCATACTTAATCAAGTGATTAATTTCCTCTTGGTCAAGAGTTAGTAGGTTCTCTTCACTACCATAACCAGCATCTGCGACAATAGTCTTGGCGTCATGGGGATAGGAGTCTAAAAATGGTAAGAGGGTCTTGGTGTCTGTCGGATTTGGGAAGATATCATAGTGGAGAACAAATTGATTCTCAGTAGCGATTTGGAGATTGTAGCCAGCCTTCAGTTGACCATTTCTCATGTGGTCGTCTTTCATCCGCATAAAAGTGGCGTCTGTATCTGTCTTTGAAAAACTATTGCGACCAGTGAAAGTAGCTTGATAGGTCTCGTACTTTTGTGCACGGGCTGAAAAATCCTCCCTTACCTTTCGAAGGACTTTCTTGAGTTTCCGACGCTTTGTTTGACGCTCATCCTTTCCTTTGACAGGATTTTCTTCGATGGCTTGGTTAACTGATTTCCATTCTTCCTCAAGGATTTGAGAAAACTCTGTCAATTGTTCAGAAGTTACAGGCTCTTGGTCATCTAAGACAATGGCCTCTTGAATCAAAGGATTAATTTCCTCTTGAAAATAGGTTTTTAGAGTCGCTTGAAGTTTGGCAGAAAATTTATCAACAGCCTTCCGCCAAACAAAACTGTACCTGTTAGCGTTAGCCTCAATCTTAGTCCCGTCAATAAACAAACACTCTAAGGACACTAATTCCTCCATTTTCAACTGAAGGTTGAGGTCAATAAAGAGATTACGAATCAGCTCCTCCATCCCAGGAGCCACACGAAAACGATTGATTGTCCGATAAGAAATCACCAGCTGACCTGTTAAGTATTGCATGGCAAGATTTTCCACCATCATTTTTTCTATCTTTCGTCCGGAAAAGATCCCTTGAGAATAAGCAAATAAAAGGGCTGCTAGGAGTAATTGGGGAGGGTAAGAAGGCCGCCCAACCTCATGATAAAAGTTTAGAAGGGCATTATCATCTAGTTTATTGACCACCTTTTCAATCGTAAAAACGAGATGGTTGTGGGGTAAGAATGCGCTTAATTCTAGTGGCAGAGTCGTTTGATTTGTGTTATAGTGACTGTACATGAGGTAGCCTTTCTATTATTTTTTTGTCAACGATATTTTATCAAGACTACCTATGTCAAGCAAAAAGCAACGGCATCAAAACCGTTGCTTTTTCGTTGGCTGAGGGACAGTTTTGTCCCAAGCTCTTTTGCTATGCTATAATAAGGCTA
Organism: Streptococcus downei MFe28; assembly: GCF_900459175.1. Lineage (NCBI taxonomy): Bacteria > Bacillati > Bacillota > Bacilli > Lactobacillales > Streptococcaceae > Streptococcus > Streptococcus downei. The sequence continues at coordinate 2,086,401 of NZ_UHFA01000002.1, read as the reverse complement.
GCAATGGAGGTGATAATCATGGTCCAGAGACCTGATTTTAGTTCAGACCTGAGTCCCGAAGAATTCCTATCCTACTACTGGTATAAGACTGAATTGGAAGAGATTTGTCGGGATTTCGGTTTGCCCAGCTATGGAACCAAGGCCGAGTTGACAGCCTACATCCAGCAGTTTTTAGAAGGAAAACCGGCCAGTCAGATTAAGCGACTGAGACGAACTAAGCCAGCAGGAGGCTTGAAGGCTGACCAAATTAGTCCAGAGACCAAACTTCTAGATAGTGGTTTTAAGCTGGACAAGGAAGCCCGGCAATTCTTTGCCGACTACTATGGCCAAGAAAAATTTACTTTCAAGAAGGTTATGGCTATCAAATTGAGAGAGGTTGAGCGACTGGAGGATAAGGAAGCTACTGTTGCTGATTTGATCGCAGTACTAGAAAATCCCGACCTCGTTTCCCAGGAGACTCCAGAAGAAAAGTCCTACCAGTGGAATCGCTTCGTCAAGGATTTTCGCCAAGATCCTCTGTCCAAAGATTACCGAGAACCTTTGAAGGTCGCTGCCCTGCTCTGGCGAGGGGTCAAGAATTCCCAAGACGAAAAGGTATACACCAGTCAGTTGTTGGCCGACCATCAGGCGGAACTGACTCAGTATTTAAAATAAGGAGGAGCTTATGCATCTAGCACTTTTAGGAACAGGAATGATTGTTGAGGAAGTCCTGCCAGTTTTACAGACTATTGAAGGCATTAAGTTAGAAGCTATCTTATCGACCCCACGCTCCATAAGTAAGGCTCAAGATTTGGCCAAGGAATATGGTCTAGCTCAGGCTACTAGCGATTTTTCAGAGATTTTAGCCAACAAGGTTGTTGATACCATCTATATCGGCACCCCCAACCATACCCACTACGACTACGCCAAGGCTGCACTCCAGGCAGGCAAGCATGTCATCTGCGAAAAGCCTTTTACCTTAGAGGCTGGACAACTTGAAGATTTGCGGCAGGAAGCAAAGAAAAGGGGGCTTATCTTACTGGAGGCCATCACCAATCAGTATTTACCGAATTTCCAGATTCTCAAGGAAAATCTAGCTAAAATTGGCCAAGTCAAAATTGTTAGCTTCAATTACTCCCAGTATTCGTCGCGCTATGATGCCTTTAAACGAGGAGAAATTGCCCCTGCTTTTAATCCTGCTATGGGTGGCGGTGCTCTGAGAGACCTCAATATTTACAATATCCATCTACTGGTTGGTCTGTTTGGCCAGCCCCAAAAGGTCAACTATCTGGCCAATATCGAAAGGGACGTAGACACCTCAGGCATTCTGGCTTTGGATTATGGAGCTTTCAAGGTGGTTAGTATCGCTGCCAAGGATTGTTCTGCGGAAATTCGTTCCACTATTCAAGGAGATAAGGGCTCGTTGACCATCCTTGGTCCCACTAATAGTCTGCCACAAATCCAGCTGGCCCTTAATGGTCAAGAGTCGATGGACATCAATCAAAGTGAGCCTCATCATCGGATGTATGACGAATTTGTCGCCTTTGAAAAGATTATTGCTGAAAAAGATTTTGTCAGCAGTCGGCAGGCTTTGGATCACAGCCAAGCTGTCATGTCAGTTCTAGATCAGGCGATCGCTTCATTACCTTAGCTCTGGGATTTTATCTGTTTGCAAATAAAAAAGCCTGCCAATTGGCAGGCCTTTTAGAGTACCTTGGGTTTGCTTGGTGCGTGTGAGATTTTGACCTCGATGGGTGTTTGTAGGGCCATAATTTCTTCAACCAATTTTCGTTCCTGCTCCACGGTTGCAAGATCAATTTGATAAGTTAAGTTAATCTGTCCCTTCTTATTATTAGAAATTGTTTGCAAATCAACTTGACTACAATAGCGATTGAGAATAGGGATGATTTGTTCATCATAGTCTGAAAAAGTAGGAGTCTTTATGACCAGTTGTCGACGGGTTCTAGTGTGTTGACCAAATTTTGACCATTCAAAACCGATACTGATAAGAGAGAGAAGCAGGGTGAAACAGGTAGCAAAGGTTAAATAGCCCATTCCTACTGCAATACCAATGGCTGTAGCAGTAAAAATAGCGATTAGTTCCTTTGAGCCTCCCTGAGCTGACCGAAATCGGATCAGACTGAAGGTTCCTGCAACTGCTACACTGGCACCTAGACGCCCATTGACCAAGAAAATAATAATAGCAATCAAGGTTGGCAAAACAGCTAGACTGACAACAAACTGCTTAGTGTAGATGGTCCTGTATTGGTAGGCCAAGGAGGAAATTAGTCCTAGGATTAGGCTAACTCCCAAAGTCACAACAACAATCATTAAAGTCAAGTGATTGGGGTTTTTGGGGAAAACAGATTGAAATAGCTCAGACATGTCCGCCGCCTCCTGTTTTTATTTGCTGGCTAGCCAGATAAGACTGAGCATACTTGGAGAAGGAGTCTTCCTCAATACCGAATTCATCGAGGATAGCTGTCAGCCAGCTAGGAGCTTCGCCGACCAGTTTTATCTCCATAATGTAATGGTCTGGCTCTAAAAGTGGGTAGCCTGTTTTTCCAGCCTGATAGTTGACATTAGTAGGTCGATAGATGAGATTCTGATCAAGAGTAATCCGTAAATTGGGATTTTCTTTCCCTTTGAAGGAACGCCGATCGTAATAGATGTACATCATGGGCTGCAGTTGCTTGTAAATTTGATGGAGCCGATTGAGTTCGTCAGCCAGCTTGGGGTCGCCAAAGTGTTCAACGGTTTTAGTGGTCTCAACAGCTTCAAGAATCTCACTAGCTTTAGCCGTAGTTCTGAATTTATAGCCAATATCGTTAATTTTCTTCTTAATTTCGAGGAAAGCTTGACTTGAGAGGTCGGGGTTGGCTTGGTAGGTTCGCATTCTGACCTTTTCCCTGCCTCCTTTTTTAGCAATAGCGTTTTGAATCATCTGGAAATCAGAGGTGTCAAAGTAGATATTGGTGATGGTTGATTGTGCAAACTCATCTGCCACTAGGTGATCTTTGAAGGCCTCGCTCAATTTTTGATAGATATCATGGTCAATGACATACTTTAACTCGGTTCGCTTGAAGTTTTTTTGAATCATTTTTTCAGTCATAGTTTTTTTCCTTTCTTCCAAATTATTTTAAGTTGCTTAGCATGAGGGAAGATTTTAAAGCCTTTTTCTTAAATAAGGCCTTAATAATGAGCAATTTAGGGATTTGTCTTTTTTTGATAATTGATTATCATAAAAACGCTAAAAATCTGATAAATTTAGATTTTCAATCTAGGCTTATCTTATGTCCTATACCTCAACTGGGAAAACTGACCAAAATATGGTATTCTAATAGGGAAAAAACTGAGATTAACGAAAGTGCTTGACCCTTGTTTGGTCGACCTTGAAAGGAAAAAACTATGGCAAATTATGCGATTATTCTGGCAGCAGGTAAAGGGACTCGGATGAAGTCTGACCTGCCCAAGGTACTTCACAAGGTTTCTGGTATTAGCATGCTGGAGCATGTTTTTCGCAGTGTTTCTGCCATTCAACCAGCAAAGGCTGTAACTGTCATTGGCCACAAAGCGGAACTGGTCAAAGAAGTCCTAGCTGACCAGTCTGATTTTGTCCTACAGACCGAGCAGTTGGGCACGGGCCACGCTGTCATGATGGCCCAAGATCAGCTAGCCGATCTAGGAGGCCAGACCTTAGTGATTGCTGGTGATACGCCCTTGATTACTGGCCAAAGTTTGCAGGAACTGATTGATTTTCATATCAACCATAAAAACGTAGCCACCATTTTGACCGCTACGGCTGACAATCCTTTTGGTTACGGTCGCATCATTCGCAATCAAAATGGCGAAGTTACCAAGATTGTTGAGCAAAAGGATGCGACCCCGTTTGAGCAGGAAGTCAAGGAAATCAATACGGGCACCTATGTCTTTGACAACAAACGGCTTTTTGAAGCCCTTAAGAACATTAATACTGACAATGCTCAAGGGGAGTATTATCTGACCGATGTGATTTCAATTTTCCGCCAGGCTGGCGAAAAGGTCGGCGCCTTTACCCTGAGAGATTTCGATGAAAGTTTAGGTGTTAATGACCGCCAAGCTTTGGCCAAGGCCGAGTCCATCATGCGTCATCGCATCAATCAAAAGCACATGCTTAATGGGGTTAGTTTTCAAAATCCAGACAGCACCTACATTGATGTGGATGTCAGCATTGAGCCAGATGTGGCCATTGAAGCCAATGTCACGCTCAAGGGGCAGACAAGGATTGCCAGCGGGACGTTCCTGACCAATGGTACCTATATTCTTGATTCGACCATTGGCCCCAATACTCGCATCACCCATTCCATAATTGAAAATTCAGTTGTAGAAGCTGGTGTTACGGTTGGGCCCTATGCCCACCTGCGTCCAGACTCTACCCTTAAAGAAGGGGTTCATGTGGGGAACTTTGTTGAGGTGAAGTCCTCAACCCTTGATAAAAACACCAAGGCGGGCCATTTGACCTATATTGGCAATGCCCAGGTTGGTCAGGAGGTTAACTTTGGTGCAGGTACTATTATTGCCAATTATGACGGTAAGAACAAGTACACCAGTAAAATTGGCAACCATGTCTTCATTGGTAGCAATTCAACCTTAATTTCACCCATTGAAATTGGCGACAATGCCCTATCCGCCGCTGGGTCGGTCATTTCCAAGGATGTTCCAGCTGACGGTATTGCTATTGCACGTGGTCGGCAAATCAATAAAGAGGGCTATGCTACCAGGTTGCCTCATCATCCCTCCCGGCAGTAGAAGCTGCTGATAGAAAGAAGGTCCTATGGAATTCGAAGAAAAAACGCTAGAAAGGCAGACCATCTTTGAAGGTCAGATAATGACGGTAGCCAAGGACAAGGTCCAATTACCTAACGGCAAAACCTCCTATCGAGAACTCGTTTTTCATCACGGTGCCGTTGCCGTCCTAGCCGTCACGCCTGATGATAAGATTATTTTAGTCAAGCAGTACCGTAAGGCTATTGAGGCTCTTTCCTACGAAATCCCAGCTGGAAAGTTAGAGTTGGGTGAAGCTGGTCAAGAAAAGCAAGCTGCTGCTAGGGAGCTTGAAGAAGAAACAGGCTACGCTGGTCAGCTTGAGCTACTCTACGAATTTTACTCAGCCATCGGCTTTAGTAATGAGCATATCAAACTCTACCTAGCCAAGGACCTCAAGAAGGTTCCCAATCCCAGACCTCAGGATGAAGACGAATTTTTGGAGCTTCTGGAATTGCCTTATGAGGACTGTATGGACTTGGTTAAGTCGGGCCAGATTCAAGATGCCAAAACCATTATAGCTTTACAATACTATGCCTTGAGTAAAAATCACACTAAATAGGAAGGATTGGCTTATGGGAAAACCACTATTAACCGATGATATGATTGCTCGAGCCAACCGTGGCGAAGAATTGGAAGGCGACTATTTGGATGGTCAGGAAACCCAAATTTATACCGATTTGGACAATGACTACCAGGATTATGGCAGCTATGAGGATGACGATTGGGAGGAGGACTCCCAATACACCTACAAGAGTCGTCGTATTGAGAATGCCAAGCGAGGGGCCTTTCAGTCCAAATTAAATAAGATTTTGATTGTTGTCCTGATTCTTTTGGCCATCTTAATTTATGCCATCTTTAAACTATAAGATAAAAGGTTTAGAAAAAATGCTTTTCCAAGAAGAATAAGCAGAAGTAGGCAAGGGCCTCAAGTCTTCTACCACGTCAATGTGTCTGATGTTGAAAAAATAACGAGGCTAGGACTTTTATACCTAATCTTCCAAGTTTAGGCATTTTTGTGGGTGAGGAGGAACTCCTCATGACTGTCTGTCCCACACTTGCCCTAGTTTTTTGGAAGACTGAAATCAAAAAGGAAGTATCATGAAAATTGGGATTATCGCTGCAATGGAGCAGGAGCTAAGTCTCCTGCTAGAGCAATTGACCAATAAAAAAGCAGAAGTGGTCCTGAATAAGACCTATTATACAGGCCAAATAGGCCAGCATGACCTAGTTCTTGTGCAATCAGGTGTCGGTAAGGTTATGTCAGCCATGTCAGTGGCTATTCTTGCTGATCACTTTGGGGTTCAAGCAGTAATCAATACGGGCTCGGCTGGAGCCCTAGCACCAGGACTCAATATTGGTGATGTCGTTTTAGCTGACCGTCTGGCCTATCATGATGTTGATCTGACAGCCTTTGGCTATGACTATGGTCAGATGTCCATGCAACCCCTCTATTTTGAAAGCGACCCACATTTTCTTGAAGTCTTTCAAAAGGTCTTAAGTCAACATAAGCGTCCTAGTAGGGTTGGGCTGATTACCACCAGTGATAGTTTTATTGCCGGCCAGGATAAGATTGAGCAAATTAAAGCTCATTTCCCAGACACCCTAGCTGTTGAAATGGAAGGAGCGGCGATTGCCCAGGCAGCTCAAGCGGCCGAGCTTCCTTTCATTGTCGTCAGAGCTATGAGTGATACTGCTGCCCATGATGCTAACATCACCTTCGATGAGTTTATCCTGGATGCTGGTCGGCAATCGGCTGAGCTTTTAATTGACTTTTTGAAAACAATATAATTAAAAAGCGATGACAAGTGTGAAAACAGGAATTGAATAATTCCTGAAAACAGACTTTGGTCTCGCTTTTTTGCTTTAGTTTTAGGCTACTAAAAGGATTAAGAATATATGACAAAAAATTGAAATTAAGCGCATTTTCCGTTTTTTTATGGTATAATACCTTCTGAATAACTCTGCCCAAAAAGGGGGGAGTCATTAGATAAGAAATAGATCGTAAAGTAAGTGAGGTCGAGTGAATGGCTAGAAATGGCTTTTTTACAGGTTTGGATATAGGAACAAGCTCGATTAAAGTATTGGTTGCCGAATGGGTTGATGGACAGATGAACGTCATCGGCGTGAGCAATGTCCCTAGTTCGGGTGTAAAAGACGGAATTATTGTTGATATTGAGGCAGCTGCCAATGCCATTAAAGAAGGTGTTGACCAGGCAGAAGAGAAGGCAGGCATCAGTATTGATAAGGTTAATGTTGGCCTACCAGCTAACCTTTTGCAGATTGAGCCAACTCAAGGCATGATTCCGGTTATCACAGAATCAAAAGAAATCAAGGATGAAGATATTGAACGGGTCGTCCAATCGGCCTTGACCAAGAGCATTACACCGGAGAGAGAAGTGATTTCCCTTGTGCCAGAAGAGTTCATTGTTGATGGCTTCCAAGGCATTCGTGACCCTCGTGGAATGATGGGAGTTCGCTTGGAAATGCGCGGCCTGATTTATACTGGGCCAAGCACTATTCTGCACAATCTTCGCACCACCGTTGAACGGGCAGGGATTCAAGTAGAAACGATTATTATTACTCCCCTCTCTCTAGCCAAGTCTGTCCTTAACGAAGGCGAAAGGGAATTTGGTGCCACTGTCATTGATATGGGTGGTGGTCAAACAACGGTTGCCTCCATGCGGGCTCAAGAATTGCAATACACCAATATTTATCCAGAAGGTGGTGACTTTGTCACCAAGGATATTTCAAAGGTTCTGCAAACCTCAATCCAAACCGCTGAAGCCCTCAAATTTAACTTTGGAACGGCTAACCTAGCTGAAGCTAGTACTAAGGAAACAGCCCAAGTTGAATGTGTAGGTAGTGATGAACCTGTCGATGTCTCTGAACGTTACCTGTCAGAGATTATCACAGCTCGTGTTCGTCACATTTTTGACCGTGTTAAACAAGATTTGGAACGCGGTCGTCTGCTAGACCTGCCAGGCGGAATTGTTCTGGTCGGTGGAGCAGCCATGCTTCCAGGTGTTGTCGAGTTGGCCCAAGAAATCTTTGGCACTCAAGTCAAACTTTATATTCCCAACCAAGTTGGTATCCGCAACCCAATGTTTGCTAATGTTATCAGCCTAGTTGAATACGTCGGTATTATGAGTGAGGTAGACATCATCGCTCAGGGTGCTGTCCTTGGCGAAGAGATGCTTCGTCGTAAACCAGTTGTGCCAGTTACTCCTCAAGTAGCACCACAACCAGCACAGCCTTCACCTCCGCAAGCTGCACCGCAGCCAGCTCAGGCTCCTGTTAATAATTTTTCTGTCCCAGAACCTGTTCAAAATGACAGTAAACAGGAAAGCAAGCCTAAGACCAAGGTGACGGACCGTGTTCGTAATATCTTCGGAAGTATGTTTGATTAATTTGAAGTGAGGAAATAAAATGGCATTTTCATTCGATGCTGCATCTGTCCAGGGTGCAGTTATTAAAGTTATCGGTGTCGGTGGTGGCGGAGGTAACGCTATTAACCGCATGATTGAAGAAGGCGTTGCAGGAGTTGAATTCATCGCTGCAAATACAGATATTCAAGCCCTGAGTTCATCAAAGGCTGAGACAGTTATCCAACTCGGCCCTAAATTGACTCGCGGTCTTGGTGCTGGAGGTCAACCTGAGGTTGGTCGTAAGGCTGCTGAAGAAAGTGAAGAAGATTTAAACGAAGCTCTTCAAGGGGCAGACATGGTCTTCATCACAGCTGGTATGGGCGGTGGCTCTGGTACAGGAGCCGCTCCTGTTATCGCTCGGATTGCTAAAGGATTGGGTGCTCTTACCGTTGCGGTCGTAACTCGTCCATTTGGTTTTGAAGGCAACAAGCGTGGTACCTTTGCGGTTGAAGGCATCAATGAACTCCGTGAGCAAGTTGATACCCTCTTGATTATCTCTAACAATAACCTTTTGGAAATTGTTGATAAGAAGACTCCTCTTCTGGAAGCCCTCAGTGAAGCAGATAACGTTCTTCGTCAAGGGGTTCAAGGGATTACCGACTTAATTACCAGCCCAGGCCTGATTAACCTAGACTTTGCCGATGTTAAGACCGTTATGGCCAACAAGGGTAACGCCCTGATGGGTATCGGTATCGGTTCTGGTGAAGAACGGATTATTGAAGCAGCCCGCAAGGCTATCTACTCACCACTCCTGGAAACAACTATTGATGGTGCTGAGGATGTCATCGTCAATGTTACCGGTGGTTTGGATATGACCTTGACTGAAGCCGAAGAAGCTTCTGAAATTGTCAGTCAAGCAGCTGGCCAAGGTGTTAACATCTGGCTGGGTACTGCTATTGATGAAAGCATGAAGGATGAAATCCGCGTGACAGTTGTTGCCACGGGTGTTCGTCCTGAAAAATTTGAACGTGTTTCAGGCGTTTCATCACAAAGAAGTTTCAAACAAGCTGGTCCCGCTAAGGATCAGGTTGCTCCTAGCAATGGTAGCTTTGAGCGTCGTCCAAATAATTTTGAGTTCGACATGGCTGAGCATCGTGAAATGCCTCAGGCAACACCACGCCAAGCTCAACCTAGCCAACAAACCTCTGCTTTTGGTGATTGGGACCTTCGTCGTGATAACATCAGTCGACCAACAGAAAATCAATTGGATAGCCAATTAGATGTTTCTTCTTTCTCAACTTCTGATGTGGATACCGGTGATGATGAACTTGAAACACCACCATTCTTTAAGAATCGTTAATGATGGATTTGCGTAAGAATAAAGATTTCGTCTATGAGCAGGTCGCCCAGGCTGCTTCACAAGCAGGTCGCCAGGTGTCTGATATTTCAATTGTGGCTGTCACCAAATATGTTGACAGCCATATAGCCGAGCAATTGGTAGACCTAGGGGTCAAACACATTGGTGAGAACCGTGTGGATAAATTTCTGGATAAATACCAAGCCTTAAAGGGTAAAGATGTCACTTGGCATTTGATCGGAAGCCTTCAAAGGCGTAAGGTCAAGGATATTATCAACTACGTTGATTATTTCCATGCCTTAGACTCTGTGAAATTGGCGGCAGAAATTCAGAAGCGAGCTGATCATACCATCAAGTGTTTCCTCCAGGTCAATGTCTCTGGGGAGGAGAGCAAACATGGTTTCGCTCCAGAGCAAGTTAATGAGGCTCTTGAGGAGCTGGCTAGCTTTGACAAGCTAGAAATTGTTGGGCTTATGACCATGGCTCCCATTGATGCTGATGAGCAAGAATTGGATGAAATTTTTAGACAAACCAATGCATTGAGACAAGAACTCAAAGAGAGAAAGATAAAGAATATGCCTTTCGATGATTTAAGCATGGGGATGAGCAGGGACTTTCCAATTGCCATCTCAAATGGCTCGACATTTGTTCGAATCGGAACATCATTCTTTAAAGAATAGGAGAGAAACATGGCTTTAAGAGACAGTTTTGAGAAAATCGTTTCCTACTTCGATACGGATGATGCGAATGAAGTAGAAGAAACTCAGGCTCCTGAACCAGCTGTTCAAGGACCAAGACCTGTGCGTCAACCCCAACAACAATCATCACAACCTCAACGCCCACAAAGACAAAAACAAGAAATGACACCACAATCATCTCGGCCACAAAGACCTCAAACATCCCAACAACGTCCGCAATCAGCTAGCCAAAATCGTGCCAGTCAAGAAAATGCAACACGACCAAGTTCCCGTCCTGCGGATGTATCAATTCCATCAGGTTCTGCTGGGACAACCATCGCCCTTAAGTTTCCTCGCAAGTATGAGGATGCCCAGGAAATTGTTGACTTGCTCATCAAACACGAATGTGTCCTGATTGACTTTCAATATATGTTGGAAGCGCAAGCCCGTCGTTGCTTGGACTTTATTGATGGCGCTAGCCGTGTACTTTACGGAAGTCTGCAAAAGGTCGGCTCTTCTATGTATCTTCTGACCCCTAAGGATGTTGTCGTAGATATGGAAGAAATGAACCTATCAAATGCAAACCAAGAGGTTTCATTTGATTATGATATGAAACGTCGCTAATGTCTGTTTTTATCATACTAGTTCTTCATAACCTCATCCGAATTCTCAGTCTCATCTTGGTTCTTTATGCACTTATATCTTGGTTCCCAGGAGCTAGAGACTCTGACTTCGGCCGACTGCTAGAGACTCTGGTTCAGCCCCTTGTCTCCCCTTTTCGTCGCTTCAACCTTCAAATAGGGGGACTTGACTTTACCTTGGTGCTTGTCCTATTTCTCCTGCAGTTTTTGGATAAACTTCTCTTTTACCTTTAATTATGGGCGAGATTGATATTTATCAGCACTTCCGCAAGGAAGAAAGAACCTTTATTGATAAGATGACTGATTTGGCCAAGAGGGTCCAAGATAACTATGTTTATCAGGTCACCGACTTTCTTGATCCAAGGCAGGTTAAAATTGCCAAGAGTGTCTTGGGGCAGATGGGACTGACCTATTATCTGTCTACTGATTTTTTAAAGACCGAGTATGCGAAAATTATCCTAGCTCCAGATTATTATGAGCTGGAGCTTGATGATTTTGAAATAGCCCTCTTGGAAATCAGCTACAATCCTAAATTCAACCACCTGACTCACTCCCAAATCATGGGGAGTTTCATCAATAAGCTGGGGCTGGAGCGGTCTGTCTTTGGGGATATTATTCTAGCTGACAATCGGGCGCAGATTCTGGTAAAGGATTCCATGGTTGCCTACTTTAGTTCGGTCAATAAAATTGGCCGAGCTGCTGTAAAAATTACCAAGGTTCCTTGGAGTCACTTGCTTGAGTCGGTGAATCATGCTAAAGAGGTTGATATACTTGTTTCTAGTATGCGACTGGATAAGGTCATAGCTTCGAGTTTCAAACTTTCTAGAAGCCTAGCAAGTAAGCTAGTTGAGCATGAGAAAGTCAAGCTCAATTATGGCCTGCTAACCAGGCCAGCAGAACTGCTGGAGTTGGGGGATTTGGTGAGCGTTCGAGGTTATGGTCGCTTTGAAGTCTTTCGGGACAATGGCCTATCTAAGAACAAAAAGCACAAATTGACCATAAGAAAGTACGCAAAAAAATAAGGAGATTAGCTTTGGCCTTGAGCGCTAACGATGTTGCCCAAAAAGTTTTCCAGATGAGTTTTCGTGGTTACAAGCAAGATGAAGTGGATGACTTTTTAGACATCATCGAACATGAATTGGACGAGAGAGATCGGGAAATTCATGAGCTTCGGTCAAGAGTCAGAGCATTGGAAAAGAAAGACGACGATTTTCTTCTTTAGAAGGAAGTCGTTACTAGTTAAACTTAGTTTCCCTTTGGGGTCACCCTGAATTGGGAGAATGGGTTGAACCACTTGGTGAAAACGAGTGAGACTAGTTTAGGATAGCAACCTGTAAAGGTTAAGAAAAAATAAATAAGGAGGGTGACATGGCACTAACAGCACTCGATATTAAAAACAAAACTTTTCACACAAAATTCCGCGGTTACAATGAACGCGAAGTTGATGCATTCCTTGATGATCTTGTAGATGATTTTGAAGATCTTTCTCGTAAGAATAAGGACTTAGAAGCAAAGATTAAAACCCTTGAGGAAAAACTGGTTTACTTCGATGAAATGAAGGAATCCCTCAGTCAATCAGTTATCTTGGCTCAAGAAACAGCCGAAAAGGTTAAATTCTCAGCTAATACGCAGGCGACTAACCTGCTCAGCAAGGCCAACTATGATGCTAACCAATTGATTGATGAAGCCAAGGCTCGCGCTAATAAGATTCTGCGTGACTCTACAGACGAAGCGAAGGCAGTGGCTATCGAAACTGAAGCTCTCAAGCGTCAAAGTCGGGTCTTCCATCAACGCTTGCTCAGTACCATTGAAGGCCAGTTGAATATGATTAATTCACAAGAGTGGAATGAGCTCTTGCAACCAACGGCTGTCTACTTACAAAATTCTGACGAAGCCTTCAAGGAAGTTGTCGGAAAAGTTTTGGATGATAATCAAGTACTGACTAGTGCCGGAGCTACTCCTGCAGTTGAACCTGAGTCTACTGATGATGCTACTCGCCAATTTACTGAGTCTGAGATGGCAGAATTACAACGCCGTGTCGAAGAAAGCAACCGCATTCTTGAAGAGACCCAAAAGCTTGACTTGGGTGAAATCTCTGCAGCTATTGATGCTGCAGCAGATAGCACGGCTCAGGTTGACCCTGCAATAACCATTCAGGATACTTCAGAAATGTCAGCAACTGAATTGGCTGGCGGTGAAGCCCAAACCTTCAAATTGAATATTCAAGACTAGGGCAAGGCCTTAGTCCATCGGAAAACACGAGTACTCCCTAATATTTCCAGCGAGCAGGCGATGGTGGAAGACCTGTAATCTCTTAGGAAGGACTTATCATTTCCTATTTTCCTAGCTGAAGCCTCATACTCAATGAAAATCGAAATTAGCCAAGGCAACGAACCGAAGACAGTACTGGAGTACGGCAAGGTGAGTTAACGACCGAAAATTTTGATTTTCGAAGAGTATTAGTAGGTTAGGAGGGTGACCCCCTTATAGTCACAAGAGGGGTGGTCTAGTCTAGGCCATCTGAACTAAGGTGGTACCACGAGCTTTCGTCCTTTCACAGACGAAGGCTCTTTTTATTTTTCTAATCCGTCTTGTAAGCCAGTTCAGGTCTAAAGAAGTTAGGCCTGAAAGTTTAGTCTTCATTGTCGGATATGAGACTTTTGCTAAGCTAGGATTAGAAAACTCACTTAACAATGAAAGGTGTTTTATTTTATGAAATTAAAAGAGACTTTGAATCTTGGGAAAACGGCATTTCCAATGCGGGCTGGACTTCCCAACAAAGAACCCAAGTGGCAAGCGGCTTGGGAGGAAGCAGATATTTATGGCAAGCGTCAAGAATTGAATGCTAAAAAACCTGCCTTCTTCTTACATGATGGCCCTCCCTATGCAAACGGAAATATCCACGTTGGGCACGCTCTGAATAAAATTTCTAAAGATATTATCATCCGCTCTAAGTCTATGATGGGTTACCGAGCGCCTTATAATCCAGGTTGGGATACCCACGGTCTTCCAATCGAGCAAGTCTTGGCTAAAAAAGGCGTTAAGCGTAAAGAAATTCCTCGGGCTGATTACCTAGAAATGTGTAAGGAATATGCGCTTTCCCAAGTGGATAAACAAAGGGAAGACTTCAAGCGTCTGGGTGTGTCAGCTGATTGGGAAAATCCTTACGTCACCCTGACCCATGACTACGAAGCTGCTCAAATTCGAGTTTTCGGTGCTATGGCTGACAAGGGTTATATCTATCGTGGTGCTAAGCCAGTTTACTGGTCTTGGTCGTCTGAATCTGCCTTGGCAGAAGCTGAAATCGAATACCACAACCTAGTTTCAACCTCTCTTTACTATGCCAATAAGGTTAAGGATGGCAAGAGCATTCTGGACAATGATACCTACATTGTAGTCTGGACGACAACACCATTCACCATTACGGCTTCTCGTGGCTTGACTGTCGGCGCAGACTTCAGCTATGTGAGTGTTCAGGTTGCTGGCGATGATCGCAAATTTGTCGTGGCGGAAGAACTCTTGGACGATTTGGCTGGACGATTTGGTTGGTCTGATTTTAAGGTGCTGGAGCGCTACTCTGGTTCCCAATTAGAATACATCACGACTGAGCACCCTTGGGATAGCCAAGTAGAAGAAGTTGTCATGGTCGGCGACCATGTTACCCTTGATTCTGGTACTGGTATCGTCCATACTGCTCCTGGATTTGGTGAGGATGACTATAATGTCAGCCTCAAATACGGTTTGGAAATCTCTGTCACCGTTGACAGTCGTGGTATCATGACTGAGGAAGCTGGACCTGATTTCCAAGGCCAATTCTACGACAAGGTTCTGCCAACAGTCCTTGAAAAATTGGGGAATTTGCTTCTGGCCAAGGAAGAAATCACCCACTCCTATCCATTTGACTGGCGGACTAAAAAGCCAATCATCTGGCGGGCAGTTCCTCAATGGTTTGCCTCTGTTTCTAAATTCCGTCAAGAAATTTTGGATGAAATTGAAAAAGTTGATTTCTTCCCATCTTGGGGTAAGACACGTCTCTACAATATGATTCGGGACCGTGGCGATTGGGTTATCTCCCGTCAACGGGCCTGGGGTGTACCTCTGCCAATCTTTTATGCAGAAGATGGCACAGCTATCATGACCAAGGAAGTTACCGACCATGTGGCCGATCTCTTTGCCCAGCATGGTTCAATTATCTGGTGGGATTGGGAAGCCAAAGACTTACTTCCTGCAGGCTTCAGCCATCCTGGTTCACCAAATGGCCAATTCACCAAGGAAACCGACATCATGGATGTTTGGTTCGACTCTGGATCTTCTTGGAACGGGGTCATGAATCAAAGAGAAGGTCTGGGCTATCCAGCTGACCTTTATCTGGAAGGTTCTGACCAGTACCGTGGTTGGTTTAACTCTTCCCTTATCACTTCTGTGGCGGTCAACGGTCATGCGCCATACAAGGCAGTCCTTTCTCAAGGATTCGTTCTTGATGGTAAGGGTGAAAAGATGTCTAAGTCCAAGGGCAATATCATTTCGCCAAATGATGTGGCCAAGCAGTACGGGGCAGAAATCCTCCGTCTTTGGGTAGCTTCTGTTGATACCGATAATGATGTGCGGGTTTCCATGGAAATTCTCGGCCAAGTTTCGGAAAGCTATCGGAAGATCCGCAATACCCTGCGTTTCCTTTTGGCCAATACCAGTGACTTCAAGAAGGAGCAAGCCGTCGCCTATGAGGACTTGCGCTCAGTTGACCAGTACATGATGGTTAAGTTCAACCAATTGGTTGCCACTATTACCAAAGCCTATGAAAATTATCGCTTTATGGACGTCTATAAGGCCGTTAACAACTTCTTAACGGTAGATTTATCTGCCTTCTACCTAGACTTTGCCAAGGATGTTGTCTACATTGAAGCAGCCGATAATTTGGCCCGTCGGCAAATGCAAACCGTCTTCTATGATATCTTGGTTAAGATTACCAAACTCTTGACTCCTATTCTTCCTCATACCTCTGAGGAAATCTGGTCCTACCTAGAAGATGAAGCTGAAGAATTTGTTCAGTTGGCTGAGATGCCTCAAGCAAGAAGCTTTGCTAACCAGGATAGCCTGCTAGAAGCTTGGGACGCCTTTATGACTTTCCGAACTCAGGCACAAAAGGCTCTAGAAGAAGCTCGTAACGCCAAGCTTATTGGTAAGTCACTAGAAGCGCACTTGACGGTCTACGCCAGCCCAGAAGTAGCTGCGGACTTGGCAGCACTCAATAGCGACCTGGCTCAATTGCTGATTGTTTCAGAACTGACGATTTCCCAAGAAGAAGCACCCGCAGATGCCCTTCGCTTTGAAGGTGTGGCCTTTAAGGTTGAGCATGCTGCTGGTCAGGTTTGTGATCGTTGTCGCCGGACTGATGTTACGGTCAAGGAACGCTCTTACGGCGTCACCATCTGTGACCACTGTGCGGATATTGTCGAAAACAATTTCCCTCAAGCCGTTGCTCAAGGCTTTGAAGTCAAGGCTAAATAAGACCTTGTATCATAAGAAAAAGCTTTACAGTCCGCCAGGATTGTAAAGCTTTTTTACTAGACTTTTTAAAAATCAGAGCTTGCCACCGTTGTACTCAATGAAAATCGAAAGCCCCGAGGTAACGGCATGGGTAATCGGACGTGGCACAAGGCCAACTCTCGGTGTCACAAAGGTTGAATAAGTTCAAGATGCAGCCAAATCTGCTAACCTTACCCTGACTGTACAAGAAGTCCTGCCGCTAAGTTCATTACCCTCAAGGACTTTTGATTTTTCTTGACTATCATAAACTGGCAAAAGAAAAAAGCCACTTATCCAAGTAGCCTTTGTCTTTATGCACTTGTTGGAATTGAGATTTCAATCAACTTTTCTGTGTGACTTGATTTGATTTTATCAGGGATAATAATATCAGGATCAATTTTCCTTTTGAAAAAGAATTCGCGAATGGTTTCTATTTCGCTATCCTTGATGGCCCGGTGCCGATTCGAAATCAGGAGCTCATAGTGACCAGGTGCTTTAGAAAAGACGACATCGCTGTTACCAGCAGAATAAACTTCAACTAATTCAGCATCGGTATTGCGCAGCTGATTACGAACAAGCGACGGGTGGCTGCTCGTTGTGTTTATTAGTCTCATTGAAGACCTCCTTGTGAACCTTGCATAGTCATATTATAGCACGATTTTTTGAAAAAAGTGGGAGTTAGAAAAAATTGTGAGATTTTTTCCATTTCTCAATGCCCCACTTGTGGCTACCTCTTTTTAGCTTTTCTAGAGCCTGGTCAATAGGGAACCAGGCTAGATTGTTGAAATCTTCTAGAGGTTTATCAACGGCAGTGTAGCGGGTTGCTTCGTAAATATAGGCAGGATTGTAGAAGTAGGTGTCGCGGTGGCTGGAATAAAAGTACTCATCGGCCTGACCGTAATACTCACCCAGCTCTGCCTTGAAGCCCAGCTCTTCAATCAGTTCACGTTCTAGAGCAGACAGCTGGTCCTCACCAGCTTCAATTTCACCACCCGGCAAGAACCAGGCTCCGTTTGGTGCCTGAACCAAGATGATTTTTGTCTGCTCTGGATTAGGGATAACGGCATAGACCCCATAGCGGGCGACATAGTCCTTGCCTGCCTCTTTTTGGCCAAATGTAGGAGTGGTCATAGGAATTCCTCGTCTCTAATTTCTTGAGTTTATTATAACACATGAAGGCAGACTAATTATTTTCTTTGGCTGAAAATCTTCTAAGTTCGCCTAATAGCCCGAAATTTTTTACTAATTAAGAGGTGAAAACTTCTTTTCTGGACTTGTGATAAGGTCTCTACTATAGGAAGCTAAAAAACCTGTCTCTAGCTAGGGACAGGCTTCTTGGTAGGGCTATTCTTTAAGGGACTTTTCCTCTTGGGTAGCTTGGCTGACTTTAGCAGCCTTGATGCTAATCTTACCGTTGGAGGTCATGACGGCCTTGAAGTTCTTTTCACTAGGATTTTCTAGGTAGAAGTCGGTAATGGCATCTTCGATATGGTCTTGGATGGTCCGACGTAGAGGTCTAGCTCCCATCTTAGGATCATAGCCGAGGTCAACCAATTTTTCCTTGACCTTGTCGGTAACTTCCAAATGAAGGTCATTGCTGGACAAGCGTTTGTTGACATCGTCCAACATGAGGTCGACGATATGGAGAAGGTTGTCCTTACTCAGAGCCTTGAATTCAATAATACCATCGAAACGGTTCATGAATTCTGGGCTAAAGAAGTTGCTCAATTCTCCAAGGACGGAATTGGTCCGACCTTCGCGGGCAGCTCCAAAACCGACAGAAGCTTCAGATTTACCGGTACCGGCGTTTGAAGTCATAATGATGATGGTGTCTTTGAAGCTAACGGTCCGACCTTGGCCATCGGTCAAACGACCATCGTCGAGAACTTGCAGGAACATGTGCATGACATCGGGATGGGCCTTTTCAACTTCATCCAACAGGATAAGGGAGTAGGGGTTGCGGCGAACCTTTTCGGTTAACTGACCAGCCTCTTCATAACCAACATAACCTGGAGGGGCTCCGACCAATTTAGCCACGGCATGTTTTTCCATGTATTCGGACATATCAAAGCGAATCATGCTGTCAGCTGATCCGAAGAGCTCAATAGCTAGTTGCTTGGACAGCTCGGTCTTACCGACACCAGTTGGTCCAACGAAGAGGAAGCTTCCAATTGGCCGATTTGGGGCACCGAGTCCGACACGATTACGACGAATAGCCTTGGCAATCTTATCAACAGCGTCATCTTGGCCAATAACCCGAGACTTAAGATCGTCTGCCAGATTAACCAGTTGGGACTGTTCTTTTTCTTTCAAATCACCGACTGGGATATTGGTCTTTTCTTCAACGATAGCCTCAATATGCTTTTCGGTGATGACAGGAATATCTTGCTCATCCAGTTGCTGGGACTGCATTTCCTTGTACTTGGCAATCTGATCGCGGAAGTAGGCGGCCTTCTCAAAGTCTTCTTCACGAGTGGCTTGAGCCTTGAGATTCTCAGCCTCGACCAAGCGTTGGTCAATTTCCTTAGGATCAACGAAATTGAGTGTCAGGTTCATCTTGGAACCGGCCTCATCCAAAAGGTCAATGGCCTTATCAGGCAAGAAGCGGTCCTGGATATAGCGATTGGAGAGAAGAGCCGCAGCTTCAATTGCCTCATCAGTATACTTAACATGATGGTAGTCCTGATACTTGGCTTGGATACCATGGAGGATGGTGATGGTTTCTTCAACGGAAGGTTCATCCACCTTGACAGGCTGCATCCGTCTTTCCAGGGCAGCGTCCTTTTCGATAATGCGATATTCATTGAGGGTGGTGGCACCAACCAGCTGTAGGTCGCCACGAGCTAGGGCTGGCTTGAGGATATTACCAGCATCCATGCTACCGTCAGACGTACCACCGGCACCGACGATTTCATGGATTTCGTCGATGAAGAGGATGACATCCTGGCGCTGACGGATTTCTTCCATCAACCTTTGCATCCGTTCCTCAAATTGACCGCGGATACCAGTTCCTTGAACTAGGCTGACCACATCTAAACGGATGACTTGCTTACTCTGCAATTTTTGCGGAACACTGCCATCGACAATCTTTTGGGCAAGGCCCTCAACAACAGCCGTTTTACCGACACCTGGCTCACCGATGAGAACAGGATTGTTCTTGGTCCGACGATTGAGAATTTCAATAACTCGGACGATCTCTTGGTCACGGCCGATTACAGGGTCAATGTCGCCCCTACGGGCCATATCAGTGATGTTGATTCCAAATTCATCCAAGATACCTTGGGCTTGTTGGGGCTGAGCTTGCGGTCTGCGGCCCTGATTGCCACCGCCGTTATTACCGCCTCGGTTACCACCATCGCCACCATTGCGTCCCGCCTGTGATTGGGGAGAATTTGGTAGGTCTGGGTTAAAGGCACGGAAATTATTGAGATCTCCGAAGAAATCGTCAAAGAATGAATCCATGGATTGGTTTTGATGGCTTTGAGGATTTTGGCTGGTTAAATTACTGTTGAGAATATTTTCTGGATCAGCCTTCATAATCCGGTAGCAGTTTTGACAGAGATCAATCTGCTTTTGCTGGCCGTTGACATTTGTATAGAGATGTATGCTCGCATCATTGAGCTTACAATTTTGACATAACATAGGAAACCTCCGATCTCGACCGATAGTCAATAATGGTCAAAATCTATGGTGTTATTATAACACTCAAACTATAGAAAGCAAGTAAAAAGATTGTTTTTTTAGCAGATGAAAAGCTAGAGTGCTAAAAGTGAATAAAATACAAAAACGTCTTGACATTTCCGCAAAATAAGGTAGAATAACTGTATAAAAATTCAGAAAAAGGAAAAAGATATGGCTAAATCATTTTTAAAAGAGATAGATTTCACAAAGGAAGAGCTCCTAGGCTTGATTGATTCAGCTGCCAAGTTTAAAACCCTCAAAAAGAAGAAGCAGGCGCATAAATATTTAGAGGGGCTCAATATTGCCCTGATTTTTGAGAAGACCTCAACCAGGACTAGGTCAGCCTTCACGGTTGCTGGACAGGACTTGGGAATGAATGTGACCTATCTGGGGGCTGGAGAAACCCAGCTGGGCAAGAAGGAGTCTGTGGCGGATACGGCTAAGGTCCTAGGCTCCATGTTTGATGGCATTGAATATCGGGGCTTTAAGCAGGAGGATGTCGAAACCCTGGCCAAGTATTCTGGTGTCCCCGTCTGGAATGGCTTGACCGACAGCTGGCATCCCACCCAGATGATTGCCGACTTTCTGACACTCAAGGAACATTTCGGTAGTTTAGAAGGCCTCAGCATTGCCTATGTTGGAGATGGTCGCAATAATATGGCTAATTCCCTCTTAGTTACTTCGGCTATTTTAGGGGTCAACTGTACCATTATTGCCCCAGAAAGCCTGCAACCAGAAAAAGCGGTTCTTGATTTGGCCAAGAAGCACAATAGTGGAGCCAAGTTAGAGATAACTGCAGATCCTGCAGCAGTCAAGGGTGTGGATATGATTTACACCGACGTCTGGGTCTCCATGGGGGAAGATGTGGACTTCAAGGAAAGGATTGATTGGCTCCTCCCCTACCAAGTCAACCAAGGTCTGCTAGATTTGGCACAAAATCCCGACCTCATCGTCCTGCACTGTTTGCCAGCCTTCCATGATCTCAACACTAGTATTGGTCAAGAAATTTACGACAAGTATGGCTATAGTGAGCTGGAGATTACTGATCAGGTCTTCCAGAAGTACAGCCCCGTTATTTTCCAAGAGGCAGAGAACCGCATGCATGCTATCAAGGCCATTATCTATCAATCTTATCAAGAGGATTAGGTCCTACCAGAAGAAATTCTTTCTAGGCTAATGGAGACCTTGCTTATCGAATTTCAGTAAAATGGGTAACTTCTAAGAGATAAATTTCCCTATTTAAGGCTTTGACCTATCTCATTTCCCTAGTTTATGGTAAAATAAGACTGATTAAAAGATAAAAGGCACAAGGGGATAAAGTAGTTATGGGGGAAATTTTTCCCACCCTCATGTGCTTAGCTAAGGAGAATCTACATGGAATCACATTTGGTGAGAATCATTGATCGTCTCAATTTGATGACGACAGATGGGGGTAATTTGAAAAGGAATTTCGAGCGTGATGGCCAAGTCGTTGCGGAAGTTTCTTTTGCCAATGATCCTGAAAATGGTCCAGTATTCACATTGCGTGATGTTAAAGCGCGTGAAACCTATACTTTCGATAGCATTGACTTGATTGCTATGGAAATCTATGACCTGCTTTACTAAGAATTATCAGAAAATCAGACTCTCCTAGTGGTCTGATTTTTTTGCTGTGAACGGAGGAGACTATGACAGAAAATACGAATTCAGGAGCCAGTAAGTACCAAACCTACCTTATCATGAAGAACACCGCATCGAGCTTAGGGTTTATAGCACTCGTTCTCGTCCTTCTCATAGGGGCGACCCCTCGCCAGTCTTTCATCTATTCCAATCTTTTTAGCTTCCTCTGGACAGGCTTGAAGGTAGGAGGCCTGCAAGGCGGTGAGTGGCTGGTCTTGATAGCCTGTGGGCTCCTTGCCTTGACAGTCATTCTAGGTCAGATTAATCTGATGCGATACGTGAAAATCAAGGGAACCGATAAGGTCTTGCAATGGCTAACTTCTTGTCTAGGCATCATAGCTAGCCTCCTAATGGGCTACTGTCTGCTGGTTGGTTTAGTCTTAGTACCTGGCATTTTCTCCTTGCTACTTCTCATTCTTCTAGCAGCCAGCCTAGCCCTAGCTATTGTCAACCTTTTTGTCGGAATGGATTTCTCATTTGCGCCCGTGACCAGTAGCCAGTCAAGCACTGATAGTAGCCTTAGTCAGCCTGCTCAAAGTAAGCAAGCTACTGACAAGTCTGTAGCAGAAGAAGAGGAAAACTCACCATTTTTCTAAAGCAATTTAGATAATTGGAGCGATAACTATGCCTCGCCTAAAAAGCTGATTGGAGGTCTCTGCCAGCCTGGCAGGGCTTCCAATTGGCTTTTTATTTATCTGTCCTCTGACCTTTTCAAAAAATATACAAGAATCAATGAAAAATCAGAAAATTATAAAATGATATTGTATTATTATTCATTTTATGGTAAAATAATTTACAAATTTATTGACAAGGTGGCCTTGAAAGTGAGCCACTAATTGTCATGAGAAAGCTGCCTTTGGCTATCTAAAATAGGAGTAAATCTGTGAATTTCGATTTTTCTTTCTTGCCCAAATATTGGGGTTATTTCAACTACGGTGTCCTTGTCACCGTTATGATTTCTGTCTGTGTAGTCTTTTTGGGGACCATTCTAGGGGTCCTAGTCGCTCTAGCAAAACGCTCAAATATCAAGCTGTTAAATTACCTAGTTAGCTTTTATGTCTGGGTCTTTCGCGGAACTCCCATGGTTGTGCAAATCATGATTGCCTTCCTCTGGATGAATTTTAAGAGTGCTCCCACCATTGGGTTTGGAACAGTGGAGCTTGACTTCTCCCGCCTGATTCCAGGGATTATCATCCTTTCGCTTAACAGCGGGGCCTATATCTCTGAAATCGTTCGGGCTGGGATTGAAGCTGTTCCCAAGGGACAAGTGGAAGCGGCCTATTCCTTGGGGATTAAGCCAGCCAAAGCTATGCGCTATGTGGTTTTACCCCAGGCCTTCAAGAATATTTTGCCAGCTCTGGGTAATGAATTTATTACCATCATTAAGGATAGTTCCCTCTTGCAAACTATCGGGATTATGGAACTCTGGAATGGGGCTCAGACTGTTCTAGCAACCACCTACGTTCCGCTGGAACCTCTCTTGTTTGCAGCCTTCTACTACCTCATGTTGACAACCGTTCTGACGGCTGGTCAGAAGTGGCTTGAAAATCGTCTTGGGAAAGGACAAAAAGCATGACTGATACCTTGATTAGTATAAAAAATCTGCATAAATATTTTGGTAAGAATGAAGTCCTCAATGGGATTGATTTGGACATTGAAAAAGGCGAAGTTGTTGTTATCATTGGCCCGTCGGGTTCGGGTAAATCAACTTTCCTTAGAACCATGAATCTTCTGGAAGTTCCGACCAAGGGGACTGTTAGTTTTGAAGGTGTTGATATCACTGATAAGAAAAACGATGTTTTCAAAATGCGTGAAAAGATGGGGATGGTTTTCCAACAATTCAATCTTTTCCCTAATATGAATGTCCTAGAAAATATTACTTTGGCGCCAACCAAAGTCAAGGGTCAATCTAAGAGTCATGCTGAAGAAAAGGCTTATGAACTCTTGGAGAAGGTTGGGCTTAAGGACAAGGCCAAGGCCAATCCTACCTCTCTTTCAGGCGGACAGCAGCAGCGGATTGCCATTGCCCGTGGTTTGGCCATGGATCCTGATGTCCTCCTCTTTGATGAGCCAACGTCAGCCCTCGACCCTGAAATGGTCGGAGAGGTTTTGGCTGTTATTCAAGACCTAGCCAAGTCTGGTATGACTATGGTCATTGTCACCCATGAAATGGGCTTCGCAAAAGAAGTGGCCGATCGGGTCATTTTCATGGACGGTGGCGTTATCGTTGAGGAAGGAAGTCCTCAAGAAGTCTTTGACCATACCAAGGAAGACCGAACCAAGGACTTCTTAGGGAAAGTACTCTAAATCAAGAGAGATAGATTGATGGACCCCAGTAGATGGGGTTCATTTTTTAGTAAGGGTAAGGTTGAGATAGTCAAAGGGCTAGCCCCAAAGTCGCTAGCTTGCGACCAATAGCAATGGATGGGCGAAAATAGCTGGTCAACCAGAGCAATTCCTTCAAAAAGGGGCTAGAGATTCTAATCTTTGGCTCCTTTTTGAAATGATTCCAATCTTCTGAAAACGCTTATTTAACAGGCTTTTCTATGGTATAATGAAGGCAGAAAAATTTTCCGAACGGGTAGAGGAGGCCTAAATGATTTTACAAGAGGCGGATTTGAACAAATCCTACCAGATTGCCAGCATTAATCTACCAGAAGTTAGTCTGCGCCATCTGGCTAATCTGGGCCTCAAGGTAGGCACGACTCTTAAAGTTCTTTCCAAAACCAAATCCAGCGCTATTATCGTCTTAAAGGCTAATCGTCTGGCTTTTGATACCTCGATTTTGGCCAATATTGATGTGACCGAGCTGTCCGAGGAACAGGAGACTCTCCCTCTGTCTGACTTAG
Organism: Streptococcus downei MFe28; assembly: GCF_900459175.1. Lineage (NCBI taxonomy): Bacteria > Bacillati > Bacillota > Bacilli > Lactobacillales > Streptococcaceae > Streptococcus > Streptococcus downei. The sequence continues at coordinate 2,061,861 of NZ_UHFA01000002.1, read as the reverse complement.
AGGTAGGTCAGTCTGCCTATATTGACAATATCCTTGCCCTCAATGAAGCCAAACGTCGCCTGATGGATATGGGCCTGACTAGGCATACCAAGATTTACCTCCGTAAGGTTGCTCCTCTAGGCGACCCTATCGAAATTAGCTTGAGGGGTTATGAATTATCCCTGAGAAAGTCAGAAGCCCAAATGATTAGTGTCGTTAGAAGTAAGGATCAGGAGGAGGATTAGTATGACAGAAATTGCCCTTATTGGTAATCCCAACAGCGGTAAGACCAGTCTCTTTAACCTCTTGACGGGGACCACTCAGCATGTGGGAAATTGGCCCGGCGTTACCGTTGAGCGAAAGAGCGGTCAGGTGAAAACATTGCCAGGGGTCAACGTCCAAGACCTGCCAGGGATCTATTCCCTTTCGCCCTATAGTCCAGAAGAAAAGATCGCTAGGGATTATCTCTTAAGCAACCATGCCGATGCTATTTTAAATGTCGTGGATGCCACAAATCTGGAGCGCAATCTCTATCTGACTACCCAACTGATTGAAACGGGCCTTCCAGTCACTCTAGCGCTCAATATGAGCGATGTACTCAAAAGCCAAGGTAGGACTATTAATAGCGAGAAGCTTGCCTACCAGTTAGGCCTGCCGGTTATTGCTACCAGCGCTCTAAAAAATACAGGTGTGGACAAAGCTATTAAGAAGGCCAGCCAAACAACCAAAGCTAGGGTGGATGACATCCAGTATCCGACCTATGATGACAAGTTTGAAGCGGCCCTGGCTCAGATTATCCAAGTACTGGGGCAAACGGTTCCCCAGCGCTCCAATCGCTTCTATGCCATTAAACTTTTTGAACGAGATAAATTGATCACTTCCGAAGTCAACCTTTCTCCTTTTCAAAAGTTAGAGATTGACGACATCATCAAGATTACCGAGGAAATCTTCACCGAGGATTCAGAGACTATCGTGGTCAACCAGCGCTATGCCTTTATCGAACGCGTTTGTCAAATGGCTCAGAGTCAAGATGATGACATCAAAATGACCCTGTCGGACAAGATTGATAAGATTGTCACCAATCGCATTTTGGCCCTGCCAATCTTTGCTCTGGTCATGTTCCTGGTTTACTACCTCTCCATTCAGACGGTGGGTACCATGGGGACAGATTGGGTCAATGATGTTCTCTTTGGCCAATATATCCCTGATCTTGTGACCCAATTCCTTCAAGACCTGCATGTGGCAGACTGGCTCCAATCCCTGATTGTCAATGGGATTGTTGCTGGTGTCGGAACGGTACTAGGTTTTCTGCCTCAGATTTTTGTCCTCTTTGTCTGTCTGGGCATTCTGGAAGATATCGGCTATATGAGCCGAATTGCCTTTGTCATGGATCGCATTTTCAGGCGTTTTGGCCTTTCGGGTAAATCCTTTATTCCCATGTTGATTTCAACAGGCTGTGGGGTGCCAGGTATTATGGCCAGTCGGACCATTGAAAATGAGCGGGACCGCAGGATTACGATTATGACAACGACCTTCATGCCTTGCTCGGCTAAATTGTCCATCATCGCTCTGATTGCAGGGGCCTTCTTTCCCGACAGTCCCTGGGTGGCTCCAAGCACCTACTTTATGGGAATGCTGGCCATCATCTTTTCGGGAATTTCCCTCAAGAAGACTTCTTTCCTAGGTGGCTACACCAGTCCCTTCATTATGGAGCTACCTAGTTACCATCTGCCTAAGGCTAGAGCGGTTCTGCGGTACGCAACTGGCAAGGCTCTGAGCTTTGTCAAGAGGGCTGGGACCATTATTTTTAGCTTGACGGTTCTGATTTGGTTCCTGTCTTCCTACAATTTCACCTTCCAAGCGGTCGAAACGGACCAGAGTATCTTGGCCAGTCTCGGCCGTCTCCTAGCCTGGATTTTCACACCCCTGGGCTTTGGGAACTGGAAGGCGACTGTGGCAGCTCTGACAGGTCTTGCGGCCAAGGAAACCGTGGTGGCTACCTTTGGGATTCTCTACCACAATCCAGACGCGACGGAAACCAGCAAGGCTCTCTGGACCAGCCTCCAAGGGGACTATACAGCCCTGGCGGCCTATTCCTTTTTGACCTTCAACCTCCTTTGTGCCCCTTGTTTTGCGGCCATCGGAACCATACGCCGGGAAATGGGCAATCTCAAGTGGACCCTCTTGGCCATTGGCTTTCAAACAGGCCTAGCCTACTTGGTCAGTCTGGTTATCTACCAGTTAGGGCTAGTCTTTCTCTACGATCAAGCCTTTAGCCTGTGGACAGGCCTAGCCTTCTTGATTATTGGGCTCATGCTCTACTTTATCTTGAGAAAACCACGCCAAATCAAGGAAGAAGTCATTAGCTTAGACAACCTTCCCTTGGCTGATCGAACTTAATACTCAATGAAAATCGAGATTAGCCGAGGCAAGGAGTAATGACATCAAGTCACTAAAGTGACTGATGTCCAACGGCAATCTCCATAGCGATTGCCTAGCTCCCTTACTAACCTCACAAAGTTGGTGAAATCGACCAACTTTGCTCTGCATCGCACGAACTGTAGATAGCTCAAAAGGTCTGGTAGACCTTTTGAGGTTGGAAATAGGGAAAGCTTTGCTTTCCTCAGTAAGTACAGCAAGGTGAGTTAACGACGCGACGCGAGGTAGGAACTGTCGTTGCCACAGTTTATACAGAGTTAGCCAGGGATATAGAAAACTACAATCGTAGTTTTCGTAGTCACTCTAATGAGAAATCATAGAGTGACTTTATCCGTGGATAAATTTTGATTTTCGAAGAGTATAAAAAGGAGATGTAAACCATGTCAACCTATATTATTGCAGGTCTGATTGCTCTGGCTGTCATCGCAGGTCTGCGCCATTATATTAAACAAAAGGGTTCCTGTGGGGACTGCGATTGTGCCTGCCCCGTCAAAGAAGAAATGCACAAGCACCAGAAACTCAGCTAGTTGGTCATAGACTAGAAAGCTTGATGGTTGCAGGGAATTGAGGTCACTCCTAGTCTACCTATCCAAGATATTCTTTGGGCCATCAGGCACCCATGAGAAAGCCATTCCAAAAGGGGTGGTTTTTTGCTATAATGGGAGCAAGAATTTGGGGACTTTCGTCCAGTGGATGAAGGTAGTCTGAGACTAGGCACTAAAAGCCAAGGGACTCAAGATTTAACTCTAGCTTTTCAAGAAGATTAGACAAAAACTAGCCTGTTCAGGCAAGAAAACTAATTGGGAGTAAGCATGACAGCAAAGATCATTGATGGCAAGGCTCTGGCCAAGAAAATGCAGGGCCAGTTGGCAGAAAAAGTAGCCCAGCTAAAAGACCAGCATGGAATCGTTCCAGGTCTGGTGGTTATTCTGGTCGGTGATAATCCTGCTAGCCAGGTTTATGTCCGCAATAAGGAGCGCTCTGCTCTAGCTGCTGGCTTCACCAGCGAAACCGTCCGCCTATCGGATAGTATCAGCCAGGAGGAGTTGCTGGCTCTTATTGAGAAGTATAATCAGGATCCAGCCTTCCATGGGATTCTGGTCCAGTTGCCCCTCCCTAGCCATATTAACGACAAGAGGGTCATTTTGGCCATTGACCCCAAGAAGGATGTCGATGGTTTTCACCCCATGAACACCGGCCACCTCTGGTCAGGCCGTCCTCTCATGGTTCCCTGCACGCCAGCTGGCATCATGGAAATGCTGAGGGAGTATGAGGTTGACCTAGAAGGCAAGAATGCCGTCATCGTTGGTCGTTCTAATATTGTCGGCAAGCCTATGGCCCAATTGCTCCTGGACAAGAATGCGACCGTCACCCTGACCCACTCTCGCACCCGTCATCTGGATCGGGTTTGTAAGCGGGCCAATCTCCTGATTGTTGCAATCGGTCAGAGAAATTTTGTGACTAAGGATTATGTCAAAGAAGGGGCAGTCGTGATTGATGTCGGTATGAACCGTGATGATGATGGCAAGCTGATTGGTGATGTCAAGTTCGACGAAGTGGCTCAACTGGCCAGTCTCATTACGCCTGTTCCCGGTGGTGTTGGCCCTATGACCATCACCATGCTCCTGGAACAAACCTATCAAGCAGCCCTGAGAAGTGTGAGCTTATGATGATTGATGAAAAAGTCCTTAAAAATCTTATCCAGCCCCGTCCCCTTAAGAGTCATAAGGGGACTTTTGGGCGTGCCCTCCTCATTGGTGGCCTCTACCCCTATGGTGGTGCCATTATTATGGCTGCCCTAGCGACGGTCAATAGCGGAGCTGGTTTGGTGACGGTGGCTAGTGCCCCTGCCAATATCCCAGCCCTGCATAGTCATCTGCCGGAAGCCATGGCCTTTGACCTAGCTGATCAGGCCCTCTTAACTCAGCAAATTCATTCCAGCCATGTCATCCTGATTGGCCCAGGACTGGGAGATTCCCCTCTGGCACAGAAAGGCTTGGATCTAGTTTTGAGTCAAGTGCAAGCAAATCAAACCCTGATTATTGATGGCTCAGCCCTAGATTTACTGGCCAAAAAAGACCAAATTAGCTGGCCTACGCAAAAAATAGTCCTAACCCCTCATCAAAAGGAATGGGAGCGCCTCTCAGGTATCGAAATTTCCCAACAGAATCAAGAAAATGCTAGGGAAGCTCTGGCCCACTTTCCCAGCCAAACCATCCTAGTGGCCAAGTCCCATCAAACGACAATCTATGACCAGACTGGCCAAGTCGCTCAATTGACAGTCGGGGGTCCTTATCAGGCAACCGGTGGCATGGGCGATACCCTAGCAGGTATGATTACGGGCTTTGTCGCCCAGTTTAGGGAAGACCTCTTTAAGAGCGTGGCAGGAGCTAGTTACCTCCATTCAGCCATCGCCGACGACCTAGCCCAAGATGCTTATGTTGTCCTCCCAACCCGTATCAGCCAGGAAATTCCAAGCTGGATGAAGAAGATGAGTGAGGAGGATTAGAGCAAATTCAATTGAGGAGTAAATTTTTATGGGCTAAATTCTATTCTCTTTATAAACCAAGTGAGAAATTGAAATAAGGGGTTTGATAGGCTATAATGAACTTAAAGGACAGTTGAAAAAGGAGGAAAAACCTGATGACAGCTTGGTATGATTACATGATTAAGGCAAGCAGAGAATCTCAAGGTGATGGGGACTTGTGGTTTAGATACCTGTACAAGGTAATTCAAGACAGTGATACAAAATTAAGCCCAAAAGATGTTGAAGAACTCCTCAATAGTCACCAACTCAGCCCTTTTCAAAAAGTGACTCTTCATGATGCTATGACAGAAGGAACCTATACAAGGGAACATGTGCTGAATGCTAATAGGAAGTCAACCTCAAGAGATATTCTACAGCTTTACAGAGAGGGGAAATATGGATAAAAAGACCTTATTTGAAGCTTTAAATGAAGAAGGAGGATATTACTCTAGAAGTTATCGGTGTTGGAGGTTTTGTCCTAGAGTATTATAATTTACGCGGAACACAAGATGTTGATGCCTTCTACCAGGAGAATACTAAGATTTTAAGCATTATAAAACAGGTGGGTGACAAGTTTGGCGTCAATGAGCCAGATGAACTTTGGTTGAACAACTCTGTATCCAATCTGAATAAGGTACCGCCAAAATCAGCTTGCAAAGTCATCTACAATTTTTCTAATCTCAAGGTCTTAATTCCGACTCTTATTTACATAGTAGGAATGAAAATGGAAAGTGGAAGAAATCGGGATTGACAGGATATTGGTGAGATTATTCGTTTAGCAAATATTTCATCTCCTAAAGGGCTCCTTAATGATTTGAAGGGTTACAATTTTAATATTAATATATCAATTTTATTGGAGGCATTCGAGATTGCTTATGGTACAGAATGGCTTGCAGAATATATGAGCAATCACATAGATGAGTTTAAAGAGTACTAATAAAAAGGGTTGAAGTATCTTGTTAATGATATGATTGTTTTGCCATATTATACCTTGTATCTTGGTTCTAAGAACCAAATACCAGGCTCCTCACCCCATCTCCATCAAACCCAACTCCACCAGATAAGCTAGACTCAAGAAGGGCAGGAAAGGAACTGCTCTTTTTTCTTTGTGACTGATGATAAAAAGAATGGCTAGGAGGCTCCCCAACTGAATCAACCAGAGCAGGGAAGGCAGGTCGAGGGTCAAGGCCAAGAGGGCCAGGTAGTAGAGGTCGCCCTCGCCAATGCCCAAGGGAAGAATTTGCGCTAAAATTCCTAAGAGGAGAAGGACTAGGGCGGTGGTATTGCTCCCCCAGAAAAATAGTGTGACTAGCCCTGCCAATAAAATGATGATTAAGGGATAGTCTTGATTTTTCAGGTCGTAGAGGCTGAGGGTCAGGCTGAGCATGACCAAAAAGACTTGTGTCCAACTCAATCCACCTACCCAGCCAAGATAGAAAGCCAGGGCACAAGCGGTTTCTAAAAGGCAATAGCTGACAGGGATTTTGGCACTGCAAAAACGGCAACGAAAGCCATTAGCCATTTCCGAGACAATGGGAATCAAGTCCCAAATGGCCAAGGTTTGACCACAAGAGTCGCAATGACTGCGGGGCCAGAGAATTGATTTTTCTGGGAAGCGGTCGACCACCAGACCCAGAAAGGAGCCTAGACTGGCTCCTAGTAAGAGAATTAAAAGTGTTTCCATACTTATTAGTCCGAAAATAATTCAAATGGTTGCATAATTGTTGACCTTGGACTATAATAAGGGTGTCAGTAGATAAGAATGATTCTAAATAAGAATTATCTGTCAACTGACCAATCCTAAAAATCCTTTCTGGGACTGTTTTATATAGATCAAGAGCTTAGGAAATGTTCTATGAAAATAGAGGCGAGGGAGCGTTCGACTTTCCAGAACCGTCAATGTTTTCATTCGGCACCATACCTAAGTTCAATTATAAGGAGGTTTTCTTATGTCTAATTCCGTAGAGGCAATTGCCAATCAAGAGGCTCAAAGAGCTCAAAATCTTTCAGGTTCTCGTCCCAAGACCAAGGCTGTCCTCAACCAAGCTGTTGCGGACTTATCCAAGGCTTATTCCATCGTTCACCAAGTCCACTGGTATATGCGAGGACGTGGTTTTCTCCATCTGCATCCAAAGATGGACGAATACATGGATGCCCTCAATGCTAATTTGGATGAAATCAGCGAACGGTTGATTACCCTGGGAGGCGACCCTTATTCAACCCTAGCTGAATTTGACCAAAATTCCAACCTGACTGAGGAAAAGGGGACTTGGGACAAATCCATGGAAGACCACCTGCGTCGCTTGGTAGAAGTCTATACTTACTTGGATAAACTTTACCAAGTCGGCCTTGATGTGACTGATGAAGAAGGCGATGCCCCAAGTAATGACATCTTCACAGCAGCTCAGGCAGATGTTGAAAAAACTCTCTGGATGCTCCAAGCCGAACTTGGCCAAGCCCCAGGCTTGGATTAAAAACATGACATTTTCAAAATCGACGTCATTTTGAAAATGCAAGAGTGAAGTAGCTAGGGAAGCTACCATAGCTTGAGCAATTTATAAATAATAGGAAGGGACGACCTTTGGGGCCGTTCTTTTTTAGACCAAGCCTCTTTCAACACTTGTCAGAAAATCAGACTTGAGAAAAATTCAGAAACCGCTTCCTGATGACCTTGAAAGCGTTCGCTTTTTTTGTTACAATTTGCTTATGAAAACCTTGTACGATGTTCAGCAGTTGCTCAAACGCTTCGGTATAATCGTTTATCTGGGCAAGCGGCTCTACGATATTGAAATGATGAAAATTGAGCTAGAGCGACTTTACCAGTCGGGCCTTCTAGAAAAGGAGGACTATCTGACAGCGGAGTTAATTTTGCGACGGGAGCATCGCTTGGAAAAAGAAAGACTAGAAGCGAAAGGTAACAATCATGGCTAAGAAATTATTGGGAATTGACCTCGGTGGGACCACCATCAAGTTTGGCATTCTAACGACGCAAGGAGATGTCCAAGAAAAATGGGCGATTGAAACCAATATCTTGGAAGAAGGCAAGCACATCGTACCTGATATTGTCGAGTCCCTCAAACATCGTCTGTCACTCTACAATTTGACCAAGGACGATTTTATCGGTATTGGTATGGGTTCGCCTGGCGCTGTTGACCGGGATAAAAAGACCGTGACAGGAGCCTTCAACCTCAACTGGGCCAAGACTCAAGAAGTTGGTTCGGTCATTGAAAAGGAGGTTGGCATTCCCTTTGCTATTGACAATGATGCCAATGTCGCTGCCTTGGGTGAAGCCTGGACAGGAGCTGGTGGCAATAATCCTGACGTGATTTTGGTGACCCTCGGAACTGGTGTCGGTGGTGGCATTATCGCTGATGGCAACCTCATCCACGGGGTTGCTGGTGGCGGTGGTGAAATTGGCCATATCAATGTTCAACCTCAGGATGGTTTTGAGTGTACCTGCGGTAATAAAGGCTGCTTAGAAACCGTGGCCTCTGCAACTGGTGTCGTCCGACTGGCTCGCTTGCTAGCGGAAGCCTATGAAGGCGATTCGAAAATCAAGGCCGCTATTGATAATGGCGATAGCGTCAGCAGCAAGGATATCTTCCAGGCTGCAGCAGCTGGGGATAAGTTTGCGGATTCAGTTGTCGAAAAGGTGGCCTACTACCTAGGCCTAGCAACTGCAAATCTGGGCAACACCCTCAATCCAGATTCCATTGTTCTGGGGGGCGGGGTTTCAGCGGCTGGTGAATTCCTTCGCAGTCGGGTCGAAAAATACTTCCTGCAATTCGCCTTCCCTGCTGTTAAGACCTCAACAAAGATTAAGATTGCCGAGTTGGGAAATGATGCCGGCATCATCGGTGCAGCTAGTTTAGCCCGCAAATTCGCTTAAAATGTAATTCTCGTCCGCTGACCAACCTTGGCGGACTTATCTATTCTGAATTTGTAAAAGGAGAAAATTTCTACTATGTCACAAATGCTCATTAATTGGATTTTAGTCGCTGTCATCCTACTTGGCTTTATCGCCTGGGCAACTTGGCGCTATTTTCGGATTCGTCGTGCTGCCAAGTTCATTAATAATAGCGAATTTCAAGAGCTCATGCATCAAGGACAGATTATTGATTTGCGAGGCTCCAAAGCTTTTCAGGACCAACATATCCTAGGGGCACGTAATTTCCAAATCCAACAATTCAAGGAATCTCTATCTTCCTTACGCAAGGACAAGCCTGTCCTCCTTTATGATAATATGCGGGGCCAAGCCATTCAAAGGGCAGTCCCCATCCTCAAAAAGGCTGGTTATACTCAGGTTTATGTCCTAGAATCTGGCTTTGAAAACTGGAATGGCAAGACCAAGTAGGTCCAAGTTTGCAAGTCTTGAAAAATTTAGGGAAATTTCGGGTAAATTTTTCAAATTTATATCTTGTCAGAGAAAAGCGACTATGGTATTATAGATAGGTAGCCGCTGTAGTTAAATGGTATAATAGAGCAATGGTAATGCTCCGTTCCGAGTTCGATTCTCGGTGGTGGCAGTCTAGGTGAGAGGGTTGAAACGTCTGTTTCAACCCTCTCTTGCATTATATTGGCACACAGGAGGTGCAGAAGATGACTGTTCAAGATTTATGGCTCAAACGAGATGACTTTAAGATTTATGGCAAATACTATTGTCCAGATGAGGGTACAGGCAAACTTCCCTTGATTATCATGTCCCACGGGTTTAGGGGCAGTCACTTGGGCACCCAGGTCTATGCCCAGGCGGCATATGAGGCAGGTTACGCCGTCTATTCTTATGATTTTGTCGGCTCAGGAGATGGCTCTGCCAAGCAGAGTGAGGGGGATTTCCTTGATATGTCCGTCCTAACTCAAGCAAAGGACCTAGAAGCTGTCCTTATCCAATTACGGGAGCGACCTGAAATTGATTCCAATCGTGTCTATCTCATGGGCGAGAGCCAAGGGGGATTTGTCTCTGCTTATGTAGCTGGTAAAATTCCTGACCAGATTGCAGGGCTAGTTCTTCTTTACCCAGCCTTTGTCCTCCAAGATGATGCTAAAAAGCGGGTGGAAGCCTACGATAATGGTCCTCAAGCCACTATTGTTATGGGGACCCAAATCGGTGCCATCTATAATCAGGATGCCCTCTCCTTTGATATTTATCAAGTGCTGGCTGGCTATAGGAAGCCAGTCCTCATTGTCCATGGCGATAGCGATAAGATTGTGCCCCTAGCCTATTCTGAGCGGGCCCAAGCCAGCTATCATCAGGCACAATTACTGGTTCTGCCAGGAGCTGGCCACGGTTTTCATGGCCAAGATATTCAAAGGGCGACTCAAGCCATGCTAACTTATTTAGCGGACCGTGAAGGGGGCGAGTGACCTTGTCTGTCTTTTTACAGAGTATCTCAGGCATTATCACCATCATCATTATGATAGCGGTCGGCTATGTCCTAGCTAGGCGAGGCTGGTTTGATGACAAGTCGTCCAGCTTGATTGCCCGCCTAGTCACCCAGATTGGTCTGCCCTGTTATATGATTGAGACCATTGTTGGTCGTTTTTCAGCGGGTGACCTCAAGACCATGTTGCCCCAGTTGCGCTATCCAGCTATGTCCATGGTTATCCTTTTAGCTATTGCCATGGCCTTTGCCCAAATCTTTCAGGTCAAAAAGTCCCACCGCGGTCTCTTCACCTCCATGTTCTTTAACTCCAACACCGTCTTTGTTGGCCTCCCCATCAATCAAGCCCTCTTTGGCGATGCTAGTGTTCCCTATGTTTTGGTCTATTACATGTGTAATACCACCTTCTTTTGGACTATTGGTCTCTATTTGATTCAACGAGATGGCGAATTGGGTCAAGGGCTCAGCTGGAAGGACAGCCTCAAGAAAATCTTTTCGGCTCCCCTATTAGGCTTTATGGTGGGCGTAGCCTTGGTTCTTCTAAGAATCAAGTTACCTCATTTTCTCTTGTCAGATTTGACCTACTTGGGCAATATCACCATTCCCTTGTCCATGATTTTCATCGGAATTTCTATTGCCAAACTGGGTCTGTCCAACCTGCGCTTGGGTAAGGACCATCTCCTCATTCTCTTAGGACGATTTATGGTGGCTCCCCTGCTTATGACCTTCATGGTCATGCCAACCAGGATGCCCCACCTGATGAAGGAGGTCTTCATCATCCAGTCGGCCATGCCAGTTATGACCAATGCCCCTGTTGTCTCCAAACTCTATGGGGCCGATGCCGATTATGCAGCTGTCATGGTAACCGAGACCACCCTCATGACCCTAGTCGTTATACCAATCTTGATGGTTTTGCTGGGCTAGGTTATAATGGTACCTAGCTATTATAAAAAAGGAGTCGTCAATGACCTACGAACAAGAATTTTTAAAAGACTTTGAAGACTGGCTCAAGACCCAGATTTTAGTCAACGAAACTGCTGTCAAAACCAGCCAGCAGGTCTGGGAAGAAGATGGCGACGAGCGAGCTAAGGAAGCTGCAATCCGCTATGAAAGTCGCCTAGATGCCTACCAATACTTGCAAGGAAAATTTGCCAACTACCATCAAGGCAAGTCCTTCCATGACCTACCTGATGATTTGTTGGGAAAACGGAGCTATTGATATAGGGACAAGAAAAGTTGTTCCGAGACTTTCTTCTCGTTCATTTACTTGACATAGAATTGCCCCCAAATTAGCCATGAAAGTGCAAAATTAGATTACAATTCTGTAAAGAATGGCCTGGAATAGCGATTTCTGGGCTTTTAAGTGTTTATTTTCTGAAAAGAACCTGCTATAATAGTAAAAAAAGTTTTTGGAGTTAAGAATGTCAAAAAAGAAAAATCGTAAAAAAGCACTGAAATTGCAAATGAAACGTCAAGGTCTCATCAAGGGCCAAGCTGCTCAAGAGACTGCAGCGGTCAAGCCGGCGGCTCCTAAGAAGCCAGCTCAAACGAAGGCCCAAGTCAAGTCAGCTCCTAAAGCAGAAGCGACTGATGTTTTTGCAGGTCTCAGTGCTGCTAAGCAAGCTAGTCTTGAAGAAGCAGGCTTTAAGTCACAAGCAGACTTTGCCAAAGCTTCTGAAAAAGATGTCTTAGCTGTCAAGGGCATTGGCCCAGCAGCTATTACTAGCTTGAAAGAAAACGGCGTTGTATTTGCTGACTAATCAAGAAATTGCAATATAAGCGGTAGTGGCTGATTAAAATTAAAAGCTTGCACTACCGTTCTTAATAGAAGTTTAATCCTATCTGGCACCATGCTGGATAGTTTTTTTGTTCTAATAGGAGAAAAGTTTAGTCCCTCACTTAGGAGATTGTTTAGACTGCCCCAACCTAAGCGACTTCAGTCCCTCGAAAAAATTGTGCTTTTCCTCGGATTTGGATAGCGAGGTGAGTAACCAGAGTTTAGGAAAATGTAAGATTTTTACGGTTGCTGATTGACAATTACTGTAAAAGGTATTAAAATATGAATGAACAAAGGTAATAATTCATTCATTTTTTTTAAAAAAGAAAGGAGCTTCCATGACTATCGACAAAAAACAGCAACTGAAAGCTGTTGCACACGAAATCTTCTCCCAGAAAGGCTATAAAGCGACGGGTATTTCAGAAATTACTAAGCGAGCTGGTGTAGCAGCTGGAACTTTTTACAATTATTATGCCGCCAAGGAAGATATTTTCCTTGATGTTTACATTGACGAAAATAATCGTGTGAGGCAGATTATAATGGATGATATTAATTGGCAGGGGGAGTTGCCAGAGGTAGTGGGTCAGCTCTTTGGGAAGTCGCGTAGCCTGATTTCTACCAGTAAAATCATGTCTGAGTGGTATAATCCCGCTGTTTCAGATTTATTGCATAGTTACTATGATTCGGAGAAAGGCAGAGCTGATAATGCTTTCCATCAGTTTTTGCAGACGACCTTCACTAAGCGGATGCAGGAAGCAGGTTTTACCGCTGAGAAAATCCAAGAGGTCTTCCAGGTTTATCAGCTCTTTTATTATATGGACATGCATATTACCGAGCAAGATTTTCCAAATATTAGTCAAACTATTGAAAGCCTAGCAACCTACTTTGTCAAAGGACTTTTGAAATAAGGAATTCCACTTCTTTATTTTTACAAAGATATGAATGAATGTTAAAATCTATTCATTCATATTCATCGAAGGGGATACGATTATGAATAAAAATGAATGAAGTATTGCAGGCCTTTGCCTTACGATCGTGGAAGCTTTGGTTCTTGTATGGAGGATGACAGAGTTCCCTGTCGGACTTAACCCTGATTTCATGTTTTTTGCAACAGGTGGGTGTCCTTCTGGCGATAGGGCTCTGCATGATTTCGGGTCTGCCTGCTATTTTTCAGGTCGGTGGTATCTGCCTAGTGCCCCTCGTTACTAAGTCTACATCTACAGTCTGCCGGATGTGTCTAGGATTGTTAAACTAATGGGCTTTGTACCAGTTATCGCTCTGACCGCTTGACTGTCTCTTAAGTTTTAGAAATAGGTGCTAAGGAGTAAGAAATGAAAGGACATTCTAAAATGCTAAAAATAATTCTAATATTGCTTGCTATCGGACTAGTAGGCTGCTTGATTACTTGGGGCGTGATTGCTTATCTGGGGCGTAGCCAAGCTTTGACCGTGAGGTCTATTGAAAACCCAAGTGGTGATCTTTATCTCATTCATCTCAAAAAGCCGAAAAATATGACTTGGGAGCCAGGCTCTTACGCTAAAGTTACCCTTCCTGAGGCCGAAGAAAGTGGGCAAAAGAGCCGATGGTTGACTCTGGCTTCCAATTCTGATGAGAATGAGATTCTCCTTCTCACTCACAAGGGTAGCAGTAGTTTCAAGAAGCATCTGACATCCCTGTCTGTCGGCTCCAAGGTCAAAATTAGTTGGATAGAATCCTCTCTAAAAATTAAGGATAAGCAGACACCGTTGGTTTGCTTTGCTTCAGATGTAGGAATTGCAGCCTTGCGTCCTTTGGCACTTAAACAGGCTGGCAAGCGTGAAATAGTCCTCAATCACTTAGATAAAGGCGTTAACGTTTTTGATGAAGAAATGAAAGGACTGGCTAATCAAGAATCCCTGTTCACTTATGACAGAAGCGCTAGTCTTTCTCAAAGTAAGGCTAGTCTTGAAAAAGCTGTGAAAAAATACGGAAACAGGGGCACTTATCTTGTGGCTGGTCAGCCAGATGATGTTAAGGCGATGAAGGCTTTTCTGGCTGACCAAGGTATTACTGCTGATAGGATTAAAAGCGAAACTTTCAGAGGATTGAAATAAGGAACAGACTCTAGGAAGGAAGTAAGAAAATTCCCTATCTATGCTTCAAACGGAATTGCAATTTATCGAAAAATCTGCTAGAATTAGAAAAATCAGAGGTGTTTTGAAACCCATTTGTTACAGAAAGCGGTCCTGCTGAGAAATCCGCACAGATGTCAAAACTGGTTGCTGAAAAATTAAGCGAAGCAGATAATTAAGTTGCGGACGCTAACCGTCCGAATTTGGGTGGTACCGCGGATAACACATTCGTCCCTGTCATATAGATGGCAGGGGCGATTTTTTGTAGAAAGCGAGGGAGGAAGATGACAAGAGCAGCATTACCAAAACGAATAGAGACCGAGCGACTTGTCTTGCGAGTCCGTACAGTAGCTGATGTCGAGGATATCCATGCCTATGCTAGTCTGCCAGAGGTTGCCTATCCAGCAGGCTTTCCACCCGTCAAGAGCTTGGAAGATGAGATTTATTATCTGGAGCATATCCTTCCCGAGCGTAATGAAAAGGACAATCTCCCAGCTGGTTACGGCATTGTGGTCAAGGGAACCGAAACCATCATCGGTTCTGTCGATTTCAACCATCGGCACGAAGACGATGTGCTAGAACTTGGCTATACCTTGCACCCAGACTATTGGGGACGAGGCTATGTGCCCGAAGCGGCGAGTGCCTTGATTGACCTAGGTTTTAAAGATTTAGGTCTTCACAAGATTGAACTGGTCTGCTTTGGCTACAATGTCCAAAGCCAACGAGTTGCAGAGAAGCTTGGTTTCACTCTTGAAGCTCGCATGAGGGATCGCAAAGATGCCCAAGGAAATCGCTGTGACAGTCTGATATATGGCTTGCTGAAGAGTGAGTGGGAGGGTTTAAACTGTTAGTTGAACTGTTCGAAAAATTTGAACAGTTGGGATTTATTGAAGAATTTCGAAAGCGAGGTTAGAAGATTGGAAATAAGCCAGATTATTACTCTAATTAGTGGAGCTGGTCTAGGGGCTATTTTGAGTGCAATTTTAGTTTTCGTTAATAATAGTAAAAGAAATCAACTTGATTATATTACTAAAGAACGCTCTGAATGGAGAAAAAGCATAAAGTTGATAATTGTTGATTTACTAGACGGAAAAAATAGGAAGTCTGCAGTTAGTAGACTTAAATCACAAATCAATCCATATGGCTCTGATATGAATGTAAAATATATTAATGATTATTACATGAAAGATGGACATATTTGGGATCTTTTAAGTAATTTTGATTACTCAGAGGAAAAGTCACAAAAGCTCAGTCAATACCTAGAACTGCTCCTGAAATATGATTGGGAACGTTCAAAAAATGAGGTAGGAATTGGTCGTGCTGCCCTATGGAATCTTTTAAGATGGGGACTGATATTTTTAAATACAATAATGTTTTTCTGGGCAAACAATGTAAACAACATACTCAATATATATTTATCTTTTTTTTCAACTATTTTTTTAATTTTGCAATATTTCCTGATAAAATTGCTATCTAAGCTCAATTTTGATTCGCGAAAAGAAAAAATAATTTTATTCCTTTCTTTCATAATGGTGTTTGTATTCCCTTATTTATATTCCCTTTATTTAACAATTATTTTATTAAATTTTTATAATCTGATTAAAGTAAATTTGCTAGTAGACATCCTGCCAGTAATCTTAATGCTAATTATAATTTCTTCAGAAATTTTTTTCCTTTATCAAATTTTCGATATAGGTCATAAATATATTTCTCAAATAAAAAAGATAGAAAAAAATAAGACAGATTTAGAGTTGAAATATTACGGAATTTATAATTTAAACTATAGATTGAAACAAAAATCATGGGATATAAAATATAATATAACAAAAGAAGATGTTAATAAACTAAAAAAAGAACAGATAAAAATACGCAAGAAAATAAATAAGAAACAAAATAAGAAATTAAAAAAGAAGCTAATTAAAAAATTAATTAAAAAACTAATTAGGAAACTAATAATTAAGGAGAACACACATGTCTAAAGAACTTTCACCTAAATACAATCCAGCCGAGGTTGAGGCTGGTCGTTACCAAAAATGGCTTGATGAAGATGTTTTCAAGCCTTCAGGAGATAAAAAGGCTAAGCCTTACTCTATCGTCATTCCGCCACCAAACGTTACAGGTAAGCTTCACCTTGGTCACGCTTGGGATACAACTTTACAAGATATCATTATCCGTCAAAAACGTATGCAAGGTTTTGATACGCTTTGGCTTCCAGGGATGGACCACGCGGGGATTGCGACTCAGGCTAAGGTTGAGGAGCGCTTGCGTGGTGAGGGCATTACGCGTTATGACCTGGGTCGTGAATCTTTCTTGACGAAAGTCTGGGAATGGAAAGACGAATATGCCGCTACTATCAAGGAACAATGGGGCAAGATGGGTCTCTCTGTAGACTACTCACGTGAGCGTTTCACCCTTGATGAAGGTTTATCAAAAGCCGTTCGCAAGGTCTTTGTCGAGCTTTATAAAAAAGGCTGGATCTACCGTGGTGAGTTTATCATCAACTGGGACCCAGCAGCTCGCACAGCCCTTTCTGATATCGAGGTTATTCACAAGGATGTGGAAGGTGCCTTCTACCACATGAACTACATGTTGGAAGATGGTTCACGTGCTCTTGAAGTGGCAACAACTCGTCCTGAAACCATGTTTGGGGATACTGCCGTAGCGGTTAATCCAAATGATGACCGTTATAAAGACTTGATTGGTCAAAATGTTATCTTGCCAATCTTGAACAAACCTATCCCAATCGTTGGCGATGAACACGCAGATCCTGAATTTGGTACTGGTGTGGTTAAAATCACTCCTGCTCATGACCCTAATGACTTCTTGGTTGGTCAACGTCATAACTTGCCGCAAGTCAACGTCATGAACGATGATGGTACCATGAATGAATTGGCTGGTGAATTCAACGGTATGGACCGCTTTGAAGCACGTAAGGCCGTTGTTAAGAAATTGGAAGAAATCGGTGCCCTTGTTGAAATCGAAAAGATGACTCACTCAGTTGGTCACTCAGAGCGTACAGGTGTGCCTGTTGAACCACGTTTGTCTACTCAATGGTTCGTCAAGATGGACCAATTGGCCAAAAATGCTATCGCAAACCAAGATACAGACGATAAGGTTGATTTCTACCCACCGCGTTTCAATGATACCTTCCTTCAATGGATGGAAAATGTCCATGACTGGGTTATCTCTCGTCAGCTCTGGTGGGGTCACCAAATCCCAGCTTGGTACAATGCTGAGGGTGAAATGTATGTTGGCGAAGAAGCACCAGAAGGCGACGGATGGAAACAAGACGAAGATGTCTTGGATACTTGGTTCAGTTCTGCCCTCTGGCCATTCTCTACCATGGGCTGGCCTGATGTCGACTCAGAAGACTTCAAACGTTACTTCCCAACGTCAACGCTTGTCACTGGTTACGATATCATCTTCTTCTGGGTGTCTCGTATGATTTTCCAATCATTGGAATTCACAGGTCGCCAACCATTTAAGAATGTCCTTATCCACGGTCTCATCCGTGACGAGCAGGGCCGCAAGATGTCCAAGTCTTTGGGCAATGGTATTGACCCGATGGATGTTATTGATAAATATGGTGCTGACGCCCTGCGTTGGTTCCTGTCCAACGGTTCAGCTCCGGGCCAAGACGTGCGTTTCTCTTATGAAAAAATGGATGCCAGCTGGAATTTCATTAACAAGATTTGGAATATTTCCCGCTACATCCTTATGAATAATGAAGGCCTGAGCTTGGATGAAGCCACAACCAATGTTGCCAAAGTAGCAGCAAGCGAAGCAGGAAACGTGACAGATCGCTGGATTCTCCACAACCTCAATGAAACCATCGCCAAGGTCACCGAAAACTTTGACAAGTTTGAGTTCGGTGTGGCTGGCCATATTCTCTACAATTTCATTTGGGATGAATTTGCCGACTGGTATGTCGAGCTGACCAAGGAAGTCCTCTACAGCGATAACGAAGCGAAAAAAGTCATCACCCGCTCCGTTCTCCTCTACACCCTGGACAAGATTCTCCGTCTGCTCCACCCAATCATGCCATTTGTCACCGAAGAAATCTTCGGCCAAATCTCAGATGGCTCCATCGTGGTTGCCGACTATCCGACTGTCAACCCAGCCTTTGAAAATCCGGAAGCCCACAAGGGCGTGGAAAGCCTCAAGGACCTGATTCGTGCCGTTCGTAATGCGCGTGCCGAAGTCAACGTTGCGCCAAGTAAGCCAATCACCATGCTGGTCAAGACCAGTGATAGCGAGCTGGAAGCCTTCTTCAAGGCCAATGTCAACTATATTAAGCGCTTCACCAATCCAGAGCACCTGGAAATTGGAAGCAGACTTGAAGCGCCTGAGCTCTCCATGTCAGCTCTTATCTCTGGTGCAGAAATCTTCTTGCCGCTCGCAGACCTGCTCAACGTGGAAGAAGAATTAGCCCGCCTCAACAAGGAACTGGCCAAGTGGCAAAAGGAACTGGATCTGGTTGCTAAGAAATTGGGTAACGAACGCTTTGTCCAAAACGCCAAACCAGAAATCGTCGAGAAAGAGCGACAAAAACAAACCGACTACCAAGCTAAGTATGATGCCACAGTGGTGCGGATTGAAGAGATGGAGAAGTTGGCCAAGTAATATAAAAAAACAAAGCAATCTCACATTTACTACGTGGGATTGTTTTTTCTTGCCAAATCTATCGAAAAAGTATATATAATAAGCTATACAAAAAAATAGTTTGGAGGATAGTTTATGCCAGCTATAAAAGAAGGAACTCAGGTTTCATTTAAGACGGATCCCACGCTTTTGCGGAAGGCCAAGAAGGTTTTAGCAGATAATGGGACGGATATGACTAAGACTTTAAATCTCTTTTTGCAAAATGTAGTAGAGAGAAAAGAAATTCCATTAATGACAGAGGACGAGCTCAGACGTGAACGTTTAATTAACCAGCTTCAAACCGAAGTAGCTGAGAGTATCGCTGAATATAAGGCTGGACGCAGTATTCCCTTGGAAGAGGTAGCGAAACGTTATGGAATTGAAGACTTATAAAGTTGTTTTGTCATCAAGAGCCCTTAAGCAGATTGATACCATTCATGATTATATTGCCTTACAGCTCCAATCTCCCCTGGCAGCGCGCAAACGGGTTCAAAAGATGATACTTGCCACCAGACGGTTGCAAGTCTTCCCCCATGCTGGATTCAATGTGGATGAGAAATTAGGCATTAGACTTCATACCGATTTTCAGACCTATGGTTTTGTGGAGGGGAAATACCTCCTCTTCTATACCATTCATGAAGAACAGTCTCTAGTGCTTATTTCCCACATCCTCGATTACCGCAGTGATTATCTAGAATTGCTGATGCAAGATGGTTCGGAATGATAGACATTGATGTTGAATTTTTATAGTGATATAAATGGACGTATTGCTGGGATGGTGAAGTTGGAAACGTGAAAGTAACACAACTGGGAAGGAATGTGTTCTTTTGCTGTAACTTTTAATCTTATATGAAAATTATAAAGGAGAGTTTTTATGAACATAATAGTAACAGAAATTAACTTTTTGGAAATTGAACCGGAAGATTGTCTAGATTTTGATTTTATACTAAGCGACCAAAGCAATATCTCAGTTAAATTGACAACAGCACATCGTTTTTTAGAAAACAAGAAGAGTTTTTCTAAAAACTTTAAAGAAAAGTTTGGAACTGTTCGCTATGACGAATTCTGTAGAAAACTGATACTTGCAGAGATTATTAAATTTTCCCATGATGATAACATAATTCATAGAGAGTTAGCTGCTACTGCAGTAAACAATGTTGAAGTAAAGAACCTTGCCGATAAGATTTATTCAAGTTATCAATATGATTTACAAATAAAGGCAGTGTCATTGTCAACAGCTATCTGGCTAATTAAAGATTCATGTGTTCAATCTACTTTGTCCTATACAATTTTAGATAATAGTTACAGTTCAGCAGCTAGTTCAGATATGTACTATACACTAGCTAATGGTAGTCACAAGTCCTCAGTAATTAGGAAAGATGAGATAAAGCGATTAAAAGATTACTATGAATTAGTTTATCCTCTAATAAATAAGCGTATTGGTAATAAAGAAATAGAGATGACTCATATTGGTCCTAATTTTGCATCATTGGAGAACAGCAAAATTGATAGAAGTGGTTTTTCGAGTTACACGAGAGCACTCGTATTTCTTCAAGAAGCAAGAAATAGTGGTTTACTCGCCTCAAAGATTGATAAGTATTTACAAATTTTACAATGCCTATATGCATTTTCTGATGGTACAAGGCGAATAGGAAGAAAACTGAGAAATATTTCGGCGAATCTTCTTACAGACGATTCTAAAGAAAAGAAAATAATCACTGATAATATTGCAATAGCGTATAAAATAAGATCAAGACACACTCATGGCAATAAATTAAATTTTAGTCAAAGAGAAATCGAAGATATTTCCAAGAAATTAGATGAATATGTTAGAGGTATATTATTAAAATTGTTACCTAATAAGGAATTAAATTACTCTGATGAAGAAACGCAAATTTTTGTTAGAGATAGAATGTTAGAATTTAACGAGGGAAACTTCACTAATTATTTTAAAAGAATTTTGAAGCGGTAATTCCAGGTATAAACTTCATAATAAACCTAAAAATGGTACGAATCTATAATAATAGTAAAACCGCCACTTAAAACTAGCTTGTAAGTAGCGGTTTTTGTACTATTTCTTTGGTACTCGTTGCTCATAGTGAGACCATGCTGACCAGATTTTAACAAGCTTTTGCTTTTTATCAATGGTATAAACAACTCTGTGCTGAACATTGATACGCATGGAATAAATCTCTCTATTTTTAGGGTTTAACTTTTCCATACGTCTGACACGACTATAAGGATTTTCTTTGAGAATAGCAACAATTTCATTAAAATCCTCTTTCAAGCTTGCCTGCTCTAATTTTGGGATATCATCCCGTTTGACAAGTTTATGAGGGATTATAATCCATTGACTCATAGGGCATCCTCGAGTGAAAAATCATCTTCGGTTTCATTTTCCATACGGTCGAGAACTGTAGATAGAACACCCGTATTTTCAAGATATTGTAGTTCCTTTAACGCACGGTAATCTGCCAAGGACATAAGAACCACACCATCCCCCTCGTTACCAACAGAAATTTCCAATTCCTCGTGATTTTCGATAACCGATTTTGCAACATTGTAGATGTCTTTTCTGAAACTTGTAAGATTCATCTCGTTTCCTCCAATCTTTACCATTATAGTAACGTATCTTTTGACGTACGTCAATGCTTTTTTTTGTTTTTGATTGTTTAGCTTACCGTGAGTTCGTTCATTTACTACTCCTTGCCAAAACTTATATAAAGTTATATAATAAAACAAAAGTTATATAAACTTATATAAGAATGTTAAAGTTATAAAAGGAGAGAAAATTATGGAGAGTAACCCTTTTACTTTGGGCTTCGGGAAGACTCCGCATACCTTCATTTCCCGTACCTCGGAGATACAAAATGTCATTGAGGATTTTAATTCGGACTTGTCTGCTTCGCAGTCTTATTTGATTACCGGGGTGCGTGGTTCAGGAAAAACAGTGACCATGACAGCAATTGCCAACTCTTTGAAAGAAGAGGGGGAGTGGATAATTATCAATCTCAATCCCAATCGTCCTCTTTTGGAGACTTTAGTTGTCAAGCTTTACGATCAGCCAGATTTGCAGCCCTTGTTTATCAAAGCCAAGTTTAATTTATCCTTGTTTGGATTAGGGGCTTCCTTTGAGAAGGTGGCACCGGTTAGTGATATCGAAGTGGCCTTGGAGAAGATGCTAAATCAGGTTAAGGAAATTGGGAAAAAGGTCCTAGTGACCATAGATGAGGTGACCAAGTCAGAAAATATTAAGATTTTCACAAGTAGCTTTCAGCTCCTAATCAGAGAAGACCTGCCAATTTTTCTCTTAATGACCGGTCTTTATGAAAATATTCATGAACTCCAGAATGACTCTACCCTGACCTTTCTTTACCGTGCCCCAAGAATTAATCTCGAACCTCTGGATATGGTATCCATCAAGAATCGCTATAAGGAGATTTTTAAAATTCCTGCTAGTAAGGCTAAAAGAATGGCTGAACTGACCAATGGCTATTCCTTCGCCTTCCAGACCCTGGGTTACTTGTGTTGGAAGAATCGAGACTTCTTGGAGGATGAAACCGCCCTCTTACCTGCCTTTGATGACTATCTCCAGAGCTATGTTTACCAAAAATTATGGACGGAAATTTCTCCCCAAGATCGCAAGGTTCTGTCTGCCCTATCTGGTGAAAAGCCAACTAAAGTCAAGGTGTTAAGGGAGCAACTAGGTTTTAGCTCTAGTATGATGTCGGTTTACCGAGAGCGCCTTAAACGAAAAGGTCTGATAGATGTTAGTCATTACGGCTACCTCTCCCTGACACTTCCGCGTTTAAATCACTATATTTTGGATTATGAAGAAATGTAAAGATGCAGGTCTTAGCGTGCTCTTTTTTCGAAAATAAGGGAGGCCAATAAACACAGTTGAGTGGTACTGATTGTCCTCTTATTACGACAAAGAAAAGGACGACCTTTTGGACGCCTTTGATGACACGGTCAATGGTACAAGGGACTTAGATTGGATTGATGATATTGAGTTCAATGAAAGGGGGAATTATGTTGCCTTGCCCTCCTTCTTTGATAGAAATGACTATCTGTTGATGAAAGACTTTATTGCAAATAGGTCTTCAGCTGACCAAGAAATAGCTTTGTCTAAGGCTATAATCGGTCATGGTGCCTTTAGGCATTTTAAAAAGTTGCTCTACCAATTTGGACTAGAAGAAGATTGGTATCGCTTTATACTCAATAAAAATCAAAAATAGCCAAGGCAACGAACTGCAGGCAGTACTTGGGTACGGCAAAGTGAGTTAACGATGGATAGTCTTGATTTTTGAAGAGTATTAGTCCAAAATCTGGTCATTTCATACCAATTGGCTTAAAAATTCTTTGATTTTTCACCCCACACAAAAACCGACTAGCGCTTGCTAATCGGTTTTTCTTAAGTCTTACTTCTTGCTTCAAATGGACTTGCTTGCCAGATTACTCTGCTGATTGTTCCCACTTCTTGGAGAGGTGGCGAGAATAGCTGGAGATGAGGAAGTTGACGAGGAAGTAAGCTGCTGCCACCATAAAGTAGAGGGTGAAGATTTGGCTGGTTTCAAAGTATTTGCCCATGAGGATTTGGCTCTTACCGAAGAGATCTTGCAAGGCGATGACGGAGTAGAGGAAGCTGGTATCCTTTACGACCGTAACGAATTGCGAGATGATGGATGGCAACATCTTGCGGATAGCCTGGGGTAGTACGATGATGCGTAAAACCTGAAACTGGGTAAAACCTTGGGAGAGACCGGCTTCGGTTTGCCCCTGGTCAATGGCATTGAGACCACCTCGAATAATCTCTGCTAGGGCAGCCGAAGTAAAGATGGTGAAGGCCGTAATCCCAGCTATGGTAGCCTGCAGTTGGAAGACCAAGAAAACAATGAAAATCCAAAGCAGGTTAGGGACATTGCGGACGAACTCAATATAGATACTGGCAATTAGTTTGACAATCTTATTTTTTCCATTACGCATGACAGCCAGAATCATTCCAAAAATAGTCGAGAGGACAATAATGATAAAGGAAAGATAAATAGTTGTCCAGAGCCCTTGGGCTAGGAATTTTAGATTATAGGGTGCTAATAAATCTGACATTACTGACCTCCCTTCTATAAGCTATAGGTCTTCTTGTTGGCTTCCTCTTTACGACGGCCCCAGCTGGCTACTGGGAAACACATGATAAAGTAAAGGAAAGCCGCGCCAGCAAAGGCAGGAACATAGTTGGTGGTATCATAAGCCCAGGCCTTGGCGGTGAACATTATATCTGCCCCTGAGATGATGGCAACCGTTGAGGTATTCTTAATCAGGTTAACCACCTGGTTGATCATCGGTGGAATGATAATTCTCACAGCCTGGGGCAGGATGATGATGGACATGGTCTCGCGGTAGGTGAAGCCTTGAGAAAGGGCAGCTTCTGTTTGTCCACGAGGAATGGACTCAATACCAGAACGAATGACTTCTGACATATAAGCACCAGTATAGACCCCAACACAGAGGACAGAGGTCCAGAAGGCTGGTACCTTGATAGCTCCATTGGTCAAAATGGATAGACCATAGAAGACAAAGACAAAGTGGACTAGGAGAGGTGTGTTTTGGAAAACCTCAACATAGACCCGAGCGATTGCCTTAGCCAGCTTGTTGCGAGAGGAAGACATGGCTCCAAAAATCAGCCCCAAGGCTAGGGCGACAATCAGGGCACAAACAGCCATGCCCAGGGTATAAAAGAATCCCTTGGCGAACTGTCCGAAGTTGGCAAAGTAATCCGCCCAACGTGAAAGGGCGTAAGGATTGGTTGTATCTGTTGCTAGAATAAACATAAACTTAGCTCCTTTCTAGTTATTAGCAGGTTTGGCTGGTGTGAGTTTGTATTTTTTATAAAGCTTTTGCAAACTACCATCTTTTTGCCATTTAGCTAAGAGACTATTAACATATTCAGTCACCTGGCTGTTAGACTTTTTGCTGGCAATTCCATATTCCATGGTGTCAAAACCTTGATCAAGAATCTTGTTATTCTTACTGACATAACCAGTCAGAATGGATTTATCTACGGAGAAGGCATCAACCCGATAGGCCCGCAAGGCTGTTACCAATTCAGGATAACTTCCTAGTTGAACATATTTGAATTTAATCCCATTATCAGAGGCAAAGGTTTCCAAGGAAGCCTTGGTTTTAGACCCCTGCGCAACCCCGATGGTCTTTCCATCTAGATCTTTGGGATTATTGATACCGGAATCTTTGTTGACTAAAAAGCCAATCTCGTCATAATAGTAAGGGTTGGAAATACTGAAGTTAGCCTTACGCTGATCATTGATAGTATAGGTAGCAATCATGATATCAGTTTGCCCATTATCTAAGAGCGCTTCTCGAGTCTGGGCCGTTACAGCTGTATATTGAACTTTGACCCCTAAGGTATCAGCGATTTTCTTAGCAAGATCAATCTCCATGCCAGTGTATTTGTCATTTTTTGAATCATAGTAACCAAAGTTGGGGACATCTTGCTTAACTCCAACCTTGAGTACACCAGCATCCTTGATCTTTTGAACTTGTGCCGGCAATTTGGCCTGACCAGCCGCTTGCGCTGGGAGCCCCCTAAACAGTATGAAACTTCCTAGAGCAAGCAGCAGGGTTGCTAGTATGAGGGAAAATTTCTTCATAGTATCATCACCTCTATTCAATCGAAACTCTTTCGCTGGTATGGTTGATAATTTTAGAAAGGAATTGCTTGGCACGCGGTTCTTTTGGATTGTCAAAGAAACCATCAATATCAGTCGTGTCTTCTAAAATTTCACCATCAGCCATGAAAATGATGCGGTCAGCAACACTGCGGGCAAAGCCCATTTCGTGGGTAACAACCACCATATTCATGCCTTCCTTGGCTAGGTTTTGCATAACTGCTAGGACATCCCCGATGGTTTCAGGGTCCAAGGCAGAAGTTGGTTCGTCAAAAAGTAGAAGCTCAGGATTCATAGCTAGGCCACGTGCGATAGCGACCCTTTGCTTTTGCCCACCTGATAGCATGCCTGGATAGGAATCCTTACGGTCCCACATATTGACATAGGTCAAATATTTTTCCGCAATCTTTTGTGCTTCCTTGGGGTCCATGCCCAAAACCCGTACCGGAGCCAGGGTAACATTTTCCAGAACCGTTTTGTGAGGATAGAGGTTGAAGTGCTGGAAGACCATACCGACTTCCTTGCGCAACTGAACCAGTTCCTTATTGGAAGCATTGGAAACCTCGTGGCCATTGACCTTGAGGCTGCCAGTCTCGATGCTTTCTAAAGCATTCATGGTGCGAATAAGGGTTGATTTCCCAGAGCCAGAAGGGCCTAAGAGAACAACCACTTGACCTTTTTCAATTTCAAGATTGATATGACGAAGGGCGTGATAGTCACCATAGTATTTTTCAACATTTTTGTATTCAATAAGTGCCATAGAGTCCTCCCTTGTTAGAGATATGAGTATAATATTTTTTGATGTCAGAAAATCTAACGTGATATAAATTTTACCACAAGCGAAAACTTCTGTCAATATTTTCAGAAAATTTATACAAAATTGAAATAGTCTTGTAAACCCTCAGTATTTCTATTATTTGCTGACTTTTGTTATAATAAAGGGTAAAATACCAATAGATAGGAAAAATGAGGTAAGAATGATGAAAAAGGTTCTTGTTGTCGACGATGAAAAGCCGATTTCAGATATAATCAAATTTAATTTGATTAAAGAAGGATATGAAGTAGTAACTGCTTTTGATGGCAAGGAAGCCCTCAAACAGTTTGAAGATGAAAATCCTGATTTAATTATTTTGGACTGGATGTTACCAGAACTAGAAGGTCTAGAAGTCGCTAAGGAAATTCGCAAGAGTAGCCATGTCCCAATCATTATGCTGTCTGCTAAGGATAGTGAATTCGATAAGGTTATCGGTCTAGAAATCGGGGCAGATGACTATGTCACTAAACCATTTTCTAACCGTGAACTTTTGGCACGGATTAAGGCCCATCTGCGTCGAACTGAAAATATCGAAACCGCAGTCGCTGAAGAAAATGATACTTCCGATAGTGAGCTGACCATCGGTGACCTGCAAATTATTCCAGATGCCTTCGTTGCTAAGAAGCGGGGGGAAGAATTAGAATTGACCCATCGTGAATTTGAACTCCTCCATCATCTGGCGACCCATATTGGCCAAGTCATGACTCGTGAGCACCTCTTAGAGACTGTTTGGGGTTACGATTACTTTGGTGATGTCAGAACGGTAGACGTAACCATCCGTCGCCTGCGTGAAAAAATTGAGGATACTCCAAGCCGTCCAGAATATATTTTAACCCGTCGTGGCGTTGGTTATTATATGAAGTCTTATGAATAATAATCCTGTTGTTGAAAATCTCAATACTTTTGAATTAGCCCTACTTATCCTCCTGGCTCTGGTAGCTCTTTACTTTATTTATCAGGCGGTACGGGAATACCGCAATGCCAAAACCGTCCGAGCTATCAGTCAGAAGGTGACCAGCTTGATTGCTGGTGATTATACAGAGGATCTTCATTTAAAGGGAGATTCTGAATTGATTGAATTGGGGACTAACGTCAATGACTTGTCTGATGTTCTCCACCTGACCCACGAGAATCTTTCTCAGGAGCGCAACCGGCTGGCTTCTGTCCTCTCCTATATGAGCGATGGGGTCTTGGCTACTAATCGGGTTGGCAAGATTACCATGATTAATGATACGGCTCGCAAGCAGCTTAATCTCACTCGAGAAGAAGCACTTGAGATGAATATCATGGATTTGATTGACTCAGATGACTATAATTATCGTGACTTGATTACCCAGACCCCCGAGGTGACCCTCTATCGTCGCAATGAATACGATGAATTTATCACCTTGCGGGTCAATTTTGCCCTCAACCGTCGGGAGAGTGGTTTTATTTCTGGTCTGGTTGCCGTTCTTCACGATACGACCGAACAGGAAAAGGAAGAGCGAGAACGCCGTCTCTTCGTCTCGACCGTCAGTCATGAGTTGCGCACGCCGCTGACCTCGGTCAAGTCCTACCTAGAGGCCCTCAATGAAGGTGCCCTCAATGAAGAGGTGGCACCGAGCTTTATTCAGGTGTCCCTAGATGAGACCAATCGCATGATGCGGATGATTTCTGACCTCCTGCAATTATCGCGGATTGACAATGATACCAGCCATATTGAGGTCGAAATGACCAATTTTACGGCCTTTATTACGGTTATCCTGAATCGTTTTGACCAGATTAAGAGTCAGCAGGATTCCGACAAGGACTATGAAATTGTTCGCAACTATCCCTTGAATCCCATCTGGGTTGAAATTGATACCGACAAGATGACCCAGGTGCTGGATAACATTCTCAACAATGCCATTAAATATTCACCAGACGGTGGTCAAATTACCGTTTCAATGACAACCACAGAGACTCAGTTGATTATTTCCATTTCTGACCAAGGACTGGGGATTCCTAAGAAGGACCTGCCTCTGATTTTTGACCGCTTCTACCGTGTTGATAAGGCCCGCAGTCGGGCCCAAGGTGGAACTGGTCTGGGCTTGGCCATTGCTAAGGAAATTATTAAGCAACATCAGGGCTTTATCTGGGCCAAGAGCGAGTACGGTAAGGGTTCAACCTTTACCATTGTCCTCCCTTATGACAAGGAGCCTGATGATTTTGATGATGAATGGGAGGAAGATGAGTCCGTCGATGACTAATCAAGGTTTTAAATACAGTATTTTAGCTTCGGGTTCCTCAGGGAACTCCTTTTACTTGGAAACGGACAAGAAAAAGCTCCTCATTGATGCGGGTCTGTCTGGTAAGAAGATTACCAGCCTCCTAGCTGAAATTGACCGCAAGCCAGAAGACTTGGATGCTATCCTAGTGACCCATGAGCACAAGGACCATATCCATGGTGTTGGGGTGCTGGCTCGTAAGTATGGCCTGCCCATCTATGCCAATGAGAAGACCTGGCAGACCATGGATGCCCACAATATGATTGGTAAGGTTGACCCTGAGCAAAAGCACATCTTTGAGCGAGGCAAGGTCATGACCTTTGGTGATATTGATATTGAAAGTTTTGGGGTCAGTCATGATGCCATTGATCCGCAATTCTATCGCTTTATGAAGGATGACAAGAGTTTTGTCATGCTGACAGATACGGGCTACGTCAGTGATCGTATGGCTGGTTTGATTGAAAATGCCGATGGCTACCTGATTGAGTCCAACCACGATATTGAAATCTTGCGCTCAGGTGCCTATCCTTGGAGTCTCAAGCAAAGGATTCTATCGGACAAGGGCCACCTGTCCAATGAGGATGGATCTGAGACCATGATTCGCACCATCGGAAACCGCACCAAGAAAATATACCTGGGCCACCTCAGTAAGGAAAATAATATCAAGGAACTAGCCCACATGACCATGGAAGACAACCTGACCCAGGCTGACTTTGCTGTCGGTCATGATTTCAAGGTCCTAGATACCTCGCCTGATGATGCCACTCCGCTAACAGATATTTAATACTCTTCAAAAATCAAAACTATCCATCGTTAACTCACTTTGCCGTACCCAAGTACTGCCTGCAGTTCGTTGCCTTGGCTATTTTTGATTTTTATTAAGTATAAAAACTAGCAACTCCTCAGGGATTACTAGTTTTTTTCTGCCTGTAGTCTTCGATGGCCTCTTGATAGTATATGATTTTCTGGGTCAATTTCTTACGGTGTTCAAGTAACTGCTCAATTTCTTTGTCGAGTCTATGTGTATGATGATTTAATAATTCCATTCTCTCTTCTAGAGTAGAGTTACCTTCCCTTCTCAAATCTGAATAGTGCTTAATCTCTTTTAGAGGCATGCCTGTGTCCTTAAGACGGTTGATAAAAGCCACCCAGTTAAGGTCAGTAGCACTATATTTCCTGCGATTTCCTGAGTCCCTGCTGGGTTTTAAAAGTCCTTCTTTTTCATAGTAGCGAAGGGTATAAATGGATAAGTGGCACAGTTTTGAAAATTCGCTGATAGAATAGTTTTTCATAGATTCACCTTTTTTCTTGACCTAGAGTAAACTCTAGATTGTAGACTAATTATAATCAAAAAATGAAGGAGTGACAAGAATGAAAGACAAAACGTATGTTTGTATCACAGGTGCCAGTTCGGGAATCGGACGAGCGACAGCAAGACTCTTTGCGAAAAAAGGTTTCAATCTCATCTTAGTAGCCCGTCGACAAGATAGGCTAGAAAAACTGAGAGAAGAGCTAAAAGAGAGTTATGACAAAATAGAGATTATTATCAAGCAGGCTGACTTAGAGAAAAGAAAACAAGTCTACCAGTTGTATGATGACTTGAAACCCTACTTTATAAAGGTTTTCATTAATAACGCAGGCTTTGGTGACTATTCAAGCCTTGCCAAACAAGACTTAAATAAGGTCTCCCGAATGCTTGCTTTAAATGTGGAAGCCTTGACTATTCTTTCAACACTTTATTTGAGGGATTATCAGTCCGAGGAAGGCTGCCAGTTAATTAACCTTTCTTCCAGAGGGGGCTATATGCTCGTTCCTAATGCAGTAACTTATTGTGCCAGTAAATATTATGTAAGTGCCTTTACAGAAGGACTGGCTCTGGAATTGCAGAGACAAAACCTACCCATGCGGGCTAAAGTTCTAGCCCCTGCAGCCACGCAGACAGAATTTGGAGCTTTGGCCAGCGGTGAGGCGGATTATAATTATGATGAGCATTTTAAAGACTACCATACTAGCCAAGAGATGGCACAATTTTTGTATGATCTATACACCAGTGATAAAGTTGTGGGGGTAGTGGATGTCAAAGATTTTTCTTTTCATTTATCAGG
Organism: Streptococcus downei MFe28; assembly: GCF_900459175.1. Classification (NCBI taxonomy): domain Bacteria; kingdom Bacillati; phylum Bacillota; class Bacilli; order Lactobacillales; family Streptococcaceae; genus Streptococcus; species Streptococcus downei. The sequence continues at coordinate 2,031,158 of NZ_UHFA01000002.1, read as the reverse complement.
CCCTCTCTTTAAGTATTAGCTAACTTGTAGGAGATAACTCATTTAAACTAAAAACAGGTTTTCCTTATTGGAGACCTGTTTTTAATAATGGCTTAATATTTAGACCAAGTTTTGGGAATAAAGAGCAAGAGGACGGGATAAATTTCCAGGCGTCCGGCAATCATGGCCAGAGACATGAGGAATTTTGCCCAGGGACTGAAAATGGCGAAGGTATCTGCTGTTCCCAACATGGGGCCAATATTATTGAAGGTTGAGGCAACGGCGCTGACGACCACCATAAGGTTGTTGTTGTCCAAGCTGATAACCATAACCAAACCTAGAAAAATCATGGTATAGACCGCTAGGTACTTGAGGATATTATGCTGGGTTGCCTTGTCTAGAGGGGTGTGATTGACATGGAGGGACATGATCCGATTAGGATAGAGGGTCTTGAGGATTTGATTTTTAGTAATCTTAGTGACAATCAGAGACCGCATGACCTTGAAACCACCAGCCGTTGAGCCTGCCGACCCCCCGATAATCATCAGCATTAACAGTATTGTCTGAGAAAAGAGGGGCCACTTGGTCAAATTGGTGATGCCAAAGCCCGTTGTTGTGATAACGTTGGAAACCTCGAAGAAGGAATACTGCAGGCTCTGAGACCAAGACCCATAGAGATGGAAAATATTCAAGAAAATTAGCAGGGTTGCCACAGCAACAATTCCTAGATAGGTACGCAATTCTTCATCGCCAAAGAAAACTTTGAACTTGCGTATCAATAAGAAGTAGTAGAGGTTAAAATTGATGCCAAAAAGCAGGGTACCAATGGAAACCACAATTGTAATGAGACTACTGTGGTAATGGGCGATGCTGTCGTTATAAACGGCAAAACCACCTGTACCAGCTCCACCCATAGCGGTGATGAGGCTGTCAAAAATGGGCATACCACAGGCCCAAAGAATAACTGCAAAGATGGCAAACATGATCAGGTAAATGATATAGAGGATTTGCGCTGTATCCTTGAGTTTGGAAACGACCTTACCAAAGACGGGTCCTGGAACTTCTGCCCTCATAACCTCTAGGTGGGCATTTTTAGAATTCTCCATAATGGCTAGGGCAAAGACCAGCACCCCCATCCCGCCAATAAGGTGGGTGAAGCTCCGCCAAAAAAGGAGGGCGTGGGAAAGGACGGCCGTGTCGGGTAAGATGGTTGCTCCTGTCGTGGTAAAGCCAGAGCTGACCTCAAAAAAGGCGTCAATCAGACTAGGAATTTGGCCAGAAAAGACAAAGGGAAGGGCTCCAAAGAAGGACCAGAGAATCCAACAGAGGGCAACGATTAACAGGCCCTCCTTGGTGTAGATCCGGTAATTTTTGGGTTTGATAATAGAGCCAGCCAGGCCTAAGACTATAAGGATACCCATTGTTGCCAGGAGGCTAGTGAAGACTGGCCAACCTTCATGATAGATTAGGGTGACTGCTAGCGGAACGCTCAGTAGGCCTGCTTCAATGAGCAATAATTTCGCTAAAAGAAAGCGAACCATGGATCGATTCATTTAAGCCACCTCATTTCAACAAATCATAGATATGGGTAACCTTGGTCAGTAGAGTGACTACGACAATCTTATCACCAACCTCATAGGTGTCCTGACCCGTTGGAAAGAGGGGGAGCCCCTTACGAATAATGGCAGCTACCAGAACACCCTTCTTGAGTTGGACTTCTGATAGCTGTTTACCCGCAATCTTATTCTTCTCGCGAATCTCAAACTGTAAAGTTTCGATGCGACCATTGGCAATATGGTGGACAGCATCCAGGGTCGAAGAGTCCTGGGCATTAACCCGGCCACGGATAAAGTGCATCATGCTATCAACAGCAATGGACTTGGGTGTGACGATACTAGAGAAATTATCGGTGTCAATAATTTCTAAGAGACTGGTTCGATTGACCTTGGCAATATTCTTTTCAATTCCCAAGGTGTCCAGAAACATAGAAGAGATGATATTTTCTTCATCCACACCAGTCAGGGTAGCAACGGCATCGTAATTCTCCACCCCTTCTTCAACTAGGATGTTTTTAGCGGTTCCGTCCCCCAAAACGATGGGAACATTTGGAAATTCTTGGCTGAAATATTGGCTACGCTTTTCGGTAATTTCAATAACCTTGAGCTTGATCTTGGTATTTTTTAAGAGGTTGAGGAGGTAGTAGGTGATTCGACCTGCCCCAATAATCATCATGTTCTTAATGACCTTGCTCTTGACAAAATTATGGAAGAGAATCATCTCAACCCGGTCACCAGTCACATAAATTTTATCGCCCGTCAGCAAAAGATCATCGCCATCTGGTATAATAATTTGATCCCCTCTTTTGATAGCGCAGACCAAAATATTGCCAAATTTCTGGCGGAATTGGTCCAAGGAGAGGTCACAAAGACGACTTTTTTCGGTGATTTTAAATTCCATCAGCATAATTCGGCCATTGACAAAATGTTCAACGGACAGGGCACCAGGAAAATCAACACTGTTGGCAATATAACGAGCTGCTAGCAATTCGGGATTGACCACCATAGAAAAGCCGAGGAAATTATTATCCTTGAAATAGGCATTGGAATATTCAGGGTTGCGGACCCGAACGATGGTCTCTCTGGCCCCCATTTTCTTGGCTAGGACGGCTGAAATCATATTAACCTCATCCTGGTCAGAAATCGCCACAAAAATATCGCAGTACCCCACATCGGCCTGCTCTAAAATCTTGTAATTGGCCCCATTGCCAACAATTCCCATAATGTCTAAGCGCCTGCTAACCCGACTGAGAACTTCTTCTTTTTCCTCAATCAAGGTCACATCGTGCTTTTCCTCAACCAGAGAACGACAAAGGGCGGTACCAACCTTACCCCCACCGACAACGATAACTTTCATTCTTCTTCCTTAACTTAAGTCATGATAGCAGGAGATTTCAGTCTCAAATAAGTCGTTTGGAAATATCTTATAAGAGCTCGGTCTGAAATCCTCCTTATTATGATTAAAAGACAGCCTAAAAGGCCTAGAACTAATATAATATCATACTCCTTTTTTAGGGAAAAAGCACCCTTTTTAAAAAAATAATAACACTTGATACAAGACTGTCATAAACCGACTTGACCTGTGATAGATAGCTTTTGAAAACTGTACCAAAAGGTGTCAAAATTATTAAAATTTTTAGGCAGTAAGTGTCTAGAGTTTTGAGAAAACAAGAAAATTTAACAAGAACTATCAGCGGAACAGTGAAAACTGTTCCGCTTTTTTGCTAGTCAGAAGAAGGAGAATTATCATGACAGTTACCGAAAAAATAGTTCAGGAAGGTCATCATATCACTGGTGATGTTTATGAGCTAGATGGGCTTTATTATAAGGTCTTAGCCAAGTTTGGTAAGGTCCTAAAATACTGTCCAGTTATCAGAGTTGATAAGGACAGTCTTGATTGTTGGAGGTAGAAGCAGATGCCAGAAAATGGATTAGAAATTGTATTAGACATAGATACATTAGAAATCTATGAAGTGATTGAACCAGAGGTTGAAGTTGAAGAAGTTCAACTTAGTTTGTTTGATGATATGGCTTTAGCCTGAAAGGAAATGCTGATGAGTAATAAAGAGACCGCTATGAGAAATATGATTTTGCAACAAATCATGACGAGTATGAGGATTAATCTGGACAAAGCTAAGAAGCAGCTGGCAGAGTTGGAAAGCTTTGGGCTTATAAAGTTTGACTCGGATGGCAACTTCTATTTAAAGGTATTGGAGGACTAGAGATGAGTAGAATTTCGATTGAACAGGTTCAAACCTCTGAGCGTTTTGCTAAAATTCCCATGGTTCTTTTGGAGGAAACTTATTATCGCCAGTTAAGTGCAGAGTCAAAATTAATGTATGCTATTTTTCTTAATCGTTTTCAACTGTCCATTAAAAACAATTGGGTAGATGATCATGGTTTTGTCTACCTCATCTATACCATTGAAGAGCTCTGTAAAATTCTTGGTTATGGTAAGAACAAAGTTATTAAACTCAAGAAAGAATTAGCTAAGTATGGACTGCTTGAAGAGGTTAGGCAAGGATTAAACCAACCAAATTTAATCTATCTTCAAAACGTTGAAACCGATGAGGCTATTCTTCATTCAGAGTTTGAAGATGTAAAAACAGGTGCTAAACCCTTGGCACAAGCGGAAGTTTCAAATTTAAACTTCCGGAAGTTTAAAAATCAAACTTCAAGAAGTTTGAAAAATAAACCTCAAGAAGTTTCAAATTCAAACTCTAATAAGACTAATAATAATAAGACTAATAATAATAATAAGACTGATTTTAATATTAGGGAGGAGGACGAGGATAGAGAGTCTAACGAAAATTCTGAGAATATAAAGACCTCTCAAAAAATTGAAAAAGCGACCAAGTATGACAAGGACTATATTTACCAGATTGTCTATGATCGATTTATTGCTGAGGGTATTCCTCAAGCTACGGTTGATTATCTGGCCATGGGGAACTTTGACCAACGGTATCAGTACGCTTTGGAAAATATGAGATACGCTCCTAATGCCGAAGCGGTGGCTGACTATGTCTTTACTGGGCTCAGCTCGGACCTGCAACTGGCGATGAGGAAGGTTAGGGGGTAAGGCAGATGTTTACAGAGTTTCACAATTTATTTCAGCCATTATCGAAATTGATTGAAAAACAACAAGATATTATTACTAAACAAATGAGTTTCTTTTATCTGGGGTTACTTTTGCTTTTTCTTATTCTTGTGGAGTATATCATCTGTCGGCTTGTTGAGGAGTTTACACTAATTCTAGTGAACGATTGGTTTGCAATTACAGTCCCTATTGGTTTATTAATTTCTTCAGGCGTCTTATTTATGTGTGCTGTTATTGAAATCCCCTATGTAAACGAAGCAAGAACTCAGATAGAATATTTGCAGAAGCAACCCAAGAGCACAGAAAAGCGTTTGACCAACTATTTGAAGACCCATGATGTGACCGTTGAGGAAAAGACAGTAAGTAGCCTTAAGGGTAAAGAAGACACCGACTATAAGTTTTTATGGTTCGGTTCTAATAAGTCAGTTGATCTGTATATCAATAAAGCTGAAAAGCTTGAACAAATCACAATAACTCCGAAGGATAGCCACTCCTCTAAACTATTGACCTTCTTTGTAGTTTATAAGAATGATACAAAGGTTATCTTGAGGTCTGAAGATGGAGACGTGGCTATTAGCTTGAAAGAATATCAGAAATTAGTTGAAAAGTAGAGGAGTCTTATTTATGAAAAAAGACATAGAAGAGAAGCGAGATAACGATGAACAAGAGTCTAGCTGGGCACACATATGCTGTATTTCTATTGCCGTCGTGATTATTGGTCTACCACTGCTTTACCCTCTTATTAAAAAGTTGGTAGGAGGATGATGATGGTTAAAGAAAGTGAACTTGCTAAGAAAAATGCTGAATTGAGGTTGGCTCTAGGCAACGAAAAAAAGTCCAGCCGTAACGCATTGCTACCTCAGGTAATTGCGTTTGAGGAAGTTTTGGAAAAGAAAATTATTGAGCTTGACCCTTCTTCAATGTCTATTACAGAGGAAGGATGGATTCTCCTTTGGGAGCCAAAATATTTTGACGATAGGATGCTTGCAGGAGTTCTCTATTCCTCCTATTTTTCGACACTTTTTTCTCACAACGATATTCGTCCTTATAATTTTCCTGAGATAGAAGCTGAAGTTAGACGATTTGAGAAAGAACTGGCAAAAAAAGGATTTATACTGACAGTAAATGATTTAGATAACCCTGTTATTTATGTTGCCCCCCTTTCCTCCCAAATGGTTTTATTGGCCCGCTATCAAAAATGGATGGGTATAGGTCTTATAGCATTTGGGGTATTGGTTGCTGCCCTTCTTCATTTCTTTGGAAGGGCAACTAATGCCTTTATCGAAGTTCTTTATCTCTTAGTGGGTTCTTTCATTGTGGTCGTAGGGCTTATGATAGTTTCCGATAGCTAATAAAACCTCTTTGACCTGAGTAGGTCAATAAACTGCTTGATTGGTCTTTGACAACTGAATAGACCCACTGTCCCAATCAGCGTGGCTTGGTATAAAAAGAAGAAGCGGGGGCGGTGTCATTGGAGCCAGAAATTCATATCTGGTGCCAGCCACAGTAACGATAAGGCATGGCCTCATTACAGGAAGGTCATAAGCCTAAGGAGTTTGCGGTTACTAGACTAGAAACCGTGCGTAAGAAATACGGCAGAGACCTACTAGGTCTTTCGAGATGGCTACGATTTTAGCCTTTTATTCAAAGGAGAAACCCCATGAATGAAATTAAAAAAGCATTTGATACTGAAGTCAGTATCTCAGATTTACGACAACTAGGAAAAAGTGGTAATGCCACGGCCCGACTTGATAGCGGAGAGATTATAGACTTGAAACCTAAGTATGGACTTAGAAGAGAAAAAGCTCTCATCGACAATCAAGAAGTAGAGGTTCAAGTGATTGATTATTACCCTAAAATTTACAAGCATATTCGGACGATTAAACGTCGGAACCTTATCATTGCTCGCAAAGTCAAGCGGGGAAATCAATGTATCTTGCAACTGACGGGCAAAGGCTACCACCGTTCTTAAAACTAGAAAAGGAGATCATTATGAAGAAAAAACAACTTGTTACTTTGATGGCAGCGACTGTTTTGGCGACAGCCTCAAGTGCTGCTTATGCGGACGAGGCCAGCTCAAACCAAGTGTTACCAAAATCGGCCGAAACGACTCAGTCAGTAACGCCTGACACGAATAATACTGGTAGTGGGGATGCTGTCAACAACGGTACTACAGACCAAGGTCAGGCAGGTAATACGGATACTACCAGTTCTTCAACACCAGCTAATGATTCAGAACCTTCACAATCTGGGGACACGGATTCTGGTTCAGAGCTAGCCCCAAGCGCTCCGTCTACGACTGATCCCTCAACCACACAACCCAGTTCAGATACACCTGTAACACCAAGTAACCCTGGCACAGACGACACGGCACCAACCACCCCAGCGACTCCTGACAATGGAAATGCGGCAGGAGATGATAGCCCAACACCGGATCAACCAGCCCCAAGTTCACCTGATAACGGTTCGGGTCAATCAGGGGATACCGACTCCAGTTCAACGACACCAGAGCCCGACCAAGGCCAAAGTCAACCGTCAGGCCCTTCTAGTCAAGCTCCTGATGACTCCAATGCCCCTTCATCCTCAACGGATAAGGGCAATGCCAGTTCATCCAATCCATCAAGTGGGGCTACTAGTGATGATAGTGCGCCAACGACTGATCAAGACCAAGGTTCCCAAACAGAAGCTAACAAGCCTGCTGCACCGTCAGCGGATCAGCCAGCAGCTTCTCAATCCAATCAACCTAGCGCTGGCCAAGCCTATGTTCAAGGCCTCAGCCAAGTCGGATTGACCAGTGATGTCACTGGCCAAGTGGTCCAAGATGTGACCCCTGAGGCACCTGTTACAACTGATAATGGGTCTACCATTGTCTCTGTTCAAAATGGCCAACCCGTTGTCAGTCAAGCAGATGGCTCTACACAAGCTGTTGATCCTGGGACCGTTGGGGCAACCGTTAACTCTGATAAAACACTAAGTGTTAAGTCGGACGACGGACAAATGAAGACCCTGCCTAATACAGGTGATGGTGCCAGTTCGGCTGTCATGGCTTCTGGTTTAGTTATGGTATTCAGTGCTTTCTTGCTTTTCATGCAAAGCAAGTTCAATATCTTTTCTAAAAAGAACTAAGATGATTCTGTGAAAGGAGCTGAGGCTAATAAGGATTAAAATACTCAATAGAAACAGTTAACTTGCGACCCTAGTGGTCGCTTTTTTAGTGCCCTAAAAAAGGGCTAGGTTTAATTAAAAAGGAGAAAAATATATGCAGACTGCGATCGATGTTATTAATAAAATTGGTACCTTAGGCGGGGTTATTGGTCTTGGGATATTAGCTGCTAGCTTTCTACTCTTTATGATAGGACTAGGAAGTCAAGATAATGGGCGACAACAAAGTGGTACTATCGGAATGATTGCGGGTGGTGCTTTTGGTGTGGTTTGGAAGCTCATTTTTACGGCTATTGCAACGATGCTAGGTGCCATTGGATAAAAGTAAGGCAGAGGCCTTATTTTTAGGTTTAAAAAAATGTAAAAAAATAGTAGAATGAAAGTAAAATCAGGCAAGACAAAGAAAGGAGAAAGCCATGGCTGAAAGTTTTGATGCGGTAACTTGGATAAAAGATTTTGAGCAGGTTAATGGCCGTCCACCAACTTCACAAGAGGTTGAGGAAGCTCAAAACCTTATCAGTCGATATACGACTGAACAAGAGATGAACGCCTGGACAGATGAAAGCCAAACCATTGATGAAACTATTGAGCCTAGCCCTCAGACCCGCTGGGAAGCTCTGAATTCAAAGAGCTTAGGCTGGTTTTGGAAAACTCTCCTAATCATTATAAGTACACCAATTTATTTAATCAGGTTTTTCTTTAATCTGATAAAGGCTGGTATTGGTGTATTTGTGATCTGGTTTGTTGCTAAGCTAGTGCTTCTGGCTGCTTTAGCGATTGGATTAAGTTTAGCTAACATAGAGAACCCGAATGATGTTCCTGGTGTTATCAAGTGGTTCGGTGAGTTGCTATTTGGAAAAAATGTTTTTCAGAGTTCTTCTCTGCTTCCTAATTTTTTCCCCCATGAATCATTTGATGGCTGGTTAATTGGAATTCTAATTGTCATATTTGCCTTATTTTTTACTTTTTCAAACTACAATAAACAGTCTAATATGTAAAAGCCTATCGAGGCTTTTTTTTATTCCCTTGAAAGGGGTGATAGTTTGAAAGATACTGCAGGAGATTTAACAAAGTCACTTTATTCTTATAGTCCATCAGTAAATGAAGCCATAAATACGGTCAATAAATCGTTTCAAACAGTTGGGTTGCTCATCATTACGATGTTAATGGCTGTTGAGATGTTGTCTTGGTATCGGTATCTAAAGGACCAAAATGGTATTATAACTATCCAACTATTAGTTGAGATTACAATAAAATATGTGATTGCTAGCTTTCTAGTGATTTATTCGGGCTATTTTGTTAAAGAGTTTTTATGGTTTTTTGATAAATTAGCTACCAATATTGGTACAGATGTTCAAGAGGTTAAATTCGCTTATTCTGCCCTCAAAAAAGGAAATTGGGCTGCAAGAAATGCTATAAATGCAATGGCATTTTTATTTGGTGGTGCGGCAATCTTATCTATTAAGATAATCGCCTTCCTTAGATTTATTGAACTGTACTTGTTAAAGGCGGTTTCTCCTTTAATGATAGCGTTTTGGATGGCAGATAGTACTCGTCCGATTGCAGTCAACTTCTTTAAGCGAACAATGGCCATTGCTTTCCAAGCAATTATTATTATTATTTTGATTTTAATCTGGCAAGGATTGAAAACGGATACGGTTATGAATATTAGTCAAGATAGCTTTTTGGGTAACCTTGCTAGTGGTATTGCTTACCTGGGTAAATGTATTACATTTATTATCTTGCTCTTTGGTTCTCAACGTACCGCCAAGAGCCTATTCCAAGCGAACTAAACCAGTAGGAGGCTCTTATAGCTGTTTCAAAATTCTATGCGGTGGCTAAAACGATTGATGGTAAGAGACGGGTTGTTAATGCTTTTGAAGCATTGAGGCTTGCTGATGAGGACCCTTGGAATTATCCGATTGACAAGACTAAACAGGCCTTAGAAAAAGAAAGCGAGAGCCAGAAGAAAACTATTGCGACTTTAAAAAGTCGTGGTTTCTGGAAGCGATTATTCAACTTATGGTTATTAAGCAACTCAAATCCTAGAGTTGCTTTTTTGATGGAAAGGAAATCAGATGACAATTGAAGAGTTAGAAAAAAGAAAAAGGGACTATCAAAGGCGAAATAAAGACCTGGATAACTCTATAGCTCAAGCCAAGGATGAACTTTGGAGTCTTAGAGTTAGAACGATTGTGGCTTCTGAATTGGCTCGCTCGGCATACGAAGATGCTATGAGGCGAGCGGGTATCGTGAAGTCCTTTTATGGTCCCTATTCTCCTGAAAAGGATAAGGATTAAACTACCATGCCCATTTAGTAGTCAGATACTAGATGGGCTTTTTTGATGGAAGGAGGAAGTCAAGATGTCAAAAGCAATTTGGCTTTGGTGTTTATTGGGGGTAGGGGTGGTAGTGATTGGTGCGGTTATCCTGTTTAATGCAAGGGCTAAGCCAGCACCACAAAAGGTTGCCACTGGTCCAAAGCCAAAGCAACCTGTAAAGCTAAATGACCATTTTACCCTTAGTGAGGCAGATGTTAAAACTCTGGGAGAAAAGGGTCAGGTTACCGTTAAACTAAAAGGTCTTGTCTCTTCTCAGGAGTCTTCGAAAGTGACTATTTACGTTAGCCAAGTTCCTAGAACAAATGGCTATATTCAATTGGATGAATATGGCTTTAGTAATTTGTTGAAAGGGCAAGAAATTCCCATTGACTTTACAAGTGCTTGGGATAAGGCACGGACTATTTATTTAAGGAAGGAGGTTACTAATGAACCAGTTAGGGTCTAATTTTTTAAAAACATTAGACGGCTTTGAACGGGGGATTATAGGGCCGTTTACATGGCGGATGGTAGTCATGATAGTAGGAGTTCTACTTTATGGTGGTTTAGCTGCCTGGATGTCCATTGCGGGTTGGCCTGATATTTTTATTTATCTTGGAGTCATTATTGCGGCTCCATTCGTTGCTGTTGGGTTTAAGTGGGATCGCAAGATTACTGAATGGGTTAAATTTCAATTTACCATTCAAGAACGAGCTTATATGACAGAATATGAAAGTGAGGGATTTAATGATAAATTTGTTCAATCAAAAAATGTCCATGAATGGGATTAAATTAAGCATGGAGGAAAAAGCACGGCAGAAACAACTGAGACGAGCCATGAAACCTAGCAGTCAAAATACCATTCGCTATACCTCTCAGTTTGCAGATGGCCTAATGCACGTGGCAGATGAAACTTACTCTAAAACTTATCTGTTAGGAGATACCAACTATATTACAGCGACTGAGAAAACTCGTTCAGATATTATTGACTACTATGCTTATTGTTTGAATGGGCTAGATCCAGAAAACCATTATCAGCTACTCATTCTCAATCGTCCTGTCCCTTCAACCATGCTAGAGAATATCACTTATGACTTGCAAGGTGATGGGTATGATAGCTATCGTGAAGAATATAACGACCTTATCAATTCTCGTTTTGCGAAAGACCAGAATAACTTTAAGGTCGAAAAATTTATCACGGTTAGCACCAAGGCCAGAGATCGTAAGCAAGCCTACCGAAATCTAAATGATGTTCAAAAATCATTTGAAACTCAATTTCAAACGATTGATGTCCCTATTAGTCCACTCAATGGGACTGAGCGACTAAATATTTTCTCTGACTTATTACGGGATAATCCCTATCTTAATGTCAATTATCAAGACGTTGCCTTATCTGGATTAACGACAAAATCCTTTATTGCCCCTGGTCGCTTTAAATTTCCAAGCGACCATATGTTGTTAAATAAAAGAATGGCAAGAGTTCTTTATGCTAGGGATTATCCCTCCTTCCTAAACGATAAGCTGATTAAGTCCTTAATTGACATTGGGATTGAGTTGGCCATTTCAATCCATGCCCAACCCAAGGATATTAGTTCTGCTTTAAAAGAAATTAATACTGCGGAAGCTGGGGCCAATATGGACACAATCAAAGCACAAATGAAAGCCGCCCAAAAGGGTGTTTCTAATGAATTGGCAGGCTCTGGTAAAGCTAAGACTGTTTCAGAGGAATCAAAAAAATGGAAGGAAGAAATTGAGCAGCACGACCAAAAGATTTTTACAGGAGCTATCCAAGTTTTTATTAAGGCAGACAGTCAAGGAGAATTGGATGAATTCACTAATCGGGTTAAATCCGCTGGTCGTAAGCATATGGTTGAATTTGAGGAAGCCTTTTATCATCAAGAAGATGGCCTCAATGCTATTCTACCAATTGGGGTTAACTATTTAGACGTTAAGTCCGCTTTTATCAAGCCTGTTCGGGATTATACGACCTCTAACCTGGCAACGCAAATTCCTTTTACCAACGTTGACCTGCAATCTGATAGCCCGTTTGCTGTCTACTATGGCCAGAATCAAATTTCTAATAATATCATTACGGTTGATCGGCAGAGGGATTTAAACACGGCTTCTGGTGTTGTCATTGGGTCTTCTGGTTCAGGGAAGTCTTTCACGGTAAAGGGTGAAGAAGTTATTCCTACTTTGCTCAAATACACTAGGGACAGGGTCGTTATCGTTGACCCTGAAGAAGAATATACGGGAATTGGACGTGCCTTTGGTGCCCAAATCATTGATATTTACCCTGGGTCTGCTACTCATTTAAACGTGATGGATTTGCCAGATGCGGACAAGCTGGCCGTTGATGATGTGGATTCGATTGGTCAAAAATCCAATCTGATTATGGGACTCTTTGAAAACATTCTGAAAGAGGTAGAGGATGGCGATATTAGCTTGATTGACCGTGTCACTCGTCTGTCCTATGAACAGGTGACAGATAGAACACCTACTCTCAAGGACTGGTATAAAATTCTATCCGAACAGCCTGGAGAACGGGCTCAAGATTTGGCTGAAAAGGTTGAATCTTATGCGATTGGGTCGCAAAATATTTTTGCCTATGAAACCAATGTAGATATGTCTAACCGTTTCATCATTTTCAACCTGAAAAAACTAACTGGGAAGCTCAAGCCCTTTGCTCTAATGGTGGTTCAAGACTATATCTGGAACCAAGTTGTTGATAATCAAGGAAAATTAACCACTCACTTATTCTTTGACGAAATGCAATATCAATTTCAGACAGATAACCAGGCTGCCTTCTTTACGGACCTTTATGCACGGGTACGGAAATACGGGGCAATTCCTACGGGAATTACTCAGCACCCTGAAACCTTGCTGGAGAGGTCAGAAGGTCGGAAGCTCCTCCAAAATAGCGAGTTTATTATTCTGTTAAAGCAAAAGCCAGATGCACTTGAACAACTCAAGAGTGCCATTACTTCACTAACCCCAGAGCTAGAGAAGTATGTCCTCAAACCGAAAGCTAAAGGGACTGGCCTAATTATTGCGGGTGATGTTGTCGTTCCATTTGAAAATCCAATTCCTAAGAACACCCAACTCTTTAATTTGTTAGAGACAGATGCTTATGCAGCTGTCCCATCTAACTAATCACCATACAGCCTAAGTGCTGTGTGATCAGAGGATTTAGCCAGTTGGCTAAGTCTTGTGGTCACGCAGTACTTTTTTAGGCTTGCTAGTACAAAGAAAGGAGATGATTGTTTGGCTGAACACGAGTCAGGAGAGGAGCTGCTTAAGAAAGGCCCCTCGGTCAGAAAGCAGGTTAAGCAAAATACCGCTGAACTAAAGCAACTCAAACCAAGGGCTGCCCAAAAAGAGGCTAAGGCTAATTACAAGGAAGCTAAGGCGGACTACAGAGAAGCTAAAAATGTCGTTAAACAAGCCAAGGAAAATGTCAAAGTTGAGGCCAAAAAGACCTTTGGAAAGGTAGGGGACCAGAAATCATCTGAGAAACTTGAGGCTGCTAAGGCAACCAAACACCAGGCCAAAAAGGATAAGAAAGTTGCTAAAAAGACCTCTAAGAAAATTAAGAAGGTCCATCCGACCAAAACACAACGGGTTGGCCGTTGGGCCAAGACCAGTGTCCGCCAAGCGACCCGTTATGGTCTAGAGAGTGCTCTTAGCCAGGATGATACTTTAGGCTCTGTTGTCCAAGCTCGACGTAACGTCCGCCAAGCCAAGAGAACGGCAAAGGCTGGTTATCGGACGGGAAAGTATGCGGCCAAGGGTACTGCCTGGACCGCTAAGACGGCTTATAAAGGGACGAGAGCTCTTGCCAAATTTACTACTCAAGCCGTTGGGACGGTTGTTAAATCGGCTACGGCTGCTATTTTCTCTAACCCTATTTCTTGGTTTGTGGCTGGGATTGGAGCTTTGTTGCTACTGGTTGTTATCCTGGTGACGGCTATCTTCCCTACCAACGTGGTCCAGCAGACAGAGTACACGCTTAATCAGTCTTGGGTTCAAATCTCCCAAACGGATGCTAAAAAGAGTTCAGGCGATGATAAGTATTATACCGACATTGACTCTGTGCTTCTTTATATGAATTACCGCTACGGTGGTGAGTGGGAACCTGATGCCACTTGGGATGATGGCCGAGGTGGGAAAATCGCTGGCTTTATGCACTTTAATCACTTTTACGATGCCTTGGACGATATTTGGAAGAATATGTATAAGGACCCTGACAATCCTAAAACCATGGCGGACCTCTATGGTAAGAATAGTGATGTCAAGTGGATTAAGCTGGACTCTGATGAATTGGATGACTATAAGGATATTCTTGATAATCAAAAGGAAGTCGGGAAATATCCTAATATGCAAGAGCTAGAAGATCCTTTCAATCCGCCTGATGATAGTAAGGATAAGAAGAAAGACAAAGACAAGTCTGATAAGGAAAAGGAGGAAGATAAAGAAAAAGAAACCGTAACGATCAATGAGCGGTACGGCTATTATGGTAAGGAGCTTAAGACGGATACGGTCCTCCAATGTGATAAAAATACTAAACTTTACGCAGTAATGGATGGCACCGTTGAATTGACCAACACCGACCTAAAAGGTGACAATCCTGAAAAGCAAAAGTCCAAAAATAATGTCGTTATCAAAACGAAAAATGCGGAGTTTATGTATTTCAGTGTAAAGGGGGTCCGAGTTAAAGACGGTGACAAGATAAAGACTGGTGATGAAATTGGCCAATCAACCGATAGCCAGGTTGCTAATGGCCAACGGGTTGCCTACGCTAAAAAGTATGAAACGGCGGAAAAGGGGAAAAAAGTTAAGGTCAAGCATTCGATGAAAGACTATGTCTTTACCAGGAAGGATGATAAAGAGTCTTGGATGCTGATGAACCCTGGCTTTTACTTCCAGTTTGTCAAATACACCCAACAAACCAAGTCAGGCTCAACGGCTGGCGGTGGGAAGACCAGCTTGAGCGCTGATCAGGTCGCTCAAAAAGCTAATATCTCGAAAGAGAGGGCTCAGGATGCGATTGATATTCTCAATCATATGATGGGAGAAGAAGGGGCCACCTTGGAAGGGGCAACGGCTGTTTTGGCCATTGCCGAAAGGGAATCGGGCTTAGATCCTAAAGCGGTTAACCCAGGAGGGGGAGTCGCTGGTTACCTGCAGTGGTCGGGCTGGTCCAGTCAAATCAATGGGAACCGCTGGGGATCTGCTCCGAGCAGAACTCTGGACTCTAAAACTGAGTTGGCTTTGCTGAAGGCGGAACTGGCTGGAGCTTATAGTCCAGTAAAGACCTACCTTCGAACGGCCAAGGATTCTGGAGCCGCTGCTCTCTATTTTTCTGAGCACTATGAAGGGGTGGCCTTGTCTGATGGGCAGACAAAGGCCGAGAAGCTTCAAGAGGACGCTAAAAAGTGGAACGACGTTTTTAAGGGCTCCATTAAAAAGGATGGCGGTTCAGGAACAGGTTCGGGCCCTGGTGGCACCAAGGCCTCATCCTTTGGTTTACCATCTGGCTATGACTCTAAATTGAAGTGGTCGCAGCCAAGTCAAAACTGTATTACAGGTTACCCAGGTAATATCTATCTTCAAGGTCAATGTACCTTCTATGTTAAAAATCGGATACATGAAACTTGGAATATTGATGTTGATAATTATCTTGGGAATGGTCAAGACTGGGTCAGAAGTCTAACCAGTAAATATGGTTGGCGAGCTACAGGAAAACCAGAAGTCGGGGCAGTTATGTCCACGGCTGGTGGTTTTGATTCGACCATGGCAGACTACGGACATGTTAGCTTCGTAGAAGCCGTCAACGATGATGGGACTTTTCTAGTCTCTGAACTCAACTATGCCGGCAACCAGTCTCAGGTCCATTATCGAGTGGTGGCGAATGCGAGCTACTATAGCTTTACCATGCCCCCAGGGCACTAAAGAAAGGAAAAAGTATATATGATTGATACAGTGAAAGTTAAATTTTTCAAGACGGTTGGCGTATTTGTAGCCGTTATCGTGGTCTTTCTCTTGGGATTTTCTTTTGGTCAGATTGGCCATAAAGGAAGCACAACGCAAACCAAGCAGCTAAAGAGCCACAAAATGGCCCAAGGGTCAGAGCTGACCGATGACTATATTAAACAGTTTTTGATAGCTTACTACACCAAGAAGGACTTAGGCGAAAACCGAGACCGCTATAAACCCTTTATGACGGATGGTCTCTATAATGGTACGATTTCGCAAGAGGATGAGCCTACCAATCAAACCTATAAGGGCTATGTGGTAAATTTCAAATTTGATAGTGCCCAAATCTATATTGATAAGGCGGATAAGACGGCTATTGTTACGGTCCGCTATACCAATGATATTTATAAGACCAAGGGTTCTAAGAAGGATGCTCAACTTGACGTTGACAATAAATTAACCATGAAGTTAAGCTATACCAATACCAACGGGAAGTACCTGCTCAATGATATGTCTACCCTTTTGATTGCGGACTCTTCCAATGGTGGTGGTAGTGACGGTACCCTCTCTTATGGAACGGTAATTCCAGGTTCTAGTAGCTCAAGTTCAAGTGATGCTGACAGTACCACGGATACCAATACCGATAGTGACAACGATTAAGACATTTTAGAAACGGAGAAAAACAATGACAGACTTTAACAATCAAGCTAACCAACCCCGCCGCAAGAAAAAATCCTTGACAGAACAGATTGCTAGTAAGCAAGTTCAAATTGCTAAGCACAAGGAAAAGGTTGCGGCCTCCCAAAAGCGGATTGAAAGCCTAGAGGCAGAACTTAGCCAACTAGAAATCAAACAACAACAGGCGATTTTAAAAGAATATGGCCTATCGATGGAAGACCTAAAAGATTTCTTAGAAACCAACAAAGACCAACTCAAGAAAGGGGATGAGGCTTAATGTTTACATACACCAGTTCTATCGATGGAAAAACGCAAGAATTTCCTAACCGTGATGCCCTTTTACTTGGCCTTGAGAGCGAGGAAAACCGTTGCCTACAGATGAATATTACCACGGAGCTGACTTTGCAACAGGTAGACCAGGAAGGCAACATCCTTGATCAGACAAAACTCGTTTTCCCAATGCCAGAAGGCACCAATTATCAGGAGGCCTTGGCCAACTTTGGCCTGCAGGCTGAACCTCGAAAGGGATTACTATCAGGCTTGCTGCCTGGTGGAGATTCTAAGAGCTCAAACCTTCCAGCCAAACACTCCCAGGGAAAAACTGTCCGACAAGAGCCAGCAGCTCCTCGCAAAAGTCCCTTTAGCTTCTTAGTGACAATGTTAAAAGGGACCGTTATTGGTCTGGCTCTTTTGCTTGGTTTGCTGAGCTTCTTTATCAGCACTGAGAATGCCAAGAAGCTAAGAGCCGCTAAGACTGGGACTGGCCAACCTAAATCTAGTCAAACCGTCCAGGTTAATGCTTTTGACGAACACGGGGTTGATGTCTTTAGCCGTTACTTCCTAGGAGCTTATTTCAACCAAACCGATGAAATCAAGACCTATGCGGCTCCTGATATTGATAAGGCCAAACTAAAAACAGACATCAAAACACCTACCAGTGTTTTGATGGAAAGTATAAAGGCCAAAGATGGCAAGTACACCGTGACCTATGTTTGTGGCCTCAAAGATGATAGCGGTAAGGTCTCAACCGAACGGGTAACCTTCACAGTCAAGGATGATAAGTCTTCGGACTATGGTTACCAAGTGACGACAGCTCCTAAGTTATCCGCTTATCCAAGTTAATAATCTTTTACAAGGGCTTAGGCCCTTTTTATTTTTGTATGAGGAGGTTTTTCAATGGACCAAAAAGAAATAACGAACCGATTTACTCAGGTCAGCCTACGAACAGGAGAGGAACTCTTTAAAATGATGGCCTACTTGGCTCAAGGAACAGCAGAATGGGTCAAGGCCAAACGAGAAAAGCGGTTATCAACTGGTGAAAAGGATGTCCATACCTTTATGGAACACGCTAAGGGAAATAAGGCTTATCTACAGTTTGCCCAAAGTGAACTTAACCTGACCAAACTGAAAAATGAATTGAAAAAGTATCATATCAATTTTGCCTTTGAAGAATTGGAAGATGGCAAGGTCAATGTCTGGTTTAAAGCCAGGGACCAAAAGGTCCTAGAGGCAGCTTGTGAAAAGGTCAAAAATACTATTTTGAAAGACCCTAAGAAGGTTTTGGATAAAGTGGCCAAGAAAGAGACGGATAAGCCTCTTAAAGAACAAATCAAAGAGGCTAAGGATACTGTTAAAAACATGATGTCTAAAGGGGCCAAGAAGCCTAAACTGGACAAGATGAAAGGAAAGGGGAAATAGATGCTTAGACAACGTCGGAAATTTTGGCCCTATGTTATTGTCGGTCTGGTCTTTGCTTACCTCTGCCACCGATTGGTAGCTGAATTTCGGGCTGCTCCCAAACCAAGGGGAGTGATAGACCCCTTTGCTCAACTTCCTTACGCCTTAGACCATTTTCTGAAACGACCTTATTTCTTATGGGACACTTCCGAGTTTGCCCTGGGGGCAGCTGCCATTGGTTTTATTCTAGCCATGGTGCTCTACCTCCGCTTTACGCCAGGTGGAACCTATCGGCGTGGAGAAGAAAGCGGGTCAGCTCGCTATGCTACAAAAAAGGAAATGAAATCCTTCGAGGATAAAGACCCGCAAAACAATATCATCTTTACCAAGAAGGCTCAGATGGGGTTGTTTAATAGCCGTTTGCCTTATGATAAACAATTAAATAAAAATGTTTTAGTTGATGGATTACCTGGTGACGGGAAAACCTATAACTATGTCAAGCCTAATATTATGCAGATGAACGCTTCTTATGTTGTCACAGACCCCAAAGGCCTTTTAGTTCATGAAGTCGGGAAAATGCTGGAGGATAATGGCTATAAAATTAAGGTCTTTGACCTAGTTAATATGACCAACTCCAATACCTTCAACCCCTTTAACTACATGAAATCAGAGCTGGATATTGACCGCCTAACAGAGGCGATTGTAGAAGGAACGAAGAAGTCCAATAATCAAGGGGAAGACTTCTGGATTCAAGCTAATTTGCTTTTAACAAGGTCTTTGATTGGCTACCTTTACTTTGATAGTCAGGAGAGAGGCTATACGCCTAATCTATCCCAAGTCGCCCAACTGCTGCGGATTGTTCAAAGGGAAAATCCAGACATTCCCAGTCCCTTAGAGGTTTTGTTTAAAAAGCTGGAAAAACGGATCGGTGATAACTATGCTTGCCGTCAATGGGATTTGTTTAATAGTAACTTTAGTGGGGAAACCAGAACCAGTGTCACTGCGGTTATGAGTGCCCAATATTCTGTCTTTGACCATGAGGCCGTAACCGATTTAATTTCTAGTGACTCTATGGAGATGGAGACTTGGAACACGCAAAAGACAGCCGTCTTTATTGCAATTCCTGAAACCAACAAGTCCTTTAACTTCTTGGCTTCTATACTCTTCGCCTTTATGTTTGAGGAGTTGACTCATGGGGCGGATGCTATTATCCAAGGTCAGCGAAAAGACGAAGGCCTAACCATTGATGACCTTCTCCACGTGCGGGTCATCATTGATGAGTTTGCGAATATCGGGGCTATCCCTAACTTTACTGAGGTTCAGGCCTCTGTGCGTAGTCGGGAAATTTCCATTGAAATTATTATCCAGGCTATCAGCCAGTTGAAGAAAGTCTATCCAAAAGATTGGGAAACCATCTTTAATAACTGTGCTTCCATTCTTTTCCTTGGTACTAATGACAAGGAAACCATGAATTACTTTTCTATGCGGGCTGGTCAACAGACCATTATGCAGGCGAATTATTCGGAAAGCCGTGGCCGTAACCGTTCAGGTTCGACCTCTTACCAAGCTAAGCAGCGGCCACTATTGACTCCAGACGAGGTAGCTCGGATTGGGGTTGATGAAGCCCTGCTCTTTATCTCTAAGCAAAATGTCTTTAGAGATAAAAAGGCAAGTGTCAAGGACCATAGGATGGCTAAATATTTGTCCAGTGGCTTTGGGGATGCTAATTGGTATACCTATTACCGAGATATGAAGAATCAGGATATCGCAGAATTTACGCAAAATACTGATCAGTCCCGAGTGCTTGAACGAGGGGGAGGCTATCATCAGTTTGCGGCCTCTACGCCAACCATTGATGATGAAGTGGCCAGCCAGAATTCTGAAATGAGCACAGAAGGGCCATCTCAGAACGCCCAAGCTGAACAATCCCCACAGGATTTAGTGGCCAGTTGGGAAGAAGAAGCAGGATAGGATAATATTTGAAGGATAGGAAAAAAACATGGCAAAGAAACTACAAAAAAAGGGCCATCGGTGCCCTGTATCACTCTACTTAGACCCAGAGGATTTAAAAAATTTTGATAACGTCGCTAGAGCGGTTGGAGATACAAGAGCAGCACTCTTTAGAAAAGTGGTTAAGGCCTTTTTAGCCAATCGATCAGAATTTTTAGAGAAATTCCCTGAGTTGGCAGAGGAGGAAAAAGATTAGGAGGTTAGTTTTATGGCAGAAGCAACGCAAGAA
Source organism: Streptococcus downei MFe28 (assembly GCF_900459175.1). Classification (NCBI taxonomy): domain Bacteria; kingdom Bacillati; phylum Bacillota; class Bacilli; order Lactobacillales; family Streptococcaceae; genus Streptococcus; species Streptococcus downei. Next base: position 2,010,476 of record NZ_UHFA01000002.1, on the reverse strand, counting down.
AGAAAAGCATTATTGGCCAACCAGTTTCAAGAACGATTGAAACAATATACTAGTATGGATATTGTGGCCGTGGCTCAAGGACTCGGCTTGGATCTCCAACAAAAGGGCAATTATTATGTTTGGAAAGAACATGACAGCTTTCAAATCAACCCGAGAATGAATCGGTTTATGTGGTGGTCTCGGGATACAGGGGGGAACACGATTAACCTAGTTCAAATAATCCGTAAGGAACAAACGGGAGAGGAGATCTCTTTTAAACAGGCCACGGATTATTTGCGGACAGGAAATTTTAATACCATAGAGGTTCAGCCCCTTCCAAAGGCTGAGCCTTTTTCTTATTATTTGGCCAAAGCTGAAAGTCAGGATTTATCTAGGACCAGAGCCTACCTCAAAAATAAGCGAGGCCTCTCAGATGAAACCATTGATTTCTTTATTCAATCAGGCAACCTGGCTCAGGCTAACTTTATTAACTACCAGGCAGATAACCTATCAGAGCCTGTCATTGTCTTTAAAGCTAAAGCCCTCGATGGCAAATTGGTTGGGGCTAGTCTCCAAGGCATCGAGAATCATCCTGATATACACGAGAGAGGGCACCTCAAGCAAATCATGAAACGCTCTGACGGTTTATCAGGATTCTCTATTGACGTGGGCCAACCTAAACGCCTAGTCTTTGCAGAGGCCCCAATCGACCTGATGTCTTATTATGAGGTACATAAGGACGACCTACAAGATGTCCGCTTAGTGGCCATGGATGGCCTTAAAAAGGGGACCATCAGCCATTATACCCTAGACCTTCTGACAGATGGTAAGGCTAGTCACAGCCTCAATCGGTTACAGCTGCGGACCAATCTTGATGAGCTGGTCAATTTGACTACTACTTTTAAAGATGGTAAAAATGCCAATCTTATCACTCTGGCCGTAGATAATGATGAGGCTGGCCGTAAGTTTATTGATAAGCTAAAGGCTGATGGTATCCCAGTTGTTTCTGACCTTCCGCCTGTCAAGGAAGGCCAAGAAAAGATGGACTGGAATGACTTTCTCAAACAAGAAAAGTCTGAACCCTCTTTAGATAATAGCCGTTTAGCTCAAGCTAGGCGAAAGCTGGAACGCTTAGAAGGAGAGCAGTCCCAAGCCATCCAAAAGGTCTTTGACCATTACAAGCAGACCAGCGGCCAGCCCATGAATGACAAGCGAGGCGGTGATGCCTTCTTTAGGAAGGCTGATCGCTTAGATGGGCGAGTAGTGGCTAAAAACCAGGAAATCGAGCAACAGAGAGAAAGGGTGGAACGCCTAGAAGAACGGGCCCGCAATAAAGAGTTGGGGCTCAATCGACAGGGCACGGGTCTTGAAATGAGTGTCCGTAATATCCCTAGAATCAGAGAAGAAATTGAAAAATCCAAAAAAGGGGAGTCTGTTTATACCAAAGCCACCATTAAACGCTATGAGAAGGAGCTAGAGCGACTGGAAGCCATTGCTAGTAGAAATGACCAGGTAACACTTTCACCGACCGCTCAGGCTCTTGTAGAGGCTGGAGAGCTTAACCAGTGGCAGAAGCAGCCAACAACTTACTTTGTCAAAGGCCTAAGAAAGGTTGCCTTGGAAATGGATGAGTCAGGAAACCTGGTTCCATCCCAAAAGTACCGTCCAAAAACGGATAAGGAAAGAGAACGAGTTGAAGAGCTGCTGCAGCAGTTGAAGCTAGCAGAGAAAGGATTAGAAACTATGGCAGAGCCTTCAAAAGCCTTACAAGTACTTTTTGATTTTTCAGAAAACCCCACCTTAACTAATTACTATCATGAAGGTGACGTTATTCCTTATCAAGAGTTTACTCAGACATTACTGGCACAAAATGCTGCCCAAAGCCTAGCTGAGGGCTATGATAAAACATACTTTTACTTATTAGATGAAACTGGTGAGCGTTTAACAGATCAATTGCGTTATGATGTTGGATCAGAAAAGGAAGGACTAGTAAAAGGACTGTCTTTAGACCGTTTATTGCTAAAGGATTATCTTACATTGGCACAAATAACCGAAGAAAATCCAATTCTCTCTCAAGCCACCTCAGCTAATCCCTTTGAAGAACAGTTTAACCAAGAATTGGCAGAAAATGCTAGACCGCTATATGGAAATCCTGTCACTGGTGAGGTTCATGAAACAATCCAAGGTGCCCAAGAGGATATGGCCTTTTTGGATGTCAACGGTTACCCTCATGAGACAGAAAAAGAGGCTTTAGAAGCCCCTAGAGAAAAGATTAGTGAGGAGGAGATTGATTTGGTAAGAGACCAAAAAAAGACTCTTAACAAAAGCCAAGAGTCTAGCGATGCGGGCGAATTTCATCGCACTTCCGATTATTCAGAAGAACTCAGTTCTTCTAGGACAGCATCGCAGCCTGTTACGGATCCACCGCAACCTGATTTTCCTGCCATCGCTCAATTAAATTTTACCATTAAAAATGAGAACGTGCAAACGAGAAAACCAGGTTATAAAGGAATAGATGCAAAAGAGCTTCGTAGATTGAATAGATTTGCACCAACGTTACAAACAACGGCCCAATGGTACTTGAGAGAAATAGCTGATAGTAAGCTTTCGTATTTCATTTCGGATGAAAAAGGAAATAGTGAAGTTGTACAAATGGAATTTAGAAAAAATAACTTTGCACACTTAGCTGGTGTTTCTCCAGTTGATCGAAATATGACTGAAGCATTAGAAGATTTTGCTTACGGCAGAGGTGATTATGATGCTATTTTAATCTCAGAAGCTAGTAGAGATAAGATGAAAGTTTTGCCTATGTTGCCAGAGATAATTGAAACAGGTACTTTTGTTTTTAATGACCTATCTGATGTTGAAAAGCTACATAATATTGATATGTCTAAGGCAATAACACCAGAGGACAGCGATCTATTAGTTCTTTTTAGGAATACAGAGGATGCACTCATTCCAGCATCAGTGATGAGAATAAAAGGTCAATTAGGGGAAGAATTAGAACGATTAGATAAACAAACCGTCCTCGGTGTTTATCGTGAACGTAATGGCCAGCTAGAGCAGCTGGCTATCAATGATACTTACGTTAAGGATAATGGTAAGGAGATGATGACTATTTTGCAAGAAAATCAAGCCTTAGAACACCAAGCTCTGATTCAAGAAGAGATGAGGCGTGAAACAGACCGTCAAAGAGAGCTGCGGACTAGAGACTCTGATGGTGACGGTTTGACAGACGAAGAGGAGCTGGCACGGGGCACCAATCCTTATTCAGCGGACACAGATGGAGATGGTATCACAGACGGCCAAGAAGTGGCTCAGGGGACTGACCCTTTGGATGCTAATTCTAATGTCTATGCCGATGAAAAGAAACGTCAGGCAGGAGAAACTAAGCGAGATATGGCCATAACTGAGCTGATAAAAACGCATCAACTGGAAGAATTAAATCACAAATTGGATGATGTCCGTCAAGGCTATTTCGAGCCTGAAAACTTTAAAAACTATCTCAATGCTATGGAAAATCTTGACCATTATTCCGCTAGAAACCTTGAGTTAATTATGGCTCAATACCCACAAGCTACGAGATTAAAACCTTATCACGGCTGGAAAAAAATTGGTGGCCAAGTTCAAAAAGGAGAAAAGGCAATCTATATTACGGCCCCAAACGTGAAGAAACTTTTGGATAAAGACGGACAACCAAAATTGGATCCTAAGACAGGTGAAGTCATGACACGAACCTGGTTTAAGACAGAGAAATTATTTGATATTTCTCAAACCAAGGGGGCAGACCTTTCCCAAATTCCATCCAAACAATGGCAACCAAAAAATCGTGAAGATTATAATAATATCTACCGGATTTTGAAAGAAACCGCCCATGATAAGGGACTAAAAATTGATTGTAAAGACTTGGCCAACGGAAAGAAAAGTCAGTTGGATTTAGAGAAACAAACCATCTATTTCCAAAAGGGGCAATCAAAACCTAATGATGTTTTAGGTCAAATTGTTTATCAAATGGCCAAGTCTGATGTGGCCCGTTCAAACCAAAAGAAGGCCTTTGAAGGCGAGCATCCAAAATTTAATGCCAGTCTACAAGCGGAAGCTGTTGGCTATTTGGTCAGTCACAGATTGGGACTTAGTCAGGAAGAAAATTATCATTTTTCATCCTTGAAGGACTTGCAGCGTAATCCAGAAGGTTTGAAAAATTTTGAATTACAACTGGCGACTATTCAAAAGCAAGCCACAAAACTGATGGGCCAAATTGAAGAAAAATTAGGCAAATATCAAGTGAAAGATAAAAGTTTGTCAGAAGGTCAAACCTTAAAACCTAAGGATGTTTTTAGTCAATCATTGGCAGAAGCTAAGGCAGAAACGGCTGAAAAACTGGCGACTAAGTCGGATAAATCTGAGGACCTTAATGACTCAAAAAAAGAGGACAGAACCTTGAAGTGATGTCCCGCCAAGGTTCTCATTTATCAATGGGACGACTGTTACAACCAACAAGAGGAGGAGACTTTAACCATGGAAGTGACCGACAAGATGATGACAACTGAACAAGTTTTACAAGGTTACTTGTTTGATATGTCAGATTGGCTAGACAGAAAAAAGACAATTAACCAAGCCAACATTTTAAAAAATAAAGCAGGAATGACAGCCATGATTAAAGCAGATTATCAAGAGTTTCTTGCTACTGAGTTGGATGATTTGGCACAAGATTATCAAACAACTTTAGAAACTTTGAAGCAGATGAGTGAAGAAGAATTCACGACTTTGCGACAAGATATTTTAACTTGGGCACCCGCAAGAAATCTTTTGTAAGGGTGGCAATGATAAAAATTGATAGGGTGCATTTTGAAAAAGTGCACCCTCATTTTATGGGCAAAATTTTATTTTGCCCAGCGGTCACTTTGAAAAAGTGACCAGCCCCAGGTGACGATTGTCACCTGAAAAAACGTTGAGCAAGGCGAGACGAAAAAGGGGTTTGGGTTCTCCCAAAAACATAAAAAGAATGAGTTGATAGCGTTAGGGATTTTCCTAATGGTAGAGCTCATTTTCTTTTTATTTCGGCAAGTGGGTACCCACTTGCTATGCTTGCAAGAGAAAAGCCCCCCCTCCCTCAGAGGGGCTGCCTCCAGGATCAAGATGAAAGGTGAAACGGATGGAAGATAAAAAACGTAAACGGTACAAACAAATAAAATTACGGGTAACAGATGATGAAGAAGCTATTATTCGACGGAAAATTTCAGCGGCTAATCTTAAAACTTTTCAGTCGTTTGCTCTTAAAATGTTACTCAATGGTGAGGTGGTGACAGTCGACTATTCAGAACTGTTGGCCTTGCGAAAAGAGGTCAATGCTATTGGTCAAAACGTGAACCAGATTGCACGGTTTGCGAATACGCTTGGAGAATTGGACAAGGATTTATTGCTGGCTTTGCAGGAAGAAGTTAAGGCATTAAGTCAAGTGCTTTATCAAGAATTTGACGAAAGAAAGGTGGGAAAAGTTCATGGTCGTGACTAAGGTTTTACAAATTAAGACCAGTAAAAATTTAAAACGGGCGATTGCCTATATTACACAAGAGGCCAAAACATTAAAACAAGATGATGGCAAAAGTCAAGATGACTTTGCTTACTCATACGATTTGGTAGATGGTCATGTTTGTAAAAAGTTGGTCTCAGGTTATGACTTGACCAATGTATCAGACAATCAAACAACCTATGATGATTTTATCATCACGAAAAAAACCGTGGATGCACTTAGAGGAAATGATGATCTGTCCGATATACACAATGACAATCGGGTCATGGCTCATCATGTCATCCAGTCATTTGCACCTAGTGACAATTTAACACCTGAACAAGTGCATGAGATTGGCCGACAGACCGCCTTGGAATTGACTGGTGGTCATCATCAATTTGTCATTGCGACCCATATGGACAGGGGGCATTTGCACAACCATATTATTTTTAATACGACAGATACCGTTACGCTAAAAAAGTTTCGCTGGCAAAAGGGCACTAAGAAAAGTTTGGAAAAGATTTCTGACAAGTATGCAGCCTTGCAAGGGGCCAAAATCCTAGAACCTCATTTGAGAAATTCTTATACGCAGTATTCTGCCTGGCGACAAAAGAATAGTCTGCGAGTCGACTTAAAAGAGCGTTTGGATTTTTTATTGAAGTATTCCACGTCCCTGGAAGACTTGAGACAAAAAGCAAAAGACTTGAATGTGACTATGGATACTTCTGGAAAATATGTCACCTACAAATTATTAGACCGTGACCAAGAAAGAGCTATTCGTGACCGCACTTTATCAAAAAAAGGCAAGTATGGTTTAGAAAAAATGGCGGAACGCTTGGCCAAAAATCAAGTAGGTTTTCCGACAGATGAAATCGCTGCTCGCTTTAAAAACTTTCAAGATGAAAAGTCCCAGGACTTTGAAATGAAATTGGAGATTGAAAGCTGGCAGGTTAAATACATGACACCGCAATCCATCTATGTTGCTGTTGATTTTGGTATCGACCGCCAAGGAATCGTTTCAATACCATCTCGCATGTTGGACCAGGATGATAAGGGAAACTTCACCGCCTACCTAAAGAAAAATGACTTCTTTTATTTTTTGAATGAAGACCATTCTGAACAGAACCGTTTTATCAAAGGGAGTACCTTGATTAAACAACTTTCGGCCAAAAATGGGGAACTCATTTTGAGAAAAAACTCTCATATTTCTAAACTCAATCGCCTGGTCGATGAGCTGAACTTTTTATCCATTAACGGCGTAACCAACGCTAGTCAGTTTGAATTTTTACAAGACCGATTTGACCAGCAGTTAAAAGAAACGGATGCTGAACTGGCTAAATTGGACGAGCGAGTTCACCAGATCCAGGAATTACTTGGTGCCTTGGTTTCTTATCAAACTGAACCCGACCAGAGAGAAACGGCCAGGCAAATTTTGGATAGGGCCAAGGTCGATAAAACCTCTGATCCAGCTCTGCTAAAAAAAGAGATTGAAGAGGTCAGAATTGAGAGAAATACTCTCAAGGATCATCGGGATGGTATTGTCAAGGACTACATCATGTACCAGGAACTGAAGGCCGAACAAGATTTGGATAAGAAGTCATCCAAGAGCCAAAAACGAAACATGTAAATACAAATACATATTTCCTTAATGATTTTTTCAAAAACTTCTAGATTTCCAGCTCCCAAAAAAGGGAGCTGGTTTTTTCTTTTATTCCTCAAAGCATGTGTTAAGGAATTGTTTTCCTGCTGAAAAGATGATACAACGTCTATCAACTATAATGGGCGACATTATAGAAACAGGAGACAAGGATGGACACAGCAGTTATTGATGAACGAGAACTACTCAAGGAATTTCAGGAAGCTAATCAGAAACAATTTTTAAAATTTGTCAAAGATTATGATGACTTTATCGCTCCTAGTATGAGGGCTAAAAATTATACGCTCAAAAATCAATCTAGCCGAACGGTGACCTTTATCTTTGGTGAAATAGAGTTTAGCCGAAACCGTTGGTATAAGGGAGGTAAGTGTAGGATTCCAGTTGATGAGAAGTTGGGGTTAGAAAAGCACAGTCGATTTTCTAGGGAAATGGTCTATCAGCTGGCCCACTTAGCTACTTTTCTGCCCTATCGTAAGGTTGGGACGGTCTTAGAGTTAATCAATCAGACTATTGTGACCAAAGATAACGTCTTAAAGGCCGTTAAGAAGGGGAATCAGCTCCACCAAATGAAAGAAGATTATGACTATTTTCAGGATGAAGCTCCTCAAAAGATAGTGGCCGATAAGGTGTATCTGGAAGGAGATGGGGCTATGGTTAAAACAACTGACCATAGTCAAGAAAACTATAATACCGATTTGGCTCACTTTGTCATTCATACTGGCAGAAAACAGGTCGGCCCTAATCGTTATGAACTCCAAAACAAAAAGGAGTTTATCTCCTCCTCTCATTTCAAGGCTAGACAACAGACCTTGGACTATCTCTATCATCATTTTGAGTTTCCCAGTCAAACCATTTTGATCTGTAATTCAGACGGTGGCCACGGCTACAGTCAGGCTACCTTTAAAGAATTTGGTAAGGCCTTGGGTATTAAGCACGTGGAATATTTTTGGGATAGCTACCACCTCAATGAGAAAATCAAGCAATTTTTTCAGCCTTATCCTCCAGAGCTACTAGACTTGACTTTCAAGGGAATTAGAGAGCACAAGCGAGGTTATCTAATAACCGCCTTTGATACCTTAGAAAGCCTGGTTGAGGATGAGACTGAATTAGAGGCTGTCCTCAAATTTAGACGAAAATTGTTAGGTCGTTTTCCTCAAACTAAGCCAGCACACTTGAGAGGTCTATCTCATAAGGGCATTGGCGTTATGGAAACCCAGCATAAGAAGATTACCTACAGGATGAAAAAGAGGGGGATGTACTGGAGCCCTGCTGGTGCCGATACCATGAGCCAAATGATTATTGAGCGAGAGGAAGGTACCTTGCGAGAGCTCTTTATGGGAGAGTGGCTGGACCATTACCATAAAAAAGTGGCTATGACAGGAAGTGCCCAGAAATGGATCCAGATGAGAGGAGATAGGACAGACTGGATTAGGGGCAAACGTCCTGGCTCAGAGCAGGTCAAAAAACTAATTGGACTTCTTGCAAAAAAATCTCACAACTCCCATTAAGGCCTTTAAAATCAAGGAAATTCGCAAGAAAAATGTAAAAAACACTTGCGTTTTTTGTCGTGGTTTGCTATAATATAGACAATTAAGAAATCAAAAAAAGGTGCTAGTGCGACAACGCTAACACCACCGAGAAAAGCAAACGAGCCTTGCTTTCTCAGTCAATCCATTATATCAGGTAAAAAATGATAATGTCAAGACTGAGGACAAGAAAATTTGTTTTCGGTCTTTTTTGATAAAATTTTTCAAAAAAGTTAAATAGCACTGTTTCCGTTGATATTGTTGGATTTTATTCCCTTTCTCAAAAAGTAAGACACATACTTTTAGGCAAAATCGGTTGACTTCTTGCTTAAGAGTGCTATACTAATCATAAAGATTCGTTGATTTAAATCAAACCTGTTATGATTTAAGTTAATGAGCCACCACCAACCATGCTACTCGCTGAGCTCGACTCCGAGTAGTGTGGTTATTTTTTTGTAAAGGTTAGAATAAAATTTTGATAGGAGAGACGGTATGGTTGTCCAACCCTTTATTCAAGAAAACTATCATGAGACCCAAGGTCGTAACCATGTGGTTCTCTTTGAGCCCCAGATTCCAGCCAATACAGGTAATATTGCCAGAACCTGTGCGGCTACCAATAGTCCCTTACATATCATTCGGCCCATGGGCTTTCCTATTAACGACCGCAAGATGAAGCGGGCCGGTCTGGATTATTGGGATAAGCTGGATATTCGTTTTTATGACAGTCTCCTTGAATTTTTGGACAAATGCCAGGGGCAGGTCCATCTGGTGTCCAAGTTTGCGCAGAAAACCTACTCTGAGGTCAATTATGCAGACGACCAAGACCATTACTTCATCTTCGGGCGAGAAGACAAGGGGCTACCTGAGGATTTTATGAGGGAGCATGTGACCAAGGCCATTCGTATTCCTATGAATGACCAGCACGTCCGCAGCCTCAATCTCTCCAACACCGTCTGCATGATTGTCTATGAAGCCCTGCGCCAGCAAGACTTTGCCAACCTTGATTTAGTCCATACCTATGAGCATGATAAATTAAAGTAGTCTAGCGGAGACGGGCTCTCCACTCTCTTTCTCTGCCACAACAAATCTTAACCCCGTATTTCCTACCAGATAAACTAGGGAGAAGGATAAAAATCTCGAGCCAAATCGGTTCGAGATTTTTATCGTTTAATAAAGGAAAATTGCAGTAGTAGAATGCGCTTGAGGCTGGCTTTGGTAAAAAACTAGCCTTGAAAGTCCTTATACGAGTTTGCGAAGGATGGTGCGAATGATGAGGTAGCCATAAGCCAGAAAAATCAAAGACCATGTCAGGACTCTTTCAAAATTAAAGTGGAGGGGGATATAGAGATTGATAAGGAAGGTCAGCATTAGAATAAGTAATTCTAGGACAAAGATAAGCTTATAGCAGAGGGAGTTGATAAATTGATTGCGTTCATCAAAGGCATCTAAATATAATTTTTCAAATTGCTTTTGGCTAAGGGTACGGTAAATTACGATTAGGGCTCCCAGGATTAGGCCTGTACTTAGGCCATAACCAAAGTATTTATCTTGGGTCATTGAGGCGGAGGTCAAAGCAATAATACCCCCAATAGCTATTAGGCTAATGCTATAGATGAGTAGGTATGTCTTGTAAGATTTTTTGGACATTTTAGAATTTGGTTTTAGTAGATCTTTTAACATGATAATCTCCTTAATGGTATTAGTGGAATTTTTGATAGTAATGAGCGAGACGGCTGGAACCCCTTGAGAGATGTGCTCTGTAAATAATATCATAGCAGACCATTTCCACACCCAAGAGCAAGAGTTTAAGTCCCTTGTTATCGTCTGAAAACGATAGGGGTTCCAGAAGAAGGAGTGCGTAAGCGGCTTGTAGCGTCATATAATTGGTCAATGATTTTTGAATTCTTTTTGACTTGTAGCCTTATTGGCTAGTGATTTAAGTATCCTTTTCTTCCTCCTCATAGATAAAAATCTCTTCGATGCTCAGGTTAAAGAAACGAGCGATTTTAAAGGCCAATTCCAGCGAAGCTGTGTAGCGGCCTTTCTCCAAAGAGATGATGGTTTGGCGAGTAACCCCAAGGTGGCTCGCCAGTTCAGCTTGGCTCAGCTTCTGAGCCTTTCTTAGTTGTTGAATGTGATTCTTCATAACGATGTGTCTCCCAAATTACGTTAAGTTAACTTTACAAATTAAGTATAGTTTCCTTGACTTTATTTGTCAAGGGAATTTTACATTTTTTTGTAAATTCCGGATGAAGGAGAGATTTTAGAAGGTCACTGGTTTTTAATACTCAATAAAAATCAAAAATAGCCAAGGCAAGGAGCAAAGCTATCAGCCACTCTAGTGGCTTGATAGCTAACGGCAATCTCCACAGCGATTGCCTAGCTCCCTTACTAACCTCGCAAAATTGGTGAAATCGACCAACTTTGTTCTGCGTCGCACGAACTGCAGGCAGCTCAAAAGGTCTGGGAGACCTTTTGAGGTTGGAAATAGGGAAAGCTTCGCTTTCCTCAGCAGGTACGGCAAAGTGAGTTAACGATGGATAGTTTTGATTTTTGAAGAGTATAAGTCTTATAATCTTGCCTTCCTGGACATTTTTTGCTATTCTATAGGTGTCTTCAGGGCAGGGTGAAATTCCCGACCGGCGGTGACGGCTTCAAAGAAAGCAGAAGTCCGCGAACCCTACGGGGTTGATGTGGTGCAAATCCACAACCGACAGTAAAGTCTGGAAGGGAGGAGACAAGTTTTTTTCTGCTACAAAAGATTTTTGAGCTGGGGATAGACCTAGTCGGCTTGATTTTTCTTTTGTTGAAAAAATGCTTAGCCTCCTTCAATTTGCAACAAATTGGAGGAATTTTTTATGTCAACATCTATTAAGTCAACGCGTCGTTTAGCCTATATCGCTATCTTGTCGGCCGTATCTTTTTTACTTATGTATGTCAGCTTTCCGCTGATTCCAGGGGCAAATTTCTTGCTACTGGATTTCTCGATTTTACCAGTTCTGGTGGCTCTAGCGATTTTTGATATAAAGTCGGCTTTTGCCGTTTTAACCCTGCGAACCATTCTCAAGTTAATCTTGCATAATGGGGGAGTTGGTACCCTGATTGGTATGCCCATGAACTATATCGCCCTTGGTTTCTTTGTCTTAGCCTTGGGTCTGACTTGGAAGAAAAAGCAAACCATCAAATCCTATATCCTAGGCTCTCTCATTGGGACCTTAGCTTTAACAGCTTCCATGTTGATTTTAAATTATGTCTATGCTGTGCCTCTTTATGCCAAGTTTGCTGGCTTTGATATTAAGGCTATCCTAGGTCTGGCCAATTATCTTTTTGCCATGGTGCTTCCTTTTAACCTGCTGGAAGGTCTCATTTTTGCCCTTGGCTTTTATCTGCTCTATCTGGTCATCAAGCCCCTTATCGCCAAATTATAAAGGCTGTGGTATAATAGCACCATGCATAATCGTCAAAAGTATTTTATTCGGGCCAGCTTTGCGGCCTTAATCTTTGTTATTTTAGGTTATATTGTCAAGTTCGATCCCAGAACGCTTCAAGGTTTTGACCGAGCTGTCCAGTCTGCTATTCGGGGTGATTTACCGGCTCCCCTGACAACCTTCTTTAGGACTATCACGCATTCGTCAACCTTACTGGTTTTATTTGTAGTGGTAGCTGGCTTCTTTATTGGTAGAAAATGGTATATAGAAGCGGGACTTTTAGCTTTTATGGGGGTTGTTGACCTCGTTTTAGTGCTCACTTTAAAAAATCTCTACCAACGCCCTCGTCCTTCTATTAAGCATTTAGTGGTGGAAACGGGTTACTCTTTCCCGAGTGCTCATTCCCTGGTGCTGATGTTAATTGTAGGGAGCATGATTATTATTGCTCACCAGCGTATTAAACGAAAAGATGCTCGCTACCTCGTGGAGTTCCTGCTGGGGCTGGCCATTCTACTAATCGGTCTGTCTAGGATTTATCTAGGGGTGCATTACCCGACCGATGTTCTAGCTAGTTTTGTTCTTGGCTATGGGATTCTCAATCTCGTCTTTCCATTTTATGACGAGCTCCGTTTTGAGTGGCGGTTTAAGCATAAGCAAAATTGAGCTTGCCCCTATTTGTTTGGGGTTGAAATCTAGGTTCTAACAGAGCCACTTTTAAATAGTGGGAGTAGGACAAGAAAATCGATGGCAGGACCATAGCGATTTTTTATGAAAACCCCCAAAAAGCACAAAATACCTGCTCTATGATAAAGTTTAGGTGAAAAATTTATTGGATTGTTAGCTCGTTTCTAACAATCTTTTTTGTTGGCAAAATTCTGTCTTACTTCTTTTTTGTCATGCGCTGGATAATAATGAGAAATATTTCTTTTTGGTCATATTTCCCAACGGGACATTGAAGTGCAGAAGGAGAAGGACTAAAATGTAGGCGTATTCAGGAGTGGAGATGAGGACTCTCTTTGTTGCTAGAAGGAGGTTCTTATGTTTCCATTTTTACAACCAGCACTGGACTCGACTGAAAAGATTCCTGACCATAGGATAAAATCCAGCTATCGTTGGCATCAAACAGGTGTTCTGGCAGCTCTCTGTCTGGGTTACATTGGCTACTACATTATTCGCTTGATCTTTACAACAGAGCAAAACGATATTATGAAGGCTTATGGCTATACGACGGCTCAGATTGGTCTGGTTTTGTCTTGCTTCGGGGTTGGCTATGCCATTTCCAAGCTCTTTATGGGGGCTCTTAGTGATAAGAGTAATACCATTCGTTATTTGGCGACTGGTCTCATTGTCTCGGCAGTTTTAAATATTGGTCTAGGGGCCACTAGAAATTTCTATATCATGATGGCCCTGATGTTAATCATGTCCATTGCTCAAGGCATGGGGGCAGCAGCCTGTCAGCGGACCATTCAACTTTGGTGGGGCAAACGATTGCGGGGGACAATCTTTGCCATCTGGTCTTCGGCCCATAATGCTGGTGCTTTTTGCTGTGTCGCTGTTGTTCAGTTGGCTAGCTTTTTATTATGGGGAGTCTGATTTATGCCCCCTTGACCTTGGTAGGATTCATGGTTAATGAAGTCGTTCCCAAGTTTGCGGTCGGTTCGTCAACAGGTTTCATTGGCTTTTTCCAATACATCTTTGGGGAAACCTCGGCCACGGCCCTGATTGGGATTCTTGTAGCCAAATTTGGCTGGGTGGCTAGTAATATCGTTATTTACAGCGCCTGTGGACTGGCAGCCTTGCTCTTAATTTATATCATGATTCATGAAGCTAGGATTCGGAAGGCTTTAGCTCGTTAATTCTAGCTTGATTTTAAGGGGCTAGGCCCCTTTTTTTGCTGTCCTTGAAGAACTTTGTAAATTGGCTTTGGCACCTTAAGCTTGCCCTATTTTCTGGGGTTCCTTCATTATTCTTGAGGGACTTTCTTAAGCTAGCCACTGTCATCTGTACTGGTCGGCCAATTTTGGTCTCAAAAGTGAAAATGGTATAATAGGAACTATGGAAAAACGTTACAATACGCTCAACAATTATTACCGCAAGATTTTTGGGCAAAAGATTTTTAAATTACCGATTGATGCGGGCTTTGATTGTCCCAATCGTGATGGGACGGTGGCCCATGGGGGCTGTACCTTCTGTACTGTTTCGGGTTCGGGTGATGCCATTGTTGCTCCGGAACTTCCTATTCGGGAGCAATTTTACAAGGAAATTGACTTCATGCACCGCAAGTGGCCAGAGGTCAATAAATATTTGGTTTACTTCCAAAATTTTACCAATACCCACGATAAGGTTAAGGTCATTCGCGAGCGCTACGAACAGGCTATCAATGAGCCTGGGGTGGTTGGAATCAATATTGGGACTAGACCCGATTGCCTACCTGATGAGACCATTGCCTATCTAGCGGAGCTCTCAGAGCGGATGCACGTGACTCTGGAATTGGGTCTGCAGACCACCTATGAGGCGACCTCCAAGCTGATTAATCGGGCTCATAGCTATCAGCTCTATGTGGATACCGTCAAACGAGTCAGGGAATTAGCTCCCAAGGTAGAAATTGTCTCCCACCTGATCAACGGTCTGCCCGGGGAAACGCACGAGATGATGGTGGAAAATGTTCGTCGCTGTGTGACGGATAATGATATTGACGGGATTAAACTTCATTTGCTTCACCTGATGACCAATACCAGAATGCAAAGGGATTATCATGAGGGTCGCCTGCACCTGCTCAGTCAAGAGGAGTATGTCTCCATTATCTGTGACCAGTTGGAAATCATTCCCAAGGACATGGTTATCCACCGGATTACGGGGGATGCGCCTCGAGAAATGCTGATTGGCCCCATGTGGAGCCTCAATAAATGGGAAGTTCTCAATGCCATTGACCGTGAAATGGAAAAACGGGGGTCCTATCAGGGCTGTAAGGTGGAAGGATAGCAAAAATGAAACTGAGAGTTGAATTTTTTGAAAATCAGATTAATCAAGCCGTTGAAGCTGGAATATATAGCATTTATTTAGAAAAAGAGGGGCGATCTCGGTTGCTCTATATTGGCGAATCTACCTGTGTTATTGAAAGGTGCAGTCAGCATCTGGGGAAAGTGAGTAGGGAGCCAATTTACCTTGGATTGACGAGCGCTTTATTAGATGATTCATCGCTTGCCTTACGATTTGAATTGTATGAAACAATTGCAGAAGAAAGTTTGCGCAAAAATAAAGAAAAAGAATTGGTAAAGAGTAAACAACCTTTATTGCAAAGTGGAATTAGTGATAGAGTTGTTTCTGATGAGGACAAACAAGCTAGGGTCAGACAATTTTTAACAGGAGACGAAAACTTATGATCAAACGGCCTTTGCAGCTCTCCCATGATTTTTTGGCAGAGGTTTTAGCTAAAGAAGCCATCGCTGTTGATGCCACGATGGGAAATGGCAATGACACAGCTTTTCTGGCTGGATTAGTCAAAAAAGTCTACGCTTTTGATGTGCAAAAACAGGCTCTTGCTAAAACTCAGGAACGTTTGGCGAGTCAGCATCTCACCAATGCAGAACTAATCTTGGACGGTCATGAAAATCTGGATAAGTATGTCTCCGAGCCCATCCGCGCAGCCATTTTCAATCTTGGCTACCTTCCAAGTGCTGACAAGTCTGTCATCACTAAGCCTGACACAACCTTGGTTGCAATCGGAAAAATCCTTGAGCGTCTTGAAGTCGGTGGCCGCTTATCTCTTATGATTTATTACGGCCATGAAGGCGGTGACCGAGAAAAAAACGCCGTCCTAGATTATATCAGCCAGCTGGACCAGACCCGCTTCACCGCTATGATTTATCAGCCCCTCAATCAGGTTAATACCCCGCCGTTTTTGGTGATGGTGGAGAAATTGACATAAAGTAAAAAAGAAGGAGTTCCGGTGAACTTCTTCTTTTGTCATTTAATCTTCAAAAATATAGGGATAAAGCTGCCCACTTTTTGAAAAGCCCAAGTACCCAGCTGTCCAATTTTCTTAAGATTCCAAAAAGCTTGCAAAGTCAAATAGGATTTGTGTAGAATGTTGGAAATGACAGAGAAGTGCCCTTTTTCACAACTAAGCAAATATGGTAAAATAAGACTACAATTTAAAGTAAAAACAAGAAGCGAGGCTAGCCTCCTTTGTTATATTCATAACAAAGGAATCCTAACAGTCTCTCTTAACAGAGGAAAACTATGGATAATATTAGACAAAAACAATTGCTGGAGCTTCTGGCTCAGGCTCAAGAAGAGGTTATGAACGGAAATGAGGTCTCTACTGAATTTGCTCGTGTTCTCTTTCCGCCGTCTCGTAAGGAATATGAACTGACTTACTATGGAAAAGAGAGTGAGCAGGCCATTATCAGTCAAACTTTCGCTGCGCCTCTGCAAGAAAATCGTAGATTCGGTGAAGCTACTGAAAATGATTGGTTCAATAAAATTATTTTTGGTGATAATCTTCAAGTATTAAAAACTCTTGTAGAAATGAAACATAGAGGAGAGTTGAAAAATGCTGATGGGACGGACGGGATTCGCCTAGTTTATATTGATCCCCCATTTGCCACTAAACAAGACTTCTCAAATAAGGACGCAAAAGCTTACTCTGATAAATTAGCTGGCGCAGAATTTTTAGAATGGCTTAGAAAACGTCTCATTTTGTTACGAGAAGTACTATCTGATGATGGATCTATTTATATTCATTTGGATTGGCATAAAGCACATTATATTAAGGTACTTATGGATGAAGTTTTTGGAGAAGGAAGATTTATAAATAACATTATATGGTCTTATCGTACAGGAGCAGGAGGGAAAAAAGAATTTAATAAGCAACACGACGATATTTTATTGTACTCAAAAACAGAACATAGAATATTTAATCAACTAAAAGAAAAATCATATACTAAGGCTAAAGGGAGGAAAGCAGGTATAACCAATTATGGTGGTTCGAATACAGAATTTTTTGAAGATAGCAATGGAGTTTATAGGTGGTCAACAATGCGTGATGTGTGGGATATTCCATATATAAACTCTCAAGCTAAAGAAAGAGTTGGTTACCCAACTCAAAAACCTGAAAAATTATTAGAGCGAATTATTAAGGTTTCTTCCAATGAAGGGGACTTAGTTTTAGATTGTTTTGGTGGTTCTGGGACAACTGCGGCTGTTGCTGAAAAATTGGGCAGACGATGGATTACAGTTGATGCAGGTATACTGTCTATCTACACCATTCAAAAAAGAATTTTAGGGCTAGAAAGCTATAAAGGATTTACAGTATATGATGCGGGACTTTATGATAATGACAAATTAAATTCTTTTGATAGCACTCAATGGAAGCAGTTCGCCATGGCATTATATAATGTTTATCCCTCTTATCAAACTATCAAAGGGTTTGATTTTGATGGTATCAAGGATGGTTCGTTGGTAAAGGTCTATTCTCCTAATGAATTAGAGGTATTAGGGGCAAAAATTTCGGAAGGTACCTTAGAACAAATTTATTTACGATTAGGAAGTACGGCTCCAGACGAAGTCTTCATCATTGCTCCACAAGGACAATTCACCTTTGCTGTAGATGAATTTGATAATGATGGGCAATGGGATACCATCTTTAATATTCTCCGAGTTCCTTATTCTATGTATCAGAAATTTACCGAAAATTTTGTAGGAACCATCCAAGCCGATGGCACAGACTCGGTTAATGCTGTTGTAGATGCTTATGGTTTTGACTTTAAGAGAAAGCCTAAGGTTGATTTTGAAGTTGATGGAGAAAAATTGACCATCAAGTCGTTTGAGTCGCTCTCACGGTTAAAAGGGAAAGATAATGTTAATGGCTTTGAAGCATTTTCAATGCTTTTAATTGATTTATCCTATGATGGTAAAGCATTTAATATGGATGAGGTTTATTATCATAATGATTTCGATGATGAACACTCAATTGCTTTTGATGAAAGTAATATCGATGGTCAAGCGATGTATATCTTTATTGATAGGTTTGGGAATGAATTCATAACAACAAGAGGAGAAATGGCCTAAATGGAATACAAAGAAAGTGATCTAGTTTTAAAAGTTAGTAAAAATGTGAATCCCTCAATTTGGGATGAAGGCTTCTTTCAAAATTTTTTTGATTTACTGTTCGGACAAAGAACATACCAACAGGAAGCTTCAGAAACTGCCTTGCGTTTCTTAAATTCTGGAGAGTACCAAAATATATCGGCATTGGCTAAAGAGAATTTTAATACTAATGATGTCATAAAAGCACGTTGGAGTAACAATTTTTCATTAATGCAGGATGATTTAGATTTATCAGATAAATTATCTGCAACCTTAGATTTAGCTACTGGTACAGGGAAATCCTATGTCATGTTTGGGATAGCTCTTGTTATGTTAGCAACTAAGAAAGTCAATCGTGTTTTAATTTTGGTTCCTAGTCTAACTATTGAAAGTGAACTAACACAAAAGTTTAAGGATTTATTAGGTAATCAACAATTATTAAAGACATTGGGAGAGAACTTTATCCCACCACAGATTTTAAATGGCGATAGCACGCTTGTAGAAAATTCTATTGCTATTGAAAATAGGGATGCTATCTACAAAGCTCAAGAGACTAGAAATTCTATTGTTGACAGCCTGAGAGGCAATGGTGAGACTACTCTTGTTCTCAATGATGAAGTTCACCATGTTTACTATTCTGAATCAAATCAATGGAAATCCTTTATAGAAGATGAGAGGAATAACGGCATTAATTTCAAATATATTATTGGCGTGACAGGTACCCCCTATAAAGGTAAGAAAAATAATGATTATTTTTCAAATGTTATTTATCGTTTTTCTCTTCGTGATGCCATTGAGCAAGGCTTTGTAAAAGATATAGAATATATTTCAAAAGAAGATATTCCAAAGGACAAAAACGAGCGTTGGCAAGTTATTTTAAATTCTCATGATACTATAGCTAAACGACTGCCGAGTGAACTTGGAATCAAACCAATTACCATCATCGTAACCTCCAGACAGACAGGGGCGGATAACAAAGCTAGAGAATTTAAAAAATTTTTGAAACAGCAAAGACAGCTCAGTGATGAAGAAGTTGATAATGTTGTACTATCTGTCCATAGTGGAGCTAAAGCAGCAGTTGATAGAATGAAGCTCAGAAAAGTTAACCAGAAAGAAAATCCTGTTGAATTTATCTTTAGTGTCTCCATGCTTACCGAGGGTTGGGATGTTAAAAGAGTGTTTCAGATTGTCCCTGACGAGGAAAGGGCTTTTAATTCCAAACTTTTAATTGCTCAGGTTTTAGGAAGAGGATTGAGAATTCCTGACGGTTGGCAAAACAGCTGGGGAACACCAAAGGTGACGGTTTTCAATCATGAAAAATGGTCTGCTAATGTTGAAGCATTAGTAAATGAAGTATTGGAAATTAGGAAGCGCTTGACGGTAGGCATAAATCCAGATTCCGAATATCATTTTGATTTGTTGAATGTGACATACTCTTCCAAAGAGGATGCTAAAAGTTATCCTAAGATGGGAACTTATAAACTTTGGGAGAAAGGAGTAAATTTACCAACAGACGATAAATTAGGAAAAAGTAAGGTTACTTTGACTGATATAAAGACTCAGACAGAGAGAAACTTTGAAACAAGTTTTGAACATGAAACTCTTACTCCACTTCAAATGGCTAATATTTTATATAGCCGATTTGATGATTTGGAGGATAAAGAGTATGCTGGAGAGTATCAAAAATTATGGCCAGTTTCTAGAATTCAGAAAATGGTAGAGAAGTCCCTTGAAGATAGTGGCAATCAGTATATTACTAAGAGCTTAAAAAATAGATTTTTAACTTCAATGAATGTTATTTTTCGTGATGCAGCTAAAGTAGTTAGTTATGATATAGATCCTACAGAATATAAATACATATCTACCAAACAATTGCCAAAAAATACTACAGATTTATCAGGATTTCATAAGAATAAAGTACTATTTTATAGTTCTGAATTAAGAGATAGTTTATCAGAAGATAATGGCAGTTTAGAAACATTTAAAGAGCTTTCAGATTTATCAAAAGGATATAGACAAAACCCTGTTGAAAATAGATATAATTTTAAGACACCTCAGTTTGGTGTTGTGACTACTGGGAATCCTGAGACAGAGTTTTTAAAAAAATTAGTAGAAGATAAAGAAGTTAATAACAGTATTGATTCATTTGTGAAATCAGATGACATGAGTTTTTATAATATTGATTATTCATGGAAAAAAGGAAACCACCAAAAAACAGGGGAGTTTAATCCTGATTGGTTCATTAAGCAAAATAATAATATAGTTGTGGTGGAAATCAAGGATGACTCACAAATACATGATCCAGATACTGAGAATGTGGGAAAAAATAAAGCTGCTGTGAGACACTTTGATATTATCAATAATTATTGCAAAGAAAGAGGAGAAACTGTTCAATATAAATTTACCTTTTTAACGCCTAAGGACTTCTCTACTTTCTTCAAAAGTTTAGTATCAGGTAATATTCAAAACTTTAAAAGTCATTTAGACATTGCTCTGGATGATATGAATTGACCTTCCATTATCAATAGCAAATGATTTTTGAAGAATATGATAAGTAAATAGTTTGGCAATAATACAGTTTGTCACAAGACGAAATTGATTTCATAGAGGAAAAGGTCAAAGCGATGGAATAGTCCTTAAAACAGTATCAAAACCCACCCCCTTTAGCTAATTTTTGGTGCTGTTTTCGTTTAGGAAGAAAAGAGGGTTTTGTGATACAATGGCTTAAATGATAAGAAGGTGAGGAGGACTTTTGGTGTCTACTGATAAGTATTTAGACTATTCCAAGGAAAATTTGGATAGAATTCTATCGGATTTGTTTGGAAATAAGCAACTGAGTCCTAAGAAAGATGCTATCTTTATGGCGGGAAGTCCTGGGGCTGGTAAGTCGGAAGTTGCACGCCTGCTAGCTGACAGTTACAAAAATATGATTGTATTGGATACAGATGATTTTCGTTCCCTCTTTCCAGACTATAATGGTAGTAATTCTAGCAACTTTCAAAGAGCCTGTTCTTGGCTAACTGAGCAAGCTTTTCAGTATCTGACGGAGAAAGGTTACTCATTTATTTACGATACGACTTTTGCTGTGCCGAGTGCAGAAAAGAAGATAAAACGTGTCTTGAAGAATGGTTACAGGGCTGTGATTTTTTACGTTTATCAAGAACCAAAAATTGCTTGGCAATTTACCAAGGATAGGGAAAGAGTAGAAGGGAGAAAAGTCCCTAAAGAAACCTTTATCAATGCATTTTTACATGCAAGAGAAAATGTTGAAAAGGTTAAAGTTCGTCACCCCGAGACCTTAGTGCATCTTATCATTAAGGACTATCAGAATACTATTGAAGAAGTCCATTTTGATATGGAAAACATTAATCTGATATTACCAAATAATTATACGAGAAAAACTTTAGAGGAGGAACTCTATGAGTGAGAAAGAAACGGTTGACCAAATTGTTGCTAAGTACAATTACAGCATATCAGACTTATCTGACAATGCCACTGCTAAAGAATTTAAGGCTGTCCTGACCTACATTGCAAAGGAGGCCAATAGGGCACAGAGAAAATTAGTTGGTCTAGATGTGGAATAGGGAAGAGGAGGAAGAGTTCGAATGGTAAGAATTATTGTTAAAGATGTTGTAGACAATTGTTCAGACAATGCTTCGGGACTAAAGATTTTGACTCTTGTTTAAGAGGCTTTGAGAGCAGGAGAAGAGGTGACGGTTTCTTTTGAAGGCGTTTCTTATGTCAGCACTTCTTTTGTCAATTCAGCCTTTATTAATTTACTGGAGAACTTTACTTTTAATACCATCAAAGCGAAACTCTCTTTCATTAAATCAACTATTCAAATTAACAAGTTGATAAAAGAGCGCTTCGCCTTTGAAACCAAGAAGATAACAGCAGTGTCATAATATAAATAGGATTAGGTCAGGAAGTGTACGGCACCCTGACTATTTTTATAAATCTGCATGATTAGTATCGAAGATTATCATTAGGAGGGACATTGCCATGTTAAATAAAAATCATAAAATTACGGCACCAGCTGTGACTTCTGCAGCAGATACTTTGGCGGAACTTTTGGCTTATCATCATATCAAGCAGAGTGATTTTGCTGAACGTATTGGCGTATCTCAAAAGCATGTATCTGATTTACTCAATCGTAAGAAATTTCTTAATGCAGATCTTGCAGTCCGAGTGGAACAAGTGACAGGAGTTCCTGCTGAGTTCTTGCTTTGTTTAGATATTAACTACCCGTTGTGCTAGTTAACACTAGCCAAAATAAAAAACTTTACCTATCATAAACTCAGAACAACCACGAAATGAGGGAATGATAGGCAAAGCCGAGACTATTATCTCGCAAATCCACATCAAACACAAGATATTTTTTCAGTTTTGCTGACAAAAGTGAGTACACTTTATGACCGCTTCGTTCCCTACTGCGTGAGGCATCGGCGAAACGTTCACTCACAGAAGCAACCAGATGTCGTTATTATAGCTAGTTATCTCTGGGCCATTCAAGAGGGGTGCCGAACAGCCAGCGCAATTTATCGAGCCATTCGTCATAGCCTTTTTCCTAATGACTTTCCAGAACGTTCCCGCTTTTGTCGGATTTGTCAAAACCTTTCCCAAAGCATCCAACGCATGCGCTACTTTATGGTATCTTCCCTTTGTGAGACCTCTTCATTTGGCCTGATTGACAGTTTTCCCTGTGCCTTATGTCATCCCATCCGTAATCTAAGAGCTAGCCTTTTATCAGAAGTCGCTAACATCGGATACAACGCCACGAAGAAGATTCACTACTACGGGGTGAAGTTCTCCGTTTTAGTCAGCGATAGGGGCTTTCCTTTGGATTATGTAGTAACGTCAGCCTCTGTTTACGATAGCCAAGTGGCTTTTGAATTACTGGAACACATATTCCACTGATTTATGGAGACAAGGGCTATATTGACAAGCAGGTTAAGAAAGAGTTGGCCAATTGTGGTATCACCTTAATTTCTCAACTCAGGAAAAATATGGCGGACTATTCTTGGTTTGAGAACTATAAAATTAGCCGATTGCGCAAACCGATTGAAACCGTCTTTTCGAGCTTAGAACAGTTTGGCATTGAGAATTTACGCTGTCGAAACCTTCGGGCATTACAGTTTAGAGTAGAAGCTATTTTACTCATCTATTCACTCATGCTGGAAAATAGTCAAAATGAATTTGGGCTGAGTTTGAAATATTCTAAGGCTTATGCCTGATTAACTAGCACAACGGGTATTTATTATACAATATATAGTTGCCTTTGTCCTCGATACAAAGAATTTAATTAGCAAATCAACTACTTGTTGCTTCGGCTCCGTCACACTAGGAAAAATACTTTCATGATTTCCTACTTCCTATATGCAAAACCGCTCAAGAACAAAAAGCACATATCATAGGGACTTCTCAGCCCAAAATCATGTGCTTTTTGATACAATCTATTTTTTATATATTGCAATCTATATATGGGTAATCAACTTAGTAGAAAATCACATACCTTTACAACTGCAATGCCGTTTACAAGAAGGTCACATATAAAATGGGCCGTCATCGTAACATATATATTCTTAGTTTTAATATAGGAAATGCTTAATGGCAAAGCCCATATCATACATAGAAATATTCCCCAAATTGCAAGTGCATGTTCCAAAGCATATAAGAACATACTAAATAGAGTTGTTAAAACCAAGATTTTTCTGTTTTTGAAGGATATAAGATTCTTCCTATAGAAAATTTCTTCTGCAATTGGCGGTAGAATTATTGTAGAGCATATAAACAAAATTAACTTGAGCCAATTATCTGCCCTTAACTTAATCATTCCGTTATTAAGATTAGGAAACATATTAGCTAAAACATTCGTAAATGCAAAAGCAAGAGCGCAGAACAGTATTGTAAGCATAACTTGCTTCCAATAAATGCTTCCTTTTCTAACTGAATTCCCCCATTCTTTTATTGAAAAATCTTTTCTCTGCTTAAAATATACTGCCAGTACTATATAAAATAAAAAATTAATATATATACAATATTCTCGAAACATCAAGCAAGCTAATATAAATAAACCCTCCAAAATGAATGGAAAGATATTTAATTTTATATATTTCCTGTCCATAATACATGCTCCAATTTAATTTTAATATGTAAATTATATCATAATTGAGCATGGCTAACAGTCAGTTCCTCTGTTTTTATTTCTGCAACATATGTATTATCACATTACAACAAAGAATTTAATTAGTAAATTTTAGCAAAATCTTAGCAACAAAAGAGAGTGATTTCTCACTCCCAGACTGAAGACAAAGTCGTTAGAAATTGATTTTCTAACGTCTTTTTTAGCTATCAAAGTTTTATAATAGATGTAAGAATAATCGGAGGTTGTCTCTATGTTTCACAAAGAAACCCCCAACTACAAACGTGGTGAATAGACCTTGCTGTCTCTAGATGAACTTGTTCCTGAGGATCATTTACTACGTCAAATTGATGAAACAATTGATTTCTCTTTTATCTATGACAAAGTCGAGACGACCTATAGTCAAGAAACAGGACGTCCTAGTTTAGATCCCGTTTTATTGGTCAAAATTCCTCTCATCCAGACCCTATTTGGTATCCGTTCTATGCGTCAAACCATCAAAGAAATTGACGTTAATATCGCTTATCGCTGGTTTTTGGAATTAGGTTTGGATGAATAAAGTCCCTCACTTCACGACTTATGGCAAGAACTATTCCCGTCGTTTTGCGCAAGTTGGGCTTATCGAAGAAATTTTTGCTCCTATCCTTCAAGCCTGTCTAGGTCAAGGCCTTATTGATACGAGCGAAATCTTCATAGACGGCACTCCTATCAAGGCAGCGGCTAACAGCCACAAGTATGTTAACCAAGAGGTGGCTGTCCAAGCTAAATTCATGTCAGAACAATTAGATAAGGAAATTGACCAAGACAGGAAAAAGCATGGAAAAAAGCTCCAAAATAAGAAAGTGTCGAAAACTGATTCAGAGAGTGGTTGGTTTCATAAAGGTGACCATAAGGAGGTTTTTGCCTACAATATCCAATCGGGTTGTGATAAGTATGGTTGGGTATTAGGTTATACCGTGCAAGCTGGAAATACTCATGATAGCCAGGCCTTTAAAGGACTTTTCGATAACATTAAAGCCTTTCATCCAGACTCTATTATCGCTGATTCAGGTTACAAGAATCCAAAGATAGCTAAATTTTTACTAGCTCAGCACATCACTCCAGTATTCCCTTACACGAGGCCCAAGGGCCAGAAAGATAAGTGACGTCCAAAGGATTTTGTTTACGATGCGTATGATGACTGTTATCTCTGTCCGCAAAACCAGGTCCTAGCTTACAGCACAACGAATAAGAGTGGCTACCAAGAATATAAGAGTGCCCCTAAAGTTTGTGAACAATGCCCTTTATTAAGTATTTGTACACAAAGCAAGACTCACCAACGTCTCATTACTCGTCATATTTGGCAAAATTATCTAGAAACCTGTGAAGATAGTCGTCACCAAATAGGCATGAAACAACGCTATCAGACACGAAAAGAAAGTATTGAGAGGGTCTTTGGTTCTGCTAAAGAATAGCACAATATGAGATATACTAGAGAAAAAGGCAAGTCCAAAATGGAGGCAAAGGTTGGGCTGACTTTTGCGTGTTTAAATCTCAAAAAATTAGTTAAGATGATGGCTGGAAAGGCCTATTTATTTTACCCAATTAGGACGGATTCTTGGTTTTATAAATCTATTTTAGAAATAAGAAAAGACAAACTCTCGAAAATTGAGGGTTTGTCTTCAATCTGAAGCCTGCTAAAGGCTTTTTTACTCCAATTCCGGCTTAATAAAAAAGCGGTGGTCATCAATGGGAATGATGGAAACCCTATTGTCAAAGAATTTTGTCAAGGTTGGTACGGTGATAATGTCCTCTTTTTTACCCTGGGCTATGATTTGGCCTTTTTTGAGAAGGAGGACGTGGTCCATCTTGCGCATGATTTCTTCGGCATGGTGGGTCACAAAGAGAACGTGAGGGGCGTGAGGAAGATCGGTGATGCGGTCCACCTGTTTCAATAATTTTTCCCTAGCAAAGAGGTCGAGGCCCACGGTCGCTTCGTCAAGAATAATAATGTCAGGCTCTTCCATGAGACAGCGGGCAATCATGATCAGCTGGCGTTCCCCTTGAGAGAGGCTGTAGAGCCTGCGACCAATCAGAGCCTCCCCACCTAGGCTAGTCAACATGTCTCGCGCTTGAGCCAGTTCCTTGTCTCCATAATCTTTATAGAGGATGGAGGACTTATACTTACCAGTTAGGACCGCCCGCTCGGCAACCATCTGGAGGGAGATCCGATCGGTGATGAAACCAGAGACAATGCCGATGCGCTTACGAAGCTCAGTGATGTCTCCCTGACCAAACTTGGTTCCCAAAATCGTGATATGGCCTTGGCTGGGATAAAGTTCAGCCATGATGAGCTTGAGTAGGGTGGTTTTCCCAGCCCCATTGAGGCCCAAGATGGCCCAGGTCTGCCCCTTTTCAACCGTCCAGTTGATGTCCTTGAGCAAGGTTTTTCCCTGTCTTTGTAGACTGACATTTTCCATTGAAATAACTGACATAGCAACCTCCAATTTTTTTGGGTCATTGTCGACGAAAATTTAGCTCCATTGTAGCACGCTTTTTCGGAAAAATTAAGAGCCGAAAATTTGAGAAAGGGGGTCTTACAAATAAGGTGATAAATCCTTATCTTTAGCCTGACAAAATTTGGCTGCTTCCTCCCAGTCTCGCTGGGCAAAGAGGTTGAAAAAGCCGATTAGTCATCGTTTGGATTGATTAAAGCGGAAACTCTTCCGCACTTTGCGTTGGCGATTAGCAAAAGCGCTTGGGGTCTGAGCTAATTTCTAAAGCAAGTCCCCTCCCTGATAAAGCAAACTGTCATCGGGGAAAGACTGGGGCTTGTGGGGCTGGATAATATTTTGCTAAATTGTCAGACTAGGTGCAGTTTTTCTATAGTTCTTAATGAAGCAGGCCAGATTGGCCAAGCTGAGTTTAGAGTTATCAGGCGGTTTGGGCCAAAAACGAGAACTAGGTTCTGCAATTTGGGAAGTAGCATTTTCCTCTTCAAAGGTAGAGCAGGATAGATGCCCCCCCTGATAAAGGCCATATTTCTCAGGCGAACTTTTGTCACGCCTCTTGAAAATATGCTATAATAGGGGCAATCTACATTTTTAGGAGAAAGAATTAAATGGAAGACCCGAGCAGTCAGAATTTGCTGTTTCAAATGCTTTTACTTGTCGTCCTCACTTGTTTGAATGCCTTTTTTGCGGCATCTGAGATGTCCATGGTGTCCCTGAATCGGTCCCGTGTTGAACAGAAGGCCGAGGAGGGCGATAAAAAATATATTCGTCTGGTCAAGGTATTGGACAAGCCTAATAATTTTCTGTCCACCATTCAGGTTGGAATCACCTTCATTTCCCTCTTACAGGGGGCTAGTTTATCGGCTTCCTTGGGCAAGGTCATTGCTGGCTGGTTTGGCAATTCAGCCACGGCTCAAACAGCTGGTAGTATCATTTCCCTGATTTTCCTGACCTACATTGCCATTGTTTTAGGCGAGCTTTACCCTAAACGGATTGCCATGAATCTCAAGGACAATTTTGCCATCTACTCAGCACCAGTCATTGTTGGCTTGGGTAAGGTGGTCAGCCCCTTTGTCTGGTTCCTGTCGGCCTCAACCAACCTCCTCAGTCGCATTACGCCCATGACTTTTGACGATGCTGATGAGAAAATGACTCGTGATGAAATTGAATATATGTTGACCAATAGCGAGGAAACACTTGAGCAGGATGAAATTGAAATGCTTCAAGGGGTTTTCTCCTTGGATGAGCTGATGGCCCGTGAGGTCATGGTTCACCGAACTGATGCCTTTATGGTGGACATCAATGATGATCCCCAAGAAATTATCAAAGAGATTCTTAAGAAGAACTTTTCAAGAATTCCAGTCTACGATGATGACAAGGATAAGGTCATCGGTCTCATTCACACCAAAAAGCTCCTAGCTGCTGGTTTTGAAAATGGCTTTGAGAATCTCAACCTCCGTCGTATTTTACAGGAGCCCCTCTTTGTGCCTGAAACCATCTTTATTGATGACTTGCTCAAGGACTTGCGTCGCACGCAAAATCAGATGGCCATCCTCTTGGATGAATACGGTGGGGTTGCTGGTCTGGTTACCCTTGAAGACCTGCTGGAAGAAATCGTCGGTGAAATTGACGACGAAACCGACCAGGCAGAAGTTGAGGTTCGAGAAATTGACCAGGATACCTATATCGTTCTTGGTACCATGACCCTCAACGATTTCAACGAATACTTTGAAACCGAACTAGAGAGTGATGACGTCGATACCATTGCTGGTTACTATTTGACAGGGGTCGGCAATATCCCATCGCAGGAAGAAAAAGAAAGCTTCCAGGTGGATAGTGGCAAGCACCATTTGGAAATCATCAATGACAAGGTCAAGGAAGGCCGAGTGACTAAGGTTAAGGTTATCCTCAGCCCTCTTGAAGAAGCGGAAGCTGACAAAGAATAAAGAAAAATTCGTGGCCCCAGGCTACGGATTTTTAAAATCCAAGCGAAAGTGAGAAAGACGAAGAGGTTGGGACAAGGCACCTATGATGACTTTACCCTCACTCACAAAAATGTGTAATCTTGGGAGATTACGTATAAAAAGCCCCAGCCTCGTTACTTTTTCAACATCAGACACATTGACGCAGTGGTTGATTGGAGGTCCTTATCCCTTGCTAAGCAAGTGATAGCGGCCATCCTAATCAACTGTGCGGAGGCGGGACGACAAAATCGATTTCGTTGAAATCACGATTTCTGTCCCGCTCTCTGAGCAAGTAAGAGGTGCAGACAAGGCGCTCTAGTACTTGTCCTAGCTAGAGCAAGTTCTTTAAAACCTAGATTGGCTCCTAGGCATACGACGGGAAGAGCAGTCGGCCGATAATGGCGACTGGTCTGAGCAAGTAAGAGGGGGAGAAAAGGCACTTTAGTGCTTTTCGTAGCCGAGCAAGTTTTTTAAAACTTAGGTCGGCTCCCCTCTTAAACCAAAACTAAAGGAAGAAATGTAAGCCATTTTCAGAGGTTTTGTCCTTGAATTACCTTCTCAATTCCGATAGAATATGGAAGCAAAAGAAAGGCTAGCTATGGAAAAAATTCTTGCTAGCTTTTTATTGGCTTAATGGAGTTAGTCAGGGGCATAGGAAACTTCAATGGAAGTTTTCGTAGCAAGTCTAAAAAACAAATGATAGACTTGCTTTGTCCGTGAAATCTTGTTAATGGAACACGCCTACACTTCTTTAAAATTAGTTTTCTTTGAAGTGTTTAAGGGTTTTATATTATAAATTAGGAGTAAGATGTTGATTGTTTTAGCAGGCACAATCGGTGCTGGTAAGAGTTCGTTGGCGGCATCTTTAGGAGAACACTTAGGGACACAAGTGTTCTATGAAGCGGTAGATAATAATCCCGTTTTGGATCTCTATTATCAAGACCCCAAGAAGTATGCTTTTTTATTGCAGATATTCTTTTTAAATAAACGTTTCCAGTCTATCAAGGCGGCCTACAAGGCTGATAATAATATCCTCGACCGCTCAATTTTTGAGGATGAACTTTTTTTGACCCTCAATTATAAGAATGGCAATGTTACCAAGACTGAGCTGGATATTTACAAGGAGCTCCTGGCTAATATGCTGGAAGAATTGGAAGGTATGCCTAAGAAGAGTCCTGATTTACTGGTTTACATTGACGTTTCCTTTGACAAGATGCTGGAGCGGATCAGCAAACGTGGGCGTAGCTTTGAACAAAATGCCGATAATCCTGAGCTCTATGAATACTATCAACAGGTTCACGGAGAATACCCTGATTGGTATGAGAATTACAGTGTTTCACCGAAAATTCGTATCGATGGCAATAAACTAGATTTTGTCAAGAACCCAGATGATTTACAAACAGTCTTTGACCTAGTTGATAGCGAATTGAAAAAATTAGACTTGCTCTAATGACTAATACCCAGCGGAGCTAGGCAAAAACTCAAAATCTCACTAATTTTCTCAGATTTTAAAAATAAGAAATCGCATGAAATCAGCGTTTTTAAAAGAAAGATTTCATGCGATTTTGTTAATTCAGAACTTTTTGTCCGGCCCCGTTTTTGGCATGTACTTATCTGGATTTTT
This sequence comes from Streptococcus downei MFe28, assembly GCF_900459175.1. Classification (NCBI taxonomy): domain Bacteria; kingdom Bacillati; phylum Bacillota; class Bacilli; order Lactobacillales; family Streptococcaceae; genus Streptococcus; species Streptococcus downei. The sequence goes on along the minus strand of NZ_UHFA01000002.1, from coordinate 1,980,062 downwards.
AGAGTCAAAAAAGCTATAATAAGGTTACCGTAAAAACGGTTACAACTATAGTGATTGAGGGGCTTGCTTGACCCCTTTCGATAGATCTAGAAAAGAGTTTATGATGGTTGAAGAAATAGATTACCGGCAAGTGACCGGAATGATTCACTCAACAGAGAGCTTTGGGACTGTGGATGGTCCTGGGGTTCGTTTTGTTGTTTTTATGCAGGGTTGCAAGATGCGTTGCCAATATTGCCACAACCCTGATACCTGGGAGATGGAAACCAATATGTCAACCGAAAGGACGGTTGATGATGTTCTTAATGAAGCTCTGCGCTTCAAGGGCTATTGGGGAGATACTGGTGGTATTACTGTTTCAGGTGGCGAAGCCATGTTGCAAATCGAATTTGTGACCGCCCTCTTTACCGAAGCCCACAAATTAGGGATTCATTGTACCTTAGATACCTGTGGTTTCTGCTACCGGCCGACAGCTGAGTATCACAAGATTTTGGATAAACTCTTGGCTGTGACAGATTTGGTCCTTCTGGACCTCAAGGAAATCAATCCTGAACAACACAAGATAGTCACCCGCCAGCCCAATAAGAATATTCTGCTTTTTGCCAGATACCTGTCCGATAAGAAGGTACCCGTTTGGATTCGCCATGTGCTCGTGCCTGGTCTGACCGACTTTGATGAGGATTTGATTGAGTTAGGAAAATTTGTTGAAACCTTGGATAACGTGGACAAGTTTGAAATTCTTCCCTACCATACTCTGGGTGAATTTAAGTGGCGAGAACTAGGCATCCCTTATACCTTGGAAGGGGTTAAGCCACCGACTAGGGAGCGTGTTGCCAATGCTAAGAAGCTTATGCACACCGAGTCCTATCAGGACTATCTCAAACGAACCAATGAAGTCCAGGCTTAAAGGAGCCTAATGAATAGAAGAAATGCGAAATGAGTTAGGGACAAAAGTCCTTAACTCCTTACTTTTTACCATCAAACATCTTGACGTAGTGGTTGATTGGAAGTCCTTATCCCTTGCTAGGCAAGTGATAGCAGTCATCCTAATCAACTGTGCGGAGGCGGGACGGCAAAATCGATTTCATAGAAATCACGATTTTTGTCCCGCTCTCTTTTTTGATATAATAGGATGGTCTGTGAGAGCAGGCGAAATTTAACCGTCATTTCCTGAAGGTCGGTCTCACCGTCCGACTATTTTAGGATTGATTTATAAATTGATGAAAGGCTATATTTTGATATGCAAGCTTTAGAAGAAAAACTAAAGGCAGATTTTGGGATTGTTTTTAAGGACAAGTCTCTATTGGATACTGCCTTTACCCACACCTCTTATGCCAATGAGCATCGCCTCCTAAATATTTCACATAATGAGCGCTTGGAATTTTTAGGAGACGCCGTTCTGCAACTCTTGATTTCACGCTATCTCTTTGAGAAATTCCCTAAGAGGCCAGAAGGTGACCTGTCCAAGATGCGCTCCATGATTGTCCGGGAGGAGAGTCTGGCAGGCTTTTCCAAGGATTGTGACTTTGAGGCCTTTATCAAGCTAGGTAAGGGTGAGGAAAAAACTGGTGGTCGCGAGCGTGAAACTATCTTAGGAGACCTCTTTGAAGCCTTTTTGGGTGCCCTGGATTTGGATCAGGGGATTGAAGTGGTTGAAAAATTCCTCAATCAGGTCATGATTCCCAAGGTGGAAGTTGGTGACTATGAGCAGGTCAAGGACTATAAGACAGCCCTGCAGGAGAAATTGCAGGTCAAGGGTTCTGTGCAGATTAACTACAGGGTTATCAGTGAAACGGGTCCAGCCCACGATAAGCATTTTGAAGTGGTTGTCTCTGCCGATGGTAAGGACCTGAGTGGGGGTCAGGGAAAATCCAAAAAGTTGGCCGAACAGGCAGCAGCTAGAGCTGCGCTTGACCAACTAGGATGAGGTTGCTATGTTTCTAAAAGAGATTGAGATGCAGGGTTTCAAGTCTTTTGCGGACAAGACCCGAATTGAATTCGACCGAGGGGTGACAGCCGTTGTAGGCCCCAACGGTTCTGGTAAGTCCAATATTACTGAGAGTTTGCGCTGGGCCTTGGGAGAATCCTCAGCCAAGAGTCTTCGGGGAGGCAAGATGCCAGACGTCATCTTTGCTGGAACCCAGGACCGTAGCCCTCTGAATTTTTCCCAGGTGACGGTAGTCTTGGATAATACTGACAATTTTATCAAGGATAGTGGCGATGAAATTCGGGTTGAGCGCCATATCTATCGCAATGGGGACAGCGATTATCTGATTGATGGTAAGAAGGTTCGTCTGCGGGATATCCATGACCTCTTTATGGATACTGGTCTGGGACGGGATTCCTTCTCGATTATTTCCCAAGGTCGGGTTGAGGCCATCTTTAACAGTCGACCTGAGGAGAGACGGGCCATTTTTGAGGAGGCAGCAGGTGTCCTCAAGTATAAGACACGCAAGAAGGAAACCCAAGGGAAGCTGGACAAGACCCAGGACAACCTAGACCGGCTGGAAGATATTATTTATGAGCTGGACGGTCAGATTAAGCCCTTGGAGAAGCAAGCCAAGACGGCCAAGGAGTTCTTGACTTTGGATGAGGAACGCAAGTCCCTCAACCTCAACATTCTGGTTGAGGATATCAAGGCCTATCGGGCTGATTTGGATGAGAGCAACCGACAAATCGAATTGGCGAAGACTGATTTGAAGGACTACTATGCCCAAAGAAGTCGCCTGGAAAGTGATAATCAAAGGCTAAAGGAACGTCGCCAAAGCCTATCGCAAACCATGGATAGCCAACAGGCAGAATTGTTGGAAGTGACCCGACTGATTGCTGACTACCAAAGAAGAATCGAAGTCATTTCCTTGGAATCCAGTCAGAAGGCTGAAAAGAAGGCGGACGCTCAGGGGCGTTTGGCTGATTTGGAAGGGCAAAAGCAGGAGCTAGAAGAAGCCTTGGCGACTAAGCAGGAGCAACAGTCCCAACTGACTCAAAACCTAGCTGACTTGCGACAAAAAATTGCTGACCTGGAAAAGGAGCAGTCTCGTTTTTCCACTAATCCAGACCAAATTATCGAGAGCCTGCGGGAGGAATTTGTCGGCCTGATGCAAAAGGAAGCCGACCTCTCCAACCGCTTGACTGCTCTGCAGGCTGATATTGAGCAGGAAAAGACGGCTCAGGCTGAGCAATCTGCTGAGCGCCAGCAAGTTGAAAAGGACTTGGATCAGGCCAAGGAGAGGGCGCAGGAGGCCTTGGAAGAATTCCAGCTGGCCCAGGCAAAAGTAAAGGCTCTCCTTGAGGACTACCAGACTCAAGCTCAGGAGCTCAATCAGATTGAAGCCAACTACCGCCAAGAGCAAAGTCAGATGTTTGCCCTGCTGGACCAGATTAAGGAAAGGGAAGCTCGCCAGCGCAGTCTGGAAGCTATTCAGAAGAACCATTCGAATTTCTTCGCTGGGGTCAAGGCAGTTCTCCAAGAAGCTGATCGTCTGGGTGGTATTATCGGAGCGGTCTCTGAACATCTGACCTTTGAGCAGGATTATCAGACGGCCCTAGAGATTGCCTTGGGTGGTAGTAGTCAAAATATTATCGTTGAAGATGAAGCGGCAGCTAAACGAGGCATCGCCTTTCTTCGTCAGAATCGCTCAGGAAGGGCAACCTTCCTGCCTCTGACCACTATTAAACCGCGTCAGATGGCGCCCCATAATTTGGCTAAGATTGAGACCGCACCTGGCTTTCTGGGACTGGCTAGTGACTTGGTGACCTATGATGCCAAGTTGGCCAATATCTTTCAAAACCTGCTGGGCGTGACCGCTATCTTTGATAGTATTGACCATGCTAATCAGGCGGCCCGTGATGTCCGCTATCAGGTCCGCATGGTGAACTTGGACGGGACTGAGTTGCGGCCAGGTGGTTCCTTTTCAGGTGGGGCCAACCGCAATCGCAACACCACCTTTATCAAGCCAGAGTTAGACAGTCTGATTGCGGAAATCTCTGATTTGAAGGAAAAACTCAGCCAGCAAGAAGTTACTGTAGCTGGGCTCAAGACGGCCAGAACCCATGCCCAAGAAGAGTTAACCAACCTCAAAGAAGCAGGAGAAAATGCTCGTCTAGCTGAGCAGAAGGCCGAACTGGCCTATCAAAATCAGGCTGACCGCCTAGCTGATCTCAACCAAATCAAGGCGGGTTTCACAGCAGATAGGCTGGAAAATTCAGATGAAGACTTGTTGGCCCAAAAGGCTAAGGTCGAGTCTGGTCTAGCTGAGATTCAGCAACAAAAGGCCCGTGTTCAGGAGCAATTGGACCAAATCAAGGATGATAAGGATACCATTTCTGCCCAAGTGGCCAAGCTCAATGAAGAGCTTTCCCAAGCCCGTTTGAATGAGCGTGAACTGGCTGGTGAGGAACGTTTTGCTAAGAATGAAAGCAACCGCCTCAGCCTTGACTTGGCAGACTTGCGAGAGGAAATTTCCCAGCTGACCCAAGTCCTTTCCAGCCAAGCTAGCGACCTCTCTCAAGAAGAACTGCCCAAGCTGGCTAAGCATTTGGAAGAAGCGCAAAGTAAAAAATCTGACTTAGAAACCAGTCTGATTCGTCTGCGTTTTGAGGTGGAAGACTGTGATGGACAGTTGGAAGATATTGAAGAACAGGTTCAGGCCGCTGGCAAGCGTAATGAAGAATTGATTCGCTATCAGGCCTATCTGGAGGCTGAAATCGAAGGCCTATCTGATAAGTTGCGCGGTTTTGCTCGTCAACTGTCAGAAGACTACCAGATGAGCTTTGAACAGGCCAAGGAGCAGGCTCAAAGCGTCCCAGACCTACCAGCTGCCCGTCAGGGCTTGACTCGTCTCAATCGCCAGATTAAGGCCCTAGGTCCCATTAATCTGGATGCCATTGAGCAGTACGATGAGGTCAATCAGCGTCTGGAATTTCTCAACAGCCAGCGTTCCGATTTGGTGGAAGCCAAGGAACTTTTGCTTGAGACCATCACGGATATGGATGACGAGGTCAAATCTCGCTTCAAGACAACCTTTGAGGCCATTCGCGAGAGCTTCAAGGAGACCTTTGTTCAGATGTTTGGTGGCGGTTCGGCTGACCTGATTCTGACCGAAGGCGACCTGCTAAGTGCAGGGGTAGAAATTTCTGTTCAACCGCCTGGCAAGAAGATTCAATCCCTCAACCTCATGTCAGGGGGAGAAAAGGCCCTTTCAGCCTTGGCGCTGCTCTTTTCTATCATTCGGGTTAAGACCATTCCTTTTGTCATCCTAGATGAGGTGGAAGCGGCTCTGGATGAGGCTAATGTCAAACGTTTCGGGGACTACCTCAACCGCTTTGACAAGGCCAGCCAGTTTATCGTTGTCACCCACCGTAAGGGGACCATGGCGGCTGCCGATTCCATTTACGGTGTTACCATGCAGGAGTCCGGTGTCTCCAAAATCGTCTCCGTCAAACTCAAGGATGCCCAGGAGATGGTGGGATAGGACTAATAATACCTTGAAAATAAAAATGCCGACTAAGGCATTTTTATTATACAGTTGACATATATAGTATAACTGTATATAATAAAATTATAAAGTTCAACTGTATATTAGAAAGGGGAAGCGATGAAACGTAATAAACATTTGCCTCTGACAGAGACGACCTATTACATTCTTTTAGCTCTCTTGGAACCAGGGCATGGTTACGTCATCATGCAGCGGGTAGAAGATCTAAGCGACGGTGATGTTAGAATCGCTGCCGGGACCATGTATGGAGCTATTGAAAATCTGCTCAAACTTAGGTGGATTAAGTCCATACCAAGTAATGACAAACGTCGGAAGGTTTACGCTCTAACGGATAAGGGCCAAGAAATTTTGATGTTGGAGACTGGGCGAATAAGGAAGCTTGAACGTTTGGCTCAGAATCTGGGGATTTAAACCGAGGAGGTAAGAAGATGAAAAAATGGAAATTGTTTTTCAGTGATATTGAAAAACTAGAAAACTGGATTAATGGTATCCAGCTGGAAGGTTACCGATTAAGAGAAGCGGGCAAGTATTTTCCAGTCTATTACTTTGTCGAATCATTAAGTGAGCCGGCACCAATGCGGATTGATTTTATAAACTACAAGTCTCGTGGAGAATTTTCTAATTACCTAGCTCTGTTTGAAGATAGTGGTTGGGAACATCTGTCAGGTAGTCGTTGGAGTGGCTTTCAATATTTTCAAAAGTTAGACTCCAAGGGAGAAGATGATATTTTTTCTGATCAAACGTCGAAAAAAGCAAGAAAAAAACGTTATTTTAATTATAGGGCACCTCTAAATACTCAATAAAATTGCGATTTTGTCGTTACAATTGTTGCTAAATCAACACTTTAATTTAAAAGTTTGGGGTTTTTAGAGGTGCCCTATAGTTTGTTCTCCGGTTTACTTTTTATCTTATACCTAGTAACTATTTGGACCAATAGTAATAGTCAAGATATCTGGGTCTTTAGAGTAGGAATTTGGTAGAAAAATGGTTTTGCTATGAACCTTGTTATTATTATCCTTTTGCTGTATTATCTATTGCCCAGTCTCCTCTTACTAATTTCTGCTATCTACTATCTTATTTCTAGTGTCAAGATTTCTAAGAGCTTATAGAGGTAAAAGAGTTATGGCTTTTTGGACTATCCTTTCTAATTCCCGAACGCTTGGTTTATTTTTCTATAATTTCTTTAGTTTTAAGTGTAAAAGTGGTATGATAGTCTGGAATTAACTAGTGTGAGCCGAACATAAACTGGCTTCACTGGTAATGAAGGACATCATGTCAAAATGGAGGGATTTGCGTGACCATTAAAAAACTTGAGGCTGGCAGTGACCAGACGATTATTACCGAAGAAGTCCAGCTGTTGAGGGATATTCTTGATGATACTACTCGGCAGATGATTGGCGATAAGGCCTTTGCTAAGATTGAGGCCCTGATTGACCTGTCCAGCAAGGAAGATTACGGGGAGCTGGAAAAACTGATTCACAGCATCTCTAATGACGATATGGTCGTCATCTCCCGTTACTTTTCACTCTTGCCACTCCTCATTAACATCTCCGAAGATGTGGACTTGGCTTTTCTGGTCAATAAGGAAAATAATACCGATAAGGATTATCTGGGTAAAATTTCAACGACTATTGATTTGGTGGCTGAAAAGGACAATGCTCAAGAAATTCTCCAGCAGGTCAATGTGGTCCCTGTCTTGACCGCCCATCCAACCCAAGTGCAACGCAAGACCATGTTGGAACTCAATACCAAGATTCACGAGCTCCTGCGTAAACATCGGGATGTCAAGCTGGGCTTGATTAATGGGGACAAGTGGCGGGCTGACCTGCGGCGCTACATCGAAATCATGATGCAGACCGACATTATCCGCGAGCAAAAACTCAAAGTAACCAACGAAATCACCAATGTCATGGAGTATTACAATAGCTCCTTGATTAAGGCCATCACCAACCTTTCTACCGAGTATCAACGCTTGGCAGCTGAACGAGGAATTCAACTGGATAATCCGAAGCCTATTACTATGGGGATGTGGATTGGGGGCGACCGTGATGGTAATCCTTATGTAACGGCAGAGACCCTGAGGATTTCAGCGACTGTTCAGAGCGAAGTTATCCTCAATTACTATATTGAAAAGCTCAACGATCTCTATCGTTCCTTTTCTCTATCTACAAACTTGGTCAAGGTGTCGCCTGCCGTTGAAGCTTTAGCCCAAGCCTCTAGTGACACCTCTGTTTACCGGGAAAATGAACCCTACCGTAAGGCCTTCAATTATATCCAGTCCAAGGTCATCCAGACGCTTCTCAACCTCCGCCTTCATGGCAGTCAAGAGGTCAAAGATAAGGCAACTAAGTTCACTAGCCCAAGCAACAGCATTGTCGCTAATTATATCCAAAACCGGTTTTCACAGGCTGTTTCAGAACTCGAGGACGAACGTCCGCTTCATTATCAGACCGCTCAAGAACTCAAGGCTGATTTATTGGCTATCAAGGAATCCTTAGAGCTCAATGGCGAGGAAGCTCTCTTGACAGGCGATTTTGAAGAACTCCTGCAAGCTGTTGAGGTCTTTGGTTTCTACCTGGCTAGTATTGATATGCGGCAGGATTCTAGTGTTCAGGAAGCCTGTGTGGCTGAGTTGCTCAAGTCTGCTAATATTGTTGAGGATTACAGCAGTCTCTCCGAAGAAGAGAAGTGCCAGGTCCTGCTTAAGGAATTGTTGGAGGATCCACGAAATCTGTCTGCTACCCATGCGCAAAAATCCGATCTCCTGCAAAAGGAACTGGCCATCTACCAAACGGCTCGTGAAATGAAGGACTTGCTGGGAGAAGAGGTTATCAAACAGCACATCATCTCCCATACCGAGTCGGTTTCGGATATGTTTGAGCTGGCTATTATGCTCAAGGAAGTCGGCCTGATTGATAAGGATTCTGCCCGTGTGCAAATTGTTCCCCTCTTTGAAACGATTGAGGACTTGGACAACTCGACAGGTATCGTGGAAGAATACCTGAGCTACGACATTGTTAAAAAATGGGTAGCCTCTAAAGATAACTATCAAGAAATCATGTTGGGTTACTCCGATTCCAACAAGGACGGAGGCTATCTGGCTTCTGGCTGGACCCTCTACAAGGCTCAAAATGCCCTGACAAAATTAGGTCAGGACCATGGTATCAAGATTACCTTCTTCCACGGGCGTGGGGGAACGGTTGGTCGTGGTGGTGGCCCATCTTATGAGGCTATCACCTCTCAGCCATTTGGTTCCATCAAGGATCGCATTCGCTTGACCGAACAGGGGGAAGTCATCGGCTTTAAGTACGGCAACAAGGATGCTGCCTACTATAATCTGGAAATGCTGGTGTCGGCAGCCGTCAACCGTATGGTTAACCATCAGTTGGCAGACCCCAATGAGATTGAGGGCTTCCGAGCTGATATGGATGGGATTGTAGCAGACTCCAACCTTATCTACCGTGACCTAGTCTTTGGCAATCCTCATTTCTACGATTACTTCTTTGAAGCTAGCCCTATTAAGGAAGTTTCCAGTCTCAATCTGGGATCTCGTCCTGCAGCTCGCAAGACTATTACTGAAATTTCTGGTCTTCGGGCCATCCCTTGGGTCTTCTCCTGGTCACAAAATCGGATTATGTTCCCAGGTTGGTACGGGGTTGGTTCAGCCTTTAAACATTTCATTGATGCCAAGGAGGGCAATTTGGCCAAATTACAGCATATGTACCAGACTTGGCCTTTCTTCAACTCCCTCCTATCCAATGTCGACATGGTTTTGTCCAAGTCCAATATGAATATTGCCTTCCAGTATGCCCAATTAGCAGAAGAAGCAGAAGTGCGCGATGTCTTCAATATCATCTTAGATGAGTGGCAGTTGACCAAGGAAGTCATCTTGGCTATTGAAGGTCAGGTTGATTTCTTGGCCGAAAGTCCAGCCCTAAAATCCAGCTTGGACTACCGTCTTCCTTATTTCAATGTCCTCAACTATATCCAAATTGAATTGATTAAACGCCTGCGCCATGAAGGCCTAGATGAAGATACGGTCAAACTGATCCACATCACCATCAACGGTATCGCCACAGGTCTGCGCAACTCAGGCTGATACTTAAAAAATAGCTTTGATGTCAACGCAAGTGGCTAACTGATAATCAAGCACTAAAAATCTGACCCCAAGGTCGGATTTTTCTATAGCTCTTAATGAAGCTAGCCAAAATGGCGAAGCTGAATTTAGAGCTATTGATGCAGTTTGAGCGACAGCGAGAACTAGGTACCGCAATTTCTTAGCGATACGAGGCAAGAATGTCGAAGTAAAGCTTAGGCACATTGACCCAGTTCGAGCATGGCGAGGTTCCGACAAAACTAATACTCAATGAAAATCGAATTAGCCGAGGCAAGGAGCAATGACATCAAGTCACTAAAGTGACTGATGTCGAACGGCAATCTCCATAGCGATTGCCTAGCTCCCTCACTAACCTCACAAAGTTGGTGAATCGACCAACTTTGCTCCGCGTCGCACGAACCGAAGACAGCTCAAAAGGTCTGGGAGACCTTTTGAGGTTGGAAATAGGGGAAACTTCGGTTTCCTCAGTAAGTACGGCAAGGTGAGTTAACGACGCGACACGAGGTATAAGCTGTCGTTGCCACAGTTTATACAGAGTTAGCTAGGGATATAGAAAACTACAATCGCAGTTTTTGTAGTCACTCTAATAAGAAATCATAGAGTGACTTTATCCGTGGGAAAATTTTAATTTTCGAAGAGTATAAGAGTTAGACGCCTTCTGCATTTCTGGAGAAGGGTCGGACTTGGCAGGTAGGGTCCTGCCTTTAACTTTGTCTCCAAACATGATATACTCTTAGACATATGATTTGTTAAGTATTGGAGCATTCATGAAGATAGATAAAAAGCACTTGCTGAATTATTCCATATTAATTCCTTATTTGGTGCTATCTGTGATTGGCTTGATTGTGGTTTATTCAACAACCAGCGTCTCCTTGATAAAATTTGGCTTGAATCCCTTCAAGTCGGTCATTAACCAAGGAGCTTTCTGGCTGGTTAGCCTAGTAGCTATCACCTTTATATACCGATTAAAATTAAACTTTTTAAAGAATAAGCATGTCCTGACGGCGGCCCTTTTGGTCGAGGTTGTCCTCTTGATTTTTGCAAAATTTTTCTCAGAAGAAATCAATGGGGCCAATGGTTGGATTTCCTTGGGACCCATCACCTTCCAGCCTGCTGAGTACCTCAAACTTATCATGGTCTGGCTTCTGGCCTTCACTTTTTCAAGACGGCAGGCGGACATTGAAACCTATGACTATCAAGCCCTAACGAGGCGGCGCTGGTTTCCGAGAAGTCTAGATGACCTAAAGGACTGGCGAGTCTATTCCTTGATTATGATAGGTCTGGTTGTCATCCAGCCCGACTTGGGGAATGCTTCCATCATTGTCCTGTCTGGGCTGATTATGTTTGCCCTTAGTGGCATTGGCTATCGTTGGTATACCTCCCTGATGGCCTTTGTCGTTGGGGTCTCTGCAATCTTTCTGAGCATCATTGGTGTCGTTGGGGTTCAGACCATGTCCAAAGTCCCAGTCTTTGGTTATGTTGCCAAGCGTTTTGCGGCATTCTATAATCCCTTTAAAGACCTCGCGGACTCAGGCCTGCAGCTGGCTCATTCCTACTATGCCATGTCTAATGGTGGCTGGTTGGGTCGCGGCTTGGGAAATTCCATTGAAAAGAATGGCTACCTGCCTGAGGCAACGACAGACTTTGTCTTTTCCATTGTCATTGAAGAGTTAGGTTTCATCGGGGCTGGATTGATTCTAGCTCTGGTCTTCTTCCTGATTTTGCGAATTATGCTGGTCGGGATTAAGGCTAAGAATCCTTTTAACGCCATGATGGCTCTAGGGATTGGTGGCATGCTTCTTATGCAGGTCTTCGTCAATATCGGTGGGATTTCGGGCCTCATCCCCTCAACAGGAGTTACCTTCCCCTTCCTCTCTCAAGGGGGAAACAGCCTCTTGCTTCTGTCTGTAGCAGTTGGTATCGTCTTAAATATTGATGCCAATGAAAAACGCGAAGAGATTTATCAAGAGGCAACCGAAGAGATTCATCGAGCCCAAACGCAGGAATTTAAAGTTATTAGTTAAAGTCGAACGAGTGTTCGGCTTTATTTCTCTCCTATTTATTGCTGTCCCCTTGTAAGTTAATTTGGTTTATACTCTTCGAAAATCAAAACTATCCGTCGTTAACTCACTTTGCCGTACTTCAGTACTGCCTGCAGTTCGTTGCCTTGGCCAATTTTGATTTTCATTGAGTATTAGTAGTCTTTGAAGTTCAATCAGAAATCGTTACTGACATCCCTTTGACCACATATGGGAAAAAGGATAAGATCTTTTTACTAAGGAAAATGATACTTTCGCCAAAGTGGAATTATTAGCAACAAGGTAGTAGTTGCTAATAACGGAAATTTTGAGACCAAGGCTCAAAATTTAGCAATGAAACTCTGTAAGGAGTTTGCTTGCGTCCGCACTTATTAAGCAAGTATCAAAAGTACTTGCTTAGATTTTAATCGAGTATTAACTTTTTCCCAGTTTTCTAGCAAATGATAAGGCGGTCAAATCGGCGTCACTAGTAAGGAAAGCGCACAAAAGAAATTAGCTAAATCAACGTAAAAAGCTTGCATTTCTAGAACAATTTGTTAGAATAGTAGGGTAAAGTTAGACTGTATTGCCTACCGTCTATCTATAAAATATATTTTATTGGAGGCTTTTCCTAAATGGCAAAAGAAAAATACGATCGTAGTAAACCACACGTTAACATTGGTACTATCGGACACGTTGACCATGGTAAAACTACCTTGACAGCAGCTATCACTACTGTATTGGCACGTCGCTTGCCTTCAGCAGTTAACCAACCAAAAGATTACTCATCTATTGATGCTGCTCCAGAAGAACGCGAACGCGGAATCACAATCAACACTGCACACGTTGAATATGAAACTGAAAAACGTCACTATGCTCACATCGACGCTCCAGGACACGCGGACTATGTTAAAAACATGATTACCGGTGCCGCTCAAATGGATGGAGCTATCCTTGTAGTAGCTTCTACTGATGGACCAATGCCACAAACTCGTGAACACATCTTGCTTTCACGTCAGGTTGGTGTTAAGAACCTTATCGTCTTCATGAACAAGGTTGACTTGGTTGACGATGAAGAATTGCTTGAATTGGTTGAAATGGAAATCCGTGACCTGCTTTCAGAATACGATTTCCCAGGTGATGATATCCCTGTTGTTCAAGGTTCAGCTCTTAAGGCTCTTGAAGGTGATACAGCTGCCGAAGACAAGATCATGGAATTGATGGACATCGTTGATGACTACATTCCAGAACCAAAACGTGATACTGATAAGCCTTTGCTTCTTCCAGTCGAAGATGTATTCTCAATCACTGGACGTGGTACTGTAGCTTCAGGACGTATCGACCGTGGTACTGTTAAGGTCAACGACGAAGTTGAAATCGTTGGTATCAAGGACGAAATCCAAAAAGCAGTTGTTACCGGAGTTGAAATGTTCCGTAAACAATTGGACGAAGGTCTTGCAGGGGATAACGTTGGTGTGCTTCTTCGTGGTATCCAACGTGATGAAATCGAACGTGGTCAAGTGTTGGCTGCGCCTGGTTCGATTCACCCACACACTAAGTTTAAAGGTGAAGTTTACATCCTTTCTAAAGAAGAAGGTGGACGTCATACTCCATTCTTTAACAACTACCGTCCACAGTTCTACTTCCGTACAACTGACGTAACTGGTTCAATCGAATTGCCAGCGGGTACTGAAATGGTTATGCCTGGTGATAACGTTACTATCGACGTTGAATTGATCCACCCAATTGCTGTTGAACAAGGTACTACCTTCTCTATCCGTGAAGGTGGACGTACTGTTGGTTCAGGTATCGTTTCAGAAATCGAAGCTTAAGTCAATTAAGTTCCCAAAAACGATTAAAAGTCAGACAAATGAGAAAGCTAGTAGCCCTTGGTTACTGGCTTTTTCTATGCTATAATGGACTAAATACTTTTGAGGAGCCCTTGTTTATATGAAAACACCCTTTGTTAGTAAAGAGCAATTAGACCAGATTACAAAAGAATTTCCGACCCCCTTTCATCTCTATGATGAAAAAGGAATTCGGGAAACGGCTAGAGCTGTCAATCAGGCCTTTTCTTGGAATCCAGGTTTCAAGGAGTATTTTGCCGTTAAGGCAACCCCTAATCCATCTATCTTAAAAATTCTCCAAGAGGAAGGCTGTGGTGTCGATTGTGCCACCGATGTTGAAGTCATGATGGCCAAGAAGCTGGATTTCAAGGATATCAGCTTCACTTCCAACGATACGAGGGCTGAGGAATTCGTTTATGCCAGAGAAGTTGGCGCCATGATTAATTTGGATGCCTATGAGCATATTGCCTTTCTGGAAGAAGTGGCAGGCCTTCCTGAGACGGTTTCCCTTCGCTACAATCCCGGTGGGGTCTTCTCGCTGGGGACAGATATTATGGACCATCCCGAGGAATCCAAGTTCGGGATGACCAAGGCACAATTACTGCAGGGCTACAAGGACCTCAAGGCCAAGGGGGTTAAGCAGTTCGGACTCCATGCTTTTTTGGCTTCGAATACGGTAACCAATAATTATTATCCGACCCTGGCCGGTCAGCTCTTTGAATTGGCCCTAGAAATTAGGGAGGAAACGGGAGTCGAGCTCAATTTTATCAATCTTTCTGGCGGTATCGGGATTGACTACAGCCCAGCTGACAAGCAGAATGATATTGCTGTCATCGGTCAAGGGGTTCACGAGAAGTTTGACCAAATTCTTGTGCCGAATGGCTTGGGACAGATTAAGATTTTTACTGAGCTAGGTCGCTTTATGCTGGCTCCGCACGGTCATCTAGTGACCAAGGTCCTTCACCTCAAGGATACCTATCGCCATTATGTCGGCGTTGACGCTTCGGCCGTCAACCTACTTCGTCCAGCCATGTATGATGCCTATCACCATATCACCAATATCTCAAATCCCGATGGACCGATTCAGGTGGTTGATGTGACCGGTTCTCTCTGTGAGAACAACGATAAGTTTGCTAAAAATCGTGAATTGTCTGAGCCCAGAGTCGGCGATACCCTTGTCATTCATGATACAGGTGCTCACGGCTTCTCCATGGGCTACCAATACAATGCTCGCCTGCGCTCAGCAGAAGTTCTCCTGCAAGAAGACGGCAGTGCCAAACTCATCCGCCGAGCCGAAAAACCAGGGGACTATTTTGCCACCCTCTATGGATTTGGATTGGAAGAATAAATCACCAGCATAACCTACACTTGGGACTGTTGTCTCAGGTGTTTTTGATTGGCGTTCTTATCAAGTGCCGAAGGCGCTTAGATAACTATCTAAAGTTGCGACATGAAGCATGGCTAGTCAATAATACTAGCCATGCGGAATTAGTGAGGGGCATAAAAAACTTCTCTAGAAGTTTTTGTAGTATCTCTTAGAAAATAGGATTAGAGATACTTTGCCCGTTGCGACGGCTCACTTAGTTGGTCGATGATAGCAACTCAATCATGCTAGTAAGTGACATAGAGAATTGCCTTAGCAATTCTCGTAGCAGGTCTAAAGAAAGTAAGTTAGACCTGCTTTGTCTGTTGTGACACGAAGTCAAACCAGTCGATAATACTGGTTTGACGTAGTTAGTAAGGCAGGTAGCCAAATCACCAAAAGTGATTGGCGTTAGTTATCAAGTGCCAAAGGCCCTTAGATAACTTTCCGAGGTTGCGACACGGAGATAAACCAGTCGATAATACTGTTTTATCGAAGTTAGTAAGTGACATAGAATTCTGCCCTAGCAGAATTCATAGTCGCTCTGGAAGGAAAGGATAGAGCGACTTTGTCAATTGTTTTTACTGCCCTTTTCTGCTATAATCAATTATGTAAAAAATTACTAGGAGTTATTAAAACATGGCACTTTGGTTAGCTATTTTATTGATTGCTGTTGCCCTGATGGGTGGAGTTCTTTTAGGGGCTTATATTGCTCGTCGGCAATTTACAAAGGAAATTGCGGAATACCCTCGTTTGACCCCTGATGCGATTCGGGAAATGATGTCTTCTATGGGGCAAAAGCCTAATGAAGCTAAGATTCAACAAACCTATCGCAATATCATCAAGCAATCAAAAGCGCAAGCAGGCAAGAAAAAATAAGCAAAGAAAAGAGGAAGCTGGGACAGAAGTCCTCAGCTTCGTATTTTTGTCGCTTGAAAACTGCGATTTTTGCGACTGAGAGAGTAGGAGTAAGAGGAAGTCAATTAGCCAGGCTGAGGATTTTCCTAAACTCCTTTATTTAAGGAAGTGAGCAATGGATAATAGACCAATTGGCTTTTTGGATTCTGGTGTCGGTGGTTTAACGGTTGTCCGTGAACTCATGCGACAACTTCCTCATGAGGAAATTGTTTATATTGGGGATTCGGCTAGGGCTCCTTATGGTCCTAGGCCAGCCCAGCAGATTCGCGATTACACTTGGCAGCTGGTCAATTTCCTTTTGACCAAGGATGTCAAGATGATTGTCATTGCCTGCAATACAGCGACCGCTGTAGTCTGGGAGGAAATTAAGGAGAAGCTAGATATTCCTGTGCTGGGCGTGGTTTTGCCAGGTTCTAGTGCCGCCATCAAGTCAACAAGTTCTGGCAAGATTGGTGTCATTGGGACCCCCATGACAGTTAAGTCCGACATCTATCGGGAAAAAATCGTTGATTTGGCTCCCCAGATGCAGGTAACCAGCTTGGCTTGTCCCCGCTTTGCCCCTCTGGTGGAGTCCAACCAGATGACCTCTAGTGTCGCTAAAAAGGTGGTCTATGAGAGCCTGGCTCCCCTAGTTGGCAAGGTGGATACCTTGATATTGGGCTGTACCCATTATCCCCTCTTGCGAGGGATTATTCAAAATGTCATGGGGCCATCGGTTAAGCTGATTGATAGTGGGGCTGAGACCATTCGGGATGTCTCAGTCTTGCTCAATTATTTCCAACTCAATCGTAGCCGTGAGGTTGCGACTAGCCAGCATCGTTTCTATACAACAGCTGGTGTTGAGAGTTTTAAGGAAATTGCCGAGACTTGGCTGGGTCAGGATTTAAATGTGGAGCATGTTAAGCTATGACAGATAAAATTTATGAATACAAGGACGACCAAGATTGGTTTGTCGGTAAGTGGAGCGATTTTTCCCGTATCTATCAATTAGGTGGCGCAGGAGATTTCTCAAAGATTGAGCAGGAAGTCGCAAGTCTTATTCCTGAGCAGCAGGGTCTTGATATTGTAATTATGCGTTATTCTTCGGATTTTCGCTTGCTAGCCTTTATAGTGGATGTGATTAATGAGACCTTGGGGCGCCAGTTAGACATCAAGCAGCACAAGGGGGCTACCATCCTAAGTGAAGGTCAGCAACTAAGACTAGTTCACCTGCCTGAGCAGGGTCTCCCCCTGGCGGATTTCTTTTCAGAGAGCTCTCAAGTGGGCTTTGGTGATAAGATTCTTATTGCCACCCGCAATGAGGGCAAGACCAAGGAATTTCGGCAGATGTTTGAAAAATTAGGCTTGACGGTTGAAAATCTTAATGACCATCCCGACCTACCAGAAGTGGAGGAAACAGGGACGACCTTTGAAGAAAATGCTAGGCTCAAGGCTGAAACCATCGCAAAATTGACGGGGCAAATGGTCTTGGCTGATGACTCGGGCCTCAAGGTCGATGCTCTAGGCGGTTTGCCTGGAGTCTGGTCGGCTCGTTTTGCAGGCCCAGATGCGGATGATGACAAGAACAATGCCAAGCTCCTACACGAGTTGGCCATGGTTTTTGACGAAAAGGACCGCTCGGCCCAATTCCACACGACCCTAGTCGTGGCAGCTCCTGGGCGCCAGAGCCTGGTGGTTGAAGCCGATTGGCCGGGTTATATCGGATTTGAAGCCAAGGGAGACAATGGTTTCGGCTATGATCCCCTCTTTCTTGTTGGTGAGACCGGCCGAAGTGCTGCCCAATTGATAGCGGAAGAAAAGAATGCTCAGTCTCATCGAGGTCTGGCCGTTGCGAAGTTGATGGAGGTATTTCCAGCATGGCAAAAAGAACAATCATAGTGATGAGCGATTCCCATGGGGATCGAGATATTATCCAAACCATTAAAGACCACTATCAAGGAAAGGTCGATGCCATTTTCCACAATGGCGACTCCGAGCTCCCTTCAAATGACCCTATTTGGGAAGGGATTAAGGTTGTCAGGGGGAACTGTGACTATGACAATGGTTACCCAGAATCCTTGGTCACTCATCTGGGTGATGCTATTATTGCCCAGACCCATGGCCATCTTTACGGTATTAATTTTACTTGGGAACGACTGGACCTTTGGGCCCAATCTGAAGATGCCGATATCTGTCTCTATGGTCATCTGCACCGGGCAAGTGCCTGGCGCAATGGTAAAACTGTTTTTATCAATCCAGGCTCGGTTCTCCAACCTCGTGGTGAAATCATGGAAAAACTCTATGCCAAGATTGACATTTCAGAAACGACTATTAAGGTGGACTACTACAGGCGTGACCACCAACTCTATCCAAGTTTAAGTCAGGAATTTGAACGATGATTGCTAAAGAATTTGAAGATTACCTCCAGCCTTTTGTCCCAGACTATCTTACACCTGCTGAGGAGCTTGCTCTGGTTATGTCTAATCACAAGGCAGGGCATGTTATGCTCCTTTTGACCAGGAATGGCTATTCGAGAATACCTGTCATGTCAACAGATAAACGCTATATGGGGACGATTTCCATGGCGGATATTCTGGCCTACCAGGCTAAGGAAGGCCTGTCAGAAAAAGATTTGATGGAGCTTGAGATTATCGAGATGCTCAATCATAAGATTGAAATTTTGACAGATGAAGCAGATTTAACAGAGATTTTGCATAAGATTGTCGATTTTCCTTTTTTACCTGTGATTGATGGCCAGGGAATTTTTCTGGGTATTATCACCCGTAAGAAGGTTCTCAAATCTATCAATAGCCTACTGCACAATTTTACCCAGGAGTATAGAATTGAACCAGTTGACCCAGAGTCTTAAGGACTTTATCGCCAGCAAAGATTTGTCGGAGAATTCTCGCAAATCCTATAGCTACGATTTGCAGCAGTTTGCTAGGCAGGTAGATGGCCAGATTTCTCCGAGTAAAATCAAGCTTTACCAGCAATCGCTGGTGGAGCTCAAGCCCTCAGCCCGCAAACGCAAGCTTTCTGCTGTCAATCAATTTCTCCTCTATCTTTATGAAGAGGGGCAGGTGGACAGCTATCACCGCTTGAAAAGTCATGAAAAGGTCAGGATAGAGGCCAAACAGCAAGAAATTCTGAATCTGACCTCTTTTGTGCAGGCAGACTCCAGCCCTGGCAAGTGGATTGCCCTCTTGATTTTGGAACTGGGTCTAACGCCCAGTGAGATTGCCCGGATTAAGCAGGCTGACTTGGATTTGGAATTTCAGGTGATTCGTCTGCAAAAGTCTGACCAGGTGAGGATTCTGCCTCTGCCTGAGGTGCTTTTAGCTTGGCTGAGACAGACTAGCTCTGATAGATTAAAAGAGACCTATCTCTTTGATAAGAAGGGGCAACCTTATTCTCGGCAGTGGTTTTTCAACCAACTCAATAGCTTTTTGAAGCAAGTCGGTTTTTCTGATTTGACCGCCCAGAAATTGCGAGAGCAATACATTTTAAGAGAGGTACAAAAGGGCACCTCACTCTTTGATTTAATGAAAAAATTGGGCCTCAAGAGCCCACTAACCTTGGAACCCTATTACAAGAATGGATATTAAACTAAAAGATTTTGAAGGACCGCTGGACTTGCTCTTGCACCTAGTTTCTAAATACGAAATGGATATTTATGATGTGCCCATCGTTGAGGTCATCGAGCAGTATCTGGCCTATATCTCCACCCTGCAGGCCATGCGCTTAGAAGTGGCTGGCGAATATATGGTCATGGCCAGCCAGCTCATGCTGATAAAGAGTCGTAAGCTCCTGCCTAAGGTGGTGGATAAAACGCCTTTGGAAGAAGACCCAGAGCAGGAATTGCTCAGCCAGTTG
Organism: Streptococcus downei MFe28; assembly: GCF_900459175.1. Lineage (NCBI taxonomy): Bacteria > Bacillati > Bacillota > Bacilli > Lactobacillales > Streptococcaceae > Streptococcus > Streptococcus downei. The sequence goes on along the minus strand of NZ_UHFA01000002.1, from coordinate 1,960,452 downwards.
GAAGAGTACCAGCGCTACAAAGAGCTCAGCAAGGAATTGGCGGCCCAGCATGAGGCCAGGGCCCAGTATTTCTCCAAGCCCAAGCAAGAGCTAATTTATGAGGATGCTCAATTGTCCCACGACAAAACGCCCCTGGACCTCTATCTGGCCTTTTCTAAGGTCATGTCAGCCAAGCAAGAAGAAATCAAAAATAGCCATACCACTATTGAGCGTGATGACTACAAGATTGAGGATATGATGGAGCTGGTCTCCTCCCGACTTTCGGGTCACAAGTCTGTCCAGCTGGGAGAAATCTTCTCGGAAGCTCAGTCCATGAATGAGCTTATCACCATCTTTTTGGCCACCCTTGAATTGATTAAGGTTGGTCGGGTCAGAGCTCAGCAAACAGAGAACTTTGGCCAAGTCACTTTGACGGCCCTAGAAGGAGAGCAGATTTAATGTCTTACTTAGCCCAAATTGAAGCCCTGCTCTTCGTGGCAGGAGAAGATGGCCTCAGCCAGCGCAATCTGGCTAGTCTTCTGGATATTTCCGTCACAGCTGTCGCTCAGCAGTTGGAAAAGCTGGCAGAGAAATACAGCTCGGATCAAGACTGTGCCCTCAGCCTCCTAGAGTCTTCCAATACCTACAAGATTGTGACCAAGGAGGGACATGCTGAGCTCCTGCGCCAGTATGCCAAGGCTCCTATCAATCAGAGCCTGTCGCGGGCCAGTTTGGAAGTTCTCTCCATCGTGGCCTACAAGCAGCCCATTACTCGGGTCGAGGTTGATAGCATCCGCGGGGTTAATTCCAGCGGAGCTATTTCCAAGTTGCAGGCCTTTAGCCTCATCCAGGAAGTCGGCAAGAAGGAAGTCATCGGCCGGCCCAACCTCTATGCGACCACCGATTATTTCTTGGACTATATGGGTATCAATAGCCTAGATGAGCTGGTGGATGCCTCAAGCATTGAGCTGGTTGACCAAGAAATGACCCTCTTTAGTGAGGATGATATTTAAAAAGAAAGAAAACCATGAGAATTAACAAATACATTGCCCATGCTGGTCTAGCCAGTCGGCGTAAAGCAGAAGAGCTGATTAAACAAGGCCTGGTGACCATCAATGGTCAAGTGGTGACTGAGTTGGCGACCACCGTAAAAAATGGTGACCGAGTCGAGGTGTCCGGTCAACCCATCTACAATGAAGAGAAGGTCTACTACCTTCTTAACAAGCCTCGGGGCGTGATTTCTAGTGTTTCTGATGACAAGGGTAGAAAGACCGTCCTTGACCTCCTGCCTGATGTTAAGGAGCGGATTTATCCGGTCGGTCGGCTGGACTGGGATACGACTGGGGTCTTGATTTTAACCAATGATGGGGACTTTACTGATGAGATGATTCATCCCCGCAATGAGATTGACAAGGTCTATCTGGCCCGTCTCAAGGGTTTGGCCACCAAGGAAAACCTGCGACCTCTGACTCGGGGTGTTGTCATTGATGGCAAGAAAACAGGCCCAGCCCGCTATAAAATTATCAAGGTTGAGCCCGATAAGAATCGCTCGCTTGTCGAGTTGACCATTCACGAGGGTCGCAACCATCAGGTCAAGAATATGTTTCAAGCCGTCGGTCTCTTGGTGGATAAGCTCTCACGCACCCAGTTTGGGACCCTCAATCTTCGTGGTCTCCAACCAGGGGAATCCCGTCGCTTGAGCAAGAAGGAAGTCAGCCAGCTCCACAATGCAGCTGTGACCAAGCACCAATGAAAAAGCTCCTGATTGCCCCAGTCCGGCTCTACCAGAAATTGATTTCACCTTTGACGCCAGCATCCTGTCGTTACCAGCCAAGCTGTTCTAATTATATGATCCAGGCCATCGAAAAGCACGGCCTAGCAGGAGTTCTGATGGGAATAGCTCGCATCCTACGCTGTCACCCCTTCGCCCAAGGCGGTACCGACCCCGTCCCCGACTATTTTTCTTTAAAGCAAAACCACGAACCCAAGTCGAAGTAGGCTTGGGTTTTTAGTGGGCCTAATACTTAACAAGAAACAAAGACTGAATTATAATAGTAGTTATGAAATTTACCCAAAAAATGTTATCCGAACTCAAACAAGCTCAAAAAGATAGCTCTCTATCACGTTTCCATCGCCGTATCCAAGCCGTCTATTTTCGTGCTCAAAAGAAGACTTACAAAGAAATCAAAGAGCTTCTTGATTTACCTCACGATACTGTTTGGCGCCTTGTCAAAATGTATGAGAAAGAAGGCTTATCAGCCCTAATTACTGAAATAGAGGCGGTCGCAGACGCTCTTACATGACGATTGAGGAGGAAGAAGCTTTCCTCAAAAAACACCTCGACAGTGCTGTTCAAGGCGAACATGTAACGGTTCAAAAACTGTTTGAGGCCTACCAAGCTGAAGTTGGCCACCCAACAACGCGTGAAGACTTCTATGCCTTATTAAAGAGGCATGGCTGGCGTAAAGCAACTCCTCGTCCCGAACATCCTAAGAAGGCAGACGCCCAAACTATTGAAGCGTCTAAAAATAAAATCTCTATTCAGGAAGACTAGAAAGCGCTTTAAACACAGTCGTCGGTATCGAAAAGTCCGTCTGATGTATCAAGATGAGGCGGGATTTGGCCGTATCAGTAAACTAGGGGCATGTTGGGCCCCTAAAGGTTATCGGCCTCACGTTGCTAGCCACTATATCCGAGAGTACCGTTATTGTTATGGAGCGGTTGATGCTCATACTGGTGAGTCTTTCTTTATTATTGCAGGTGGCTGTAATACTGAATGGATGAATGAATTTCTAAAACAGCTGAGTTGTGCTCACCCAGATGGGTACATTCTTTTAGTCATGGACAATGCCATTTGGCATAAGTCTAAAACTTTAGAAGTTCCTAATAATATTGGTTTTGCCTTTATACCGCCCTATACCCCTGAAATGAATCCGATTGAACAAGTTTGGGCTGAGATAAGAAAGCGTGGCTTTAAGAATCGTGCGTTTAAAACATTAGAGGCAGTGATTGACCAACTGCAAGAAGTAATTCAGGGATTAGACCGTTTCACTCTGAAAAGCATCGTTCGGAGAGATTGGATAACTTTCTGATTTTGATTTTTAAATAGTATAAGAAAGGCATCTGCCATCAATCCACTAGATGCAGCGACTTTTTGTCAAACCTACTTGGAGGTATAAAATGAGGACTGGTTCTTAGGGTCCCCCTCCCAATTTCGTATAATCTCGGCCTTGCAGGATTTCTCTGATTATCTTTTTTACAATCTCTAAATTCTTTACTATAATGAAGCTATGACAAAAGCATTAGAACTCAATCAAGAAATTCTTGACCAGCTGGACTTGCAGGAGGGGGAGACGGTCAAGGCAGAGCTTTACGCCGATCGCTTGGTCCTCCATAAGCAGGATGAACTCAGCCCCAAGTCTCTCCCCTTCTGGCACTATCTGGGGGCTAGCTCTCTTGCTGCCTTGATTTTTTATCTAGCAAGTTGGCTCCAGCACTTGCATCAGGTTCCCTTGTCAGGTGACTATTCCATCATCACCTTTTTGCTGGCCTTTGGGGGTGGTCTGGGAATTCTCTTTTTTACGGCTACATTTATTAAAAATCGTCGCATCTTCCTAGCTGGCAATGAAAATATGGTTTTCTGGCGAAATCTACCTGTCATTGTCCTAGCCTTCTCAGTTATCCTGCTACTGGTCCTCTTGGGCTTTTCTTGGCTACTCAGTCAGATTTTTAAGGGAGCTTCCTTTGATAAATTTACCGCTGCCTTGATTTTTGGGGTCAGCCTTAATGCGGTGATTATTGTTTGGGGGCAGATGGCCGAGCGAATTCGGGCGACCTGGCTGACTAGTGTTTTTACGGTGATTATGATTAGCGGGGTTCTGCTAGCCATGGCCACCAATAGTAACCGTCACTGGTGGCAGTTTAACCTCAGCTTTCTAGGAACCAAACGGGCGGCCAATAGCTGGCAGTTCAACCTCACCTTGATTTTGGCGGCACTAGTCCTGATTGCCCTGGTGGATTATACCTTTGTGGCTCTCAGACAGAAGTACGGCAAAAGTTGGCGGTTGACCAGCTTAAGAATCCTTTTGACCCTCCTAGGTCTGGATTTGGCAGCCGTTGGTTACTTTCCCAATGATGCTACTTATCATAGCCTGCATACCAAGTTTGCAGGTTATCTGGTTTATATCATCATCGCCTTGATTATCAGCGTTCCGGTCCTCTTGCCCAAGGTGACCAAGGACCTGCTCTTGACCTCCTTTGCTATCGGTGGTGTCTTGGTCGGACTGCAGTTCGGCTTTCAAGAGGTTCACTATCTTTCTTTAACAGCCTTTGAAATGTCAGCCTTTATCCTGGCCTTCACCTGGCTAGTCTTGCTCTTCAATCATTTGGAAGGCCTCTTAATTCCTGAAAAAAGGAAGATTGAGCTCAGGCTCCGTTAATGGGTACAGGAAAATACTAAATTTGTAGACAAGATTCTAGGTTTCTTGAAGGTGGAAGAAGTCTGAGAAACTAGCGCTAATACTTAATGAAAATCGAAATTAGTTGAGACGGAGAACTGCAGGCAGTACTGGAGTATGGCAAGGTGAGTTAGTGACGGAAAATTTTGATTTTCAAAGAGTATAAATCAACGGAATTCAGTCCCAAACTAAGTTCTGTTTTTTTATTTGGAAAAGTCATTTCATCCTTCCTAACCAGAATAAAGCTTGAAGTAGGTAGGCGGAAAACCTAGTTGAAGGAAAATTTTTCAAAAAGTTCAAAAAATTCTTGACATCTAAAAATAATGGCGTTAAAATATGAACTAAATCAGAAAGTACTTCTCTTAAGTTTTCAGGGAGCTTGTGGTGACTGCGAACAAGTAGCGGCGGCGAAGGAAATTGGGCTGATTCTTATCAATTGGAAATAAGACATAGTTTTCAGGTTGGCACCCCTTACCGTGCAATTCCTTGTTAGAGGAGTTAGAGATGACGATTATTGATAATCGTTAAGTTGAGGTGGCACCGCGTTACAAATCTGACGCCCTCGCACAGATGTTTTTTTCTGTGCGAGGTTTTTTGATGTAAGTCATCATAATTCGATAATAATTATAATGACTTACTAATGCGGGAAGTAGGAAAAGTCCTCTAGGATTTTCCGTTAGTTTCTCGCAGCGAGTCGTAGATTCCAATTCAAATTGTTGAATTTTAAGATATAAAAATTCAGGTCAGCACTCCTTACCGTGCAGCTCCTTGCTAGAGGAGCCAGAGATGACGATTGTAATAATCGTTAAATTGAGGTGGCACCGCGTTACAAATCTGACGCCCTCGCACAGATGTTTTTTTCTGTGCGAGGTTTTTTGACGTAAGTCATCATAATTCGATAATAATTATGATGACTTACTAATGCGGGAAGTAGGAAAAGTCCTCTAGGATTTTCCGTAGGTTCCCGTGGACGTTGAGAGAAAAAGTTCGACGATAACTTTTTCCTAATACTAATGCAGTGAGCAGAGAAGGCCCCCTAGGGCTTCTCGTAGCGAGTCGTAGATGTTTTCCAAACAAAAATTCAATAATTAAGCAGCCGTTTTTTAAGGAGGAAGCTATGGCACAAACATTAGCTGAAGTTCGCCAGGAAATAGACCTTTTAGACCAGAAGATGGTTAGATTATTAGCCGAGCGTCAAAAATTGGTTGAGGCGGCAGGCCGTTTAAAACCTCGTCAGGATGCTGCAGCGGTTGCTGCGCCTGATCGTGTTGCTCAGATAATCCGTGAACGTCGCAATCAAGCAGCGGAAGTGAACTTATCGCCAGACCTTGCTGAAGCTGTATGGCGGTCAATGATAGAGGCTTTTATTCTATTAGAGAGCAAAGTTAACGAACAAGGTGAGTCTTGATCACGAAAACAGTCCATAAAATCTTCAAAAGACTGATGAGATAGTTTAGAAAGGAAATACCATGCAAAAGATTTTAAATGCCGATACCTTGACACCAATTTTAGCCTATATGCGGGTGCAAGGTGAGCACAAGGTCATTCTGGAATCCATTCCCCGAGAAAAAGAGAATGCCCGTTTTTCAATCGTCGCCTATAACCCTGTTTTTGAATTGTCCTATCAGGATGGTAAGCTCTATAAGAATCAGCAAATTCTTGATGGAGTGGATCCCTTGGATTATCTCAGTCAATTGACCACAAGAGGTAAGGAGGCTGCTAAGTCAGACCTACCTTTTGCTGGCGGAGCTATCGGTTTTGTTGGCTATGATATGATTGGCCTCTATGAAGACCTGGGTCAAATTCCCCAAGACACCATAGGAACGCCGGATATGCACTTTTTCATCTATGAGTCCTACCTGATTTTTGACCATAAAAAAGAGAAGGTCTATGTTGTGGAAGATAGGATTTATAGTGGGCGGGATAATGATAAGGCCCGCCAGGCTCTTGGACAGGTGGTTAAGGATTTACAAACCCAAGCTCCAAATGAATTTAGCCCTCAGGAATTACGGCCTCTGGACTTTCAAAACCATCTAGAAAAAGAGGCCTTTGAGGCCATGGTGAATAAGGCTAAGAGTTTGATTCGCCAGGGAGACATGTTCCAATGTGTGCTTAGCCAACGCTTCTCAAGTGATTTTTCTGGCGACCCATTAGATTACTACCGCAATCTGCGGGTAACCAACCCTTCAAATTACCTCTATTTTTACGACTTTGGTGACTACCAAATCATCGGAGCCAGTCCTGAAAGCCTAGTCTCTGTCAAGGGAGACCGTGTGGTGACCAATCCCATAGCTGGCACAAGACCTAGAGGTAAAGATGAAGCTGAAGACCAACAATTGGCTCAAGACCTCAGCACAGATGTTAAAGAAACGGCTGAGCACCGGATGTTGGTTGACCTGGGTCGCAATGATATTGGCAGGATTGCCCAGACCGGCAGTGTTCTACTGACCAAGTATATGGAAGTTGAACATTTCCGCTATGTCATGCATCTGACCAGCCTAGTGCAAGGACAGCTTAGGCCGGATTTGGCAGCTATAGATGCCTTGAAATCAACCTTGCCAGCCGGTACCGTTTCCGGAGCTCCCAAAATTCGGGCCATGCAAAGGATTTATGAGCTAGAGAAGGAAAAGCGCGGCGTCTATGCAGGAGCTATCGGCTACCTGTCGGCGACCGGCGATATGGATTTTGCCATTGCCATTCGGACTATGATTCTCAAAAATCAAAAGGCCTATGTTCAGGCAGGGGCTGGCATTGTTTACGACAGCCTTGCAGAAAATGAATTTTATGAAACCCTTAACAAGGCCAAGGCCATGACCAAGATAGGAGAAGCTTGATGATTTTATTAGTTGATAATTATGATTCCTTTACTTATAACCTCCTACAATATCTGGGAAGCTTTAGTCAGGTTCAGGTTGTACGAAATGATGCTCCAAATCTATTTGAACTAGCCCAGAAAGCTGATGCCCTGGTTCTCTCCCCAGGACCTGGTTGGCCAGCCGAGGCTGGCCAAATGGAGGACCTAATTAAGGATTTTGCCAGTCAAAAACCTATTTTAGGTATCTGTCTAGGCCATCAGGCCATTGCTGAAAGTTTTGGTGGCAGGCTCGATCTAGCCAAGAGAGTCATGCATGGCAAGCAGTCCTGTCTGGACTTGGCCAGCCCATCACCAATCTTTAGGGGGCTGGAAAATGGGATAGAAGTCATGCGTTACCATTCCATCGTGGTTGAAGACCTGTCCCAGGAGTTCCAGGTGACAGCTAGGTCCAAGGATGACCAAGAAATTATGGCCATCCAGCACCGTCAGCTTCCCATTTTTGGCTTGCAGTTCCATCCTGAGAGTATTGGCTCTCCCAGCGGTCTAAAGATGTTGGAGAATTTTGTTAAGTTAGTAAAGGAAAGGGTTTAGCCCGCTAATGATGAGGTGAAAAATATGAAAGAAGTCTTTAATAAATTAGTTGCACGTAAGGATTTAACTGCTGAGGAGATGGAAGCCATCTTTGATCAAATTTTACAGGGGCAGATCTCAGAAAGTCAGATTTCAGCCCTGCTTTTGGGCTTAAAAATGAAGGGAGAAACCGCTGAGGAGATTGCAGGTGTGGTCAGGGCCCTACGCTCTCACGCCCAGACTTTTGAGAATCTTCCCCAAGGTCTCATGTGTAACTGTGGCACAGGGGGCGATCAATCCTTTACCTTCAATGTCTCAACGACAGCCTCCTTTGTGCTAGCGGCTGGAGGCATCCCTATCGCCAAGGCTGGCAATCGTTCGGTATCGTCAAAATCAGGCTCTGCTGATGTTTTGGAAGCCCTAGGCATCAACATTTCTGCTGAACCTGAGAAGCTAGAGCATGCCCTTAAGGAGGTGAGTCTGGCCTTCATCTTTGCCCAATCGGTCCATCCAGCCATGCGTTTCATCGGCCCTGCCAGACAGGCTCTAGGAATTCCGACTATTATGAATCTGGTTGGTCCCCTAGCCAATCCTGTGGACTTGGAGAGTCAGTTGATGGGCATCTATCGGGAGGACCTGCAAGAAGTTGCGGCTGAAGCTATGAGGGCCCTAGGTCGCAAGCGGGCCATTGTTGTCACAGGTCCCGACCAAATGGATGAAGCAGCCCTTTATGGCGAGAATACCTACACCCTCTTAGAGAATGGTCAGCTGAGCCAGCATCGTTTTTCCTATAAGGATTTAGGGTTAGCCAAGGTAAGCTTAGAGGAAATCAGGGGAGGCGATGCCAAAGAAAATGCTCAAATCTTACTGAGTGTCCTAAAAAATGAACCCAGTCCTTTTCTGGAAACAACGATTCTCAACGCAGGTCTAGGTTTCTATGCTAACGGGAAGGTAGACAGTTTGCAGGCTGGTGTCGACCTAGCCCGTCAGTTATTAGCTTCGGGTCAGGCCCTAGCCAAACTAAGAGCCCTACAGGAGGTGCAAGTATGAGTCAAACCTTTCTTCCAAAAATTTTAGAGCAAAAGGCAAAAGAAGTTTCTGCCATGGAATTAGAGAAGTTGGGCAGCTTACGTCAGACTTATTCCTTTTACGACTACCTCAAAAGCCACAGCCAGCAAATGCAGGTCATTGCTGAGGTCAAGAAGGCCAGCCCCAGTTTGGGGGATATTAATTTAGGGGTGGATATCGTTTCCCAGGCCAAGGCCTATAAGGTAGCCGGTGCCGCCATGATTTCGGTTTTAACCGATGAGCACTTTTTCAAGGGGAAGATTGATTATCTCCGTCAGATTTCCAGTCAGGTCAGCATTCCAACCCTGGCCAAGGATTTTATCATTGATGAGAAGCAGATTGTTCGGGCTCGCAATGCTGGAGCAACAGTCATCCTCTTGATTGTGGCGGCTCTGACTAGGGAACGCTTACAGGAGCTCTATCAGTATGCGACTGGTCTGGGACTAGAAGTCCTGGTTGAAACCCACAATGCTGGCGAATTAGCGGTTGCCCATGCCCTAGGTGCCAAGATTATTGGGGTCAATAACCGTAATCTGGTCACCTTTAAAACCGACCTGCAAACCAGTCTGGATCTGGCCGACCATTTCCATGAGGAGCCCGTCTACATTTCCGAATCTGCCATCCAAAGTGGCCAAGATGTTTCCAGAATCGCCCCCTACTTTGATGGTATTCTAGTGGGTACAGCCCTGATGACGGCTGCTGACCCGGCCCAGAAGTTAAAGGAGTTGCGTGTTGACAAAGGTTAAAATATGTGGACTATCTAGTCCAGAGGCGGTTGCGACCGCAGTCAAGTCTGGGGCAGATTTCATTGGTTTTGTCCTTGCCAAAAGTCCCAGGCAGGTCAGCTTGGCTCAGGCCCATAATCTAGCCAAGGATCTCCCTGCCTCCACTCAGGCCGTTGGTGTCTTTGTCAGCCCCAGCCTGGCTAAGTTGGAGGAGGCTATCGCTCAGATTCCCCTGGACTTGGTTCAGATTCATGGCGAATTTGCAGAAGACCTGATTCCTCAGGTATCAGTGCCCGTAATTCGGGCTATAAATATCTCTCAAGAGCCGGCTAGTCTCTCGAGCCAAGCAGCCCACCTCCTCTTTGATGCCCCCTTAGCAGGCTCCGGCCAGACCTTTGACTGGCAAAGTTTAGACACTAGCCAGATTAAACAGCCCTTCTTTATTGCTGGCGGGCTAACTAGCCAGAATGTCGCCCAAGCTATTAAGACATTTGAGCCCTATGCCGTCGATGTCTCCTCGGGCGTGGAAACAAATGGACACAAGGATTTAAGAAAGATAAAAGTATTTATAGAAAGTGTGAAACGATGACTTATCAGCAACCTGATGCCAAGGGATTTTACGGAAAATTCGGTGGCCAATTTGTACCAGAAACTCTGATGACAGCTATTTTAGAGTTGGATCAGGCCTACAAAGAGGCCAAGCAAGACCTTAGCTTTCAAGCGGAATTAGATGCCCTCTTAAAAGATTATGTTGGGCGTGAGACCCCACTTTACTACGCCAAACGGTTGACCCAGCATATCGGTGGGGCCAAGATTTACCTCAAGCGTGAGGACCTCAACCACACGGGGGCCCACAAAATCAATAATGCCCTGGGGCAGGTTCTTTTGGCCCGTCGGATGGGCAAGAATAAGGTGATTGCCGAGACAGGTGCTGGTCAACACGGAGTGGCCACGGCCACCGCAGCCGCCCTCTTTGATATGGACTGCACCATTTACATGGGAGAAGAAGATGTCAAACGCCAGTCCCTCAATGTTTTCCGCATGGAGCTTCTGGGAGCTAAGGTAGAGGCTGTCAAGGACGGTTCGCGTGTGCTCAAGGATGCCGTCAATGCAGCGCTTAGGGCTTGGGTGACCAATATTGAAGATACCCACTATATTATGGGCTCAGCCCTAGGACCAGCCCCCTTCCCTGAAATTGTTCGGGATTTCCAATCGATTATCGGTAGGGAAGCTAAGCGACAATTTGCGGAAATTTCCGGTGGCCAGCTACCCGATGCTGTCATGGCCTGTATCGGTGGTGGTTCCAACGCTATCGGTATGTTTTATCCCTTCGTCAATGATACTAGCGTTGCCATGTATGGCGCTGAGGCCGCTGGACATGGTCTGGATACAGACCAGCATGCAGCTACCTTTGCCAAGGGACGGCCGGGCGTTTTGCATGGCTCCTTGATGAATGTTCTTCAGGACCGCCACGGTCAAATTATGGAGGCCTTCTCGATTTCTGCTGGCCTTGATTATCCAGGTGTTGGCCCTGAACATTGCCACTTTAAGGAAATTGGCAGGGCTAGCTACCAGGCCATTACAGACCAAGAAGCCTTAGAAGCCTTTAGTCTCTTGTCCCGCCTGGAAGGTATTATTCCTGCCTTGGAATCCAGCCATGCCATTGCCCTAGCCCAGAAGGTCGCCAAGGATATGAGTCCAGACCAGAGCCTCCTTATCTGTTTATCGGGTCGAGGGGACAAGGATGTCATCCAAGTTAAGGAACGTTTTGAAGCTGAAAAAGAAGGGAAGTAAGCCATGACAAAAACATTAAGCAAACATCTTCAAGCCATAAAATCTTCAGGTCAGGGTTTGGTCATTCCCTATATCATGGCTGGGGACCACGAGCGAGGTTTGGACGGTCTCTTTGATACGATTAACCTGCTAGCAGATGCTGGAGCTTCCGCTATTGAAATCGGTGTTCCCTTTTCCGACCCTGTTGCCGATGGCCCCATCATCGAAGAAGCAGGCCTGCGAAGTCTGACCAAGGGGACCAATCTTGAGGCCATCGTAGAGGAGCTCCAGCGTCAAGCAAGCCCTATCCCCCTTGTTCTCATGACCTATTTTAATCCTATCTACCAATATGGCCTTGAGAGATTGGTCAAGGACTTGAGTGGAACTTCTGTCAAGGGTCTGATTATTCCCGATTTGCCCCATGAACATACGGACTTTGTCCTTCCCTATCTGGAAAATCATGACCTCTGCCTGGTTCCCCTCATCAGCCTAACAACCGGCTCTGAGCGCCAGAAAGAATTGTTAGCAGATGCCCAAGGCTTTGTCTACGCTGTAGCGGTCAATGGGGTTACGGGTAAGGCCAGCAACTATCGCTCAGACCTAGACCAGCACTTACAAAACTTAAAAGACCTGACCTCCCTACCAGTTCTGACAGGCTTTGGCATTTCCAGTCAGGAAGACGTGGAGCGTTTCAATCAGGTCTCCGATGGCGTCATTGTTGGCTCTAAGATTGTCCAAGCCCTCCACCAAGGTCAGACAAGTCAGGTCCAAAACTTTATCCGCCAAGCCAGCCAAGTGAAAAAATAAAACGTCAAGATGTTTGATAGTAAAAAAGTAAGGAGTTAAGGACTTTTGTCCCTAACTCCTCTTTAGGTTAGTATCAAGCGCTCACTCTAGCTAATTTTCAAGCTATCCCCCTCATCAAATGAGGCAAAACGTGCTATAATAGGACTACTATGGCAAAATCGAAATCGACAAAAGCAAGTAAAAAATCCAATAAACAGAAGGCGCAAAATAAACGCCCAACTAAGAAGGAAAGAGAGCACAAAAAGGCCGTTCGAAAAATGATGGTCGCCTTTTTGATGGCTTTTATCCTCTTTTTCGCCATTATCCGCCTAGGTGTCTTTGGGATTACCGCCTACAATCTCGTTCGGGTAGTGGTTGGTAGCCTAGCCTACCCAGCTATCTTTGGTCTCCTCTTTTACCTCTTTGCGGGCAAGTGGTTGCAGAAGCACACGGGTTTTATGTCAGGCTATATCTCTGCCATGGCTGGTCTCATGCTGATTTTCCACGCCTATCTCTATTCCATGGACGTTATGAAAGAGCGCTCTATCATTGGGGGAACCTTCCGTCTAGTAACGGCCGATTTAAAAAATGTGGCTGTCACCCATTTCCTAGGGGGTGGCATGATTGGTGCTGTCCTTTATAAGCCAATTGTTTTCCTCTTCTCTAACATCGGTTCCTATCTGGTCGGTGGTCTTTTCATTATTTTGGGCCTCTACCTCATGAGCTCTTGGGATGTCTATGATGTCATGAATTTCTTCAAGAAGACTGGTAGCAATCTCAGCGACAAGATTGACCAAACCAGCCTGCAGATGGAATCCCGTCGGGAGCAAAAGCGTCAGGCCAAGGCTCAGGCTAAGGCTCAAGCACAAGAAGATCAGGAAGAAGCTCAAGCTGGGGAAACTCCATCAGACTTTGATGGCCTAGTTGACCCAGAAACAGGGGAAATCCTATCCGCCAGCCCAGCTCAATTAGCTCCGAGATCCGAGCCAGAAATTCTGGGCGGCTATGATGAAGAAGAGGCTGAGGATGGCTATTCTCAGCAAGACTTCAAGAATTATCATTTTCATTATCCTGACGAGGAAAATGAGGTTGAGGCACCGACTTCCTCACCAGCTGAGACAGCTCCAGCCAGTCCAAATCCAGCCCAGAACCAAGAAGACGATGATGAGCCTGTGCAGGTGGATTTCACCCCTAAACAGCACCTGCTCTACAAATTGCCAACCATTGACCTCTTCGCCCCTGACAAGCCTAAGAACCAGACCAAGGAAAAGAAGATTGTCCGCAAGAACATCAAGATTTTGGAAGAAACCTTTGCCAGCTTTGGCATCAAGGCCACAGTCGAACGGGCTGAAATTGGCCCTTCTGTCACCAAGTATGAAATCAAGCCGGCTGTCGGCGTGCGGGTCAATCGGATTTCTAATCTGGCTGACGATTTAGCTCTGGCTCTGGCTGCCAAGGACGTGCGGATTGAGGCGCCTATTCCTGGGAAATCTCTGGTCGGTATCGAAGTGCCTAACTCAGAGATTGCTACCGTCAGCTTCCGCGAGCTCTGGGAGCAGGCCAAGACCGATGCCAACAAGCTTTTGGAAGTGCCTCTGGGTAAGGCGGTCAATGGCTCTGCCCGTAGCTTTGATTTGGCCCGTATGCCCCACCTTCTGGTGGCTGGGTCGACTGGTTCAGGGAAATCCGTTGCCGTCAATGGCATCATTGCCAGTATCCTGATGAAGGCTAGACCTGACCAGGTTAAATTTATGATGATTGATCCTAAAATGGTCGAACTGTCAGTTTACAATGATATTCCCCACCTGCTCATCCCCGTCGTGACCAATCCGCGTAAGGCCGCCAAGGCCCTGCAAAAGGTGGTTGATGAGATGGAGAATCGCTATGAGCTCTTTAGCCATGTCGGTGTCCGCCATATCGCTGGTTACAATGCCAAGGTAGAATCCTTCAATGCTGACTCTGAGGAGAAGAGGATTCCCCTGCCTTTGATTGTAGTCATTGTGGATGAGTTGGCTGACCTCATGATGGTGGCCAGCAAGGAAGTAGAAGATGCCATCATCCGCCTGGGACAAAAGGCTCGGGCGGCTGGTATCCACATGATTCTGGCGACGCAACGACCTTCGGTTGATGTCATCAGCGGTCTGATTAAGGCCAATGTGCCTTCTCGAATTGCCTTTGCCGTTTCATCGGGTACCGACAGTCGGACCATTCTGGATGAAAATGGAGCAGAAAAACTGCTGGGGCGTGGGGACATGCTCTTCAAGCCCATTGATGAAAACCACCCTGTCCGCTTGCAAGGCTCCTTCATTTCTGACGATGATGTCGAGCGCATTGTTGACTTTATTAAGGATCAGGCTGAGGCCGATTACGACCACAGCTTTGACCCTGGGGAAGTCTCTGAAAATGAAGGTGACTCCGGATCAGCTGGTGGTGATTCGGAAGGAGACCCACTCTTTATTGAGGCCCGTGCCTTGGTACTTGAATCACAAAAGGCCTCGGCTTCTATGCTTCAAAGACGGCTTTCCGTCGGCTTTAACCGAGCTACCCGCCTCATGGAAGAACTAGAAGAAGCTGGTGTTATCGGCCCAGCCGAAGGTACCAAACCCCGCAAGGTCCTTATGCCACCAGAAGGGTAAGATATTAAAATATTAACAAGACTATAATTTTCAAAAGCCATTCGGACGGTAATAAGTCAGAATGGCTTTTTAGCCTCCTAATAGAAGCATTTTTCAGTCAAAATATAGTCTATTGAAACAAGGCCAAGACAAAAATACTTCGAGGAAAGTATCGCAAGCTGGCCATACTTTTTTGAGATGCTTTTTTGTAGTACAACCTCTTCGTTCACAATAGTCGAGAACTTTTTGATGAAATCCACTGAATATACTGCCATAATTCCATTACAACCTCTTCGTCCTGCTTTTAATTCAGGTTACTATACTTTACTAACTTTTTAAAATAATTAAGTAATTCTGAGACTATATTTTTAGTTCAAAGATTAAAGGATGAAAGCGGTTAATTTATGTTAAAATAGCGACGAATTAAAGATTAGGGGGTTGCTCATGGATGACTTTAAAAACTTTAATAAAGCCTTGGAATTTATCGATAATCATTTAGATTCTGAAATTACTGAAAGGGATATCTATCAACTGACCTCTTATTCTTATAATGTTTTTTCTAGAATTTTTTCAGTATTAAGTGGTATTCCTCTGGGAGAATATATCCGCTCTAGAAAATTAAGTGCAGCAGCTATTGAATTACAGGAAGAACATACCAAAGTTGTGGATGTAGCAATGAAATATGGCTATCAATCTTCTGATGCTTTTTCCTATGCTTTTAAAAGTTTTCATGGTTGCTCCCCATCAGAAGTGAAAAAAGGAGAGGGGTTCCATATTGCCCAACCGTTAAGATTTTCTTTGACAGTCCGCGGAGGCCAATTTAAAACAAAAATTGAGGTGAAAGAGGGTTTTCGTTTGGTTGGCATATGCGCCGATGTTCGTCCTGAGCAAATGTCTGTCGAAATTTGGAAGGAACTAAGTAATCAGTTGGTGATGAAATGTCCGCGAGACTGGGCTGAAAACAATCAACTTTATGGCTTATTTTTTCATGGAGAGTCTGAGGGAACAATTCATTATATGATAGGATTTAGGATTTCAGATTCTATTGAGGAGGTTGATATACAAAAGTTGGGCTTAGATAGGATTGATATCCCAGAAGAAAAATATGCGGTTGTCAATCTTGGAGGAGAACTTCCTAATAATATTCATCAAGCTTGGAGCTACTTATTAGGGATTTTCTTGCCACAGGAGGGATATAGGCATGCTGGCAGCTATGATTTCGAGCTATACTCCGGTTACGAAGTGAATTCTCCTGATTTTTCTATTGAACTATGGGTTCCCATTGTAAAGCAAGTTTAGGAGGAGTAGAAATGACAGAGATTATTATAACCGTGGAAAATTTAACAGTCAATTATAAAGAAATATCCGTACTTAATCACATTAGTCTTTCGTTAGAAAAGGGGAAGGTCTACGGTTTAGTAGGAGAAAATGGTTCAGGAAAATCAACCTTAATCGGCTGTATGTTGGGACTTCTACCTTGGGAGCGAGGAAACATCACTCTATTTAATAAACCGATTAGCTTCTCTAAAGATAAGAATTATGTTTTCTCTAGGTGCAGTGCTGTACTACAGGATGTTGCCTTACCCAAGAGATTAACTGTTAAAGAATGTCTATCCTTATTTTCTGTCCTTGGAAATGGCCAGAAGGACATGTTTGAGATCATTCATTTGTTACATCTTGAGAATCAAATTGATAAAAAATTTGGGGATTTATCTTTTGGACAGAAACAACGAGTATTGATTGGAACGGCACTCCTGCAAGAATTTGATATTCTATTTTTGGATGAACCAACCAATGGTTTGGATAAAGAAACAAGAGAGAACATATTTTCTATCATAGAAACTTTAAGAGGTCAAGGAAAAACGATTATTTTTATCTCACATCGTGAAGAAGAAGTGAACCGCATTTGTGATGAGATTTTACTGATTTCACATGGAAAGATTCGTATTCATAAGGAGGAAGCTTCATGAAAAAACTACAAGCAATGACCTTATGTGAACTAAAGACTTTTATACGTGAACCAATGGGAGCTAGTTTTATTATTTTTTTCCCTTTAATCATGTTTATTAGTACTTTGATTTTACAGGGTCAAAAGGTTTTATCTAGTACCTTGCCTGGGAACCTTGGAATGACGATAGCGGCAGCAGGGCTACTTGGGGTTACCATTAATTTAGCAGTCAACCGTGAGAACAGAGTTTTAAAGAGATTTCAAACAACATCAGTGTCGGCCTTGTTGATTATTATTTCTGATTTTATTGTTTTATGCATTTTCTCTTTAGCAGGTATTGTTTTACAAGTACTCCTAGCTTTTCTTATCAGTCCTAAAGATTTAATGATTAACTTAACACTGTTTACAATAGATTTGTTGATAGCATCAGTTTATTTCTTTTCCTTGGCATTTTTTATCAGTTCCTATATAAAAAATGTTAAGTCAATTCATGCTATAACTTCAAGCTTGTTTACCATTATGCTTATTTTTAGTGGCACAACTTTCCCACTGGATAGTATGCCTCTTTTTACTAGGTGCGTATCAAGCATTTTACCTTTAACACAGGTTAATCTGCTGTTCAGAAATGATCTTTTAGCAATTCCTTATCAGTACAGATGGATTTCTTATTTATATATAGTCATTAGCAGCTTACTATTTTTGATTATAGGAAAGAGAACTTTTAAGTGGGAGTGACAATATGTTGATACAAACAAACTACCTAAATAATTCTAGTACATTACTAAGATATTTTACTAGTGAGGAGGATGCAAAGTCTACAGAGGTATTTCACAAATGTACGCATTTTTTGGGTCTCGTCAAGTATTTGAAAAATTAAATAGTGAGTTGAAACTGGTAATGCAGCTTGCTGGTACAAAGAATATTGAGGATATAAAGAACTATAACCTTAGAGTTAATGACTAGGAATTTAGAAAATTATTTCCTACTGAAAATTTGGAAATAAGTCCGGAAATCAATATCAGCTCTCGTCGAATAGAAGTTGAAGATAATATTAATACTCTTAAAGACTGTTTAATTTTCAAGTAGCAAAAAAGCTAATCTATCATTGCCTATTACTGGTTAGAGCAAGTAGAAAATTGTTAAATTTTTATAGATGTACTAACTCATTCAATAGAAAACTCCATCCAAATATTCAGTTCGGATGGAGTTTTTCTACGGATAGGGATTGCTAGTCCATATCATGGTCTTTCAGCCAGCTTTGATATTTTTCAACCAGATTGACGGCATACTGAGTTGCCAAGGCTAGCGAAAAGGCCTCTGTGCCTTCGGTTTCTTCATCGGCTACCTCGATTTTGGTCTCGTCATAGATGGCTTTTAGGTTCTCGGTTGATAAGGTGTTTTTGAAGGCTTCGAATCCTTTATTCATTGATTTGTCCTCTTTCTATCATTATCTTTAGTTTCCTATATTATACCATGGGCAGGGTCTGGTTTTTCTACAGAAACTGTAAAAAGTTGACGCTCTTTGCAAAAATTGGGCTCCTTTGTTATCATAAGACCATGGTTCAAACATACAGTAAAAATGCTAATCATAATATGCGCCGCCCCGTGGTCAGAGAAGAGGTGGTCAGCTATATGCGGACCCACCAGAAGCAGGAAGTTGGGCACTTAAGAGAGTTGGCAGACTTTGCCCGTCAGGAGAATATTCCCATCATCCAGCCAGAGGTGGTAGCCTATTTCCGTCTTCTCATGCAGACCCTGGCACCCAAGTCCATCCTAGAAGTTGGGACAGCTATTGGCTTTTCAGCCCTGCTCATGGCTCAATATGCTCCCCAGGCGAAAATTACAACCCTGGAGCGCAATGAAGAAATGCTGACTTTGGCTAGAAAAAATCTGCAACGCTACGATAGCCGAAAGCAAATCAAGCTAGTAGAAGGGGAAGCCCTTGATATCCTACCGACCTTGGAGGACAGCTATGATTTCGTCTTTATGGATTCGGCCAAGTCCAAGTACATTGTCTTTTTACCCCAGGTTCTGGAGCGCCTTCGGGTCGGTGGCCTTGTCCTGATTGATGATGTTTTTCAAGGGGGCGATTTGGCTAAACCAATCATGGAAGTCAAACGCGGTCAGCGAACCATTTACCGAGGGCTACAAAGACTCATGGATGCTACCTTAGACAATCCAGATTTGACAGCCAGCCTCCTACCGCTTAGCGATGGTCTCTTGCTGATTCGCAAAAACGTCCCAGATGTCACTCTACCAGACTAGGCAAGATTGAAAAAAGTATGTTATAATGGATAAGTTAATGATAAGGACAGTAATGTCCTAACAAGAAGGAGTAGAATATGGCTAATAAGCGAGCATTTCAGGATGAAGTGAAAAACAAAAACCGACGTGCTAGAAAAGACCAGAGAAAGAAGAAAAAGAAAACCCAAGGCAGCTTTTCAAATTCAATGGCTACCATCTTTGGTAGCAAGATTTTTAGGAGCCTGCTTGTCTTTGTCTTAGCAATGGCTATCGGTGGGGTTGGCACCTATCTTTATATGAATAGTCGTCCATCTGAGAAAACCGTTTTGGCTAGTATGAAGGGCAAGGAAATCACCGTTGCTGACCTTTACAATCGTCAAAAAGGAAATCAAGCGACCAAGGAAGCCCTTCTGGAAACCATTTTGTCAGACATTTTGGAAGATAAATATGGTAAAAAAGTCAGCCAGGATGAAGTCAACAAGCAATACCAAGAATCAGCTCAAAAGGCAGGCTCAAACTTCTCTAGTATGTTGGACCAATATGGCTACACCCAAGATAGCTATAAGAACCTGATTCGTCTGCAATTGTTGCAAAACTATGCCTTGAAGACCGCTGCTAAGAAGGATTTGACCGAGAAGAAACTCAAATCTCTCTACAAGGACTACAATCCAGATATCACAATCAGTTTTGTTAAGACTGATGATGAAAGCAAGGCGAATTCCCTCCATGACCAAGCGACAGCTGACGGGGCTGACTTCAGCCAAATCGTCAAGGATAATAATGGTCAAGAAAATGTCAGCTTTGACTCTGGGGACAAATATGATTCCAATAAGTCAAGTAGTCTGCCACCAGAAGATGTGCAAAAGGCTGCCTTTAAGCTAGACAAAGATGGCGTGTCTGATACCATCAAGGTTCAAGAAACCGACAACTCAACCTCTTACTACGTTGTCAAGGTGACTGCTAAGAATGAGAAGAATCCTGACTGGAAGAACTATAAGAAACGTTTGACAGACATCTATGTTAACCAAAAGAATAGCAACTCTAGCTTCAAGACTCAGGTCATTTCTGACCTTCTGAAGGAATACAATGTAACGGTCAAGGATAAGACCTACAGCTCACTCTTCAGTCAATACGGTCTCAATGGCACATCAGCTTCAAGTTCTAAAAAATAAGTAACAAAGAATAGCCTAAGTAAACCTTTGTGTTTCAGAAATCTGGCGGTTGCTGTGAGCCAGACCAAGGACTCAGGCTTGCTACTTTGTTAATAGACAATCGCATAATCAATGAAGAATGACAAGTTCATTAAATGGAGGTGGTACCGCGGCCATGTTCGCCCTCCCCATTCTTGAACTTGTCTTTTTTCTCGTTTGATTGTTAAGGAGCATCGTCCCAAAGAGGAGGTCTTTATGTCTCAATACTCGATTCAACTATCAAATTTCAGGCCCAATCAGAATCTTTCCTTCTCCTATGAAATAGTGGATGAGGCTGGGAATCTTGTCTGTACTTTTCAGGGCAATCGTAAGGAAGACAGGCTGATTGATAGCCAAACAGGTCAGGTACTTGCCCAAATTCAAAGAGAGAAGAAGGGCCTAGCCAAGCCGACTTATCACATCTTGATGGCGAATGGCTACCAGTTTGATTTGCTGGTCACGGGTAGAACTCGTTTGGAGTTGGGAAATTCAGTCCTAGGCCTGACAGGAAATCTCTTCAAGATGAATTTTCAGATTTTCAACGGTCAGGAGATGGTTTCCTATGTTGGCTCCTCTGTCAATCTATTGAAAACCAGCTACCTGATAAACGTTTTGAATGAAGCCTATCGGGATGTTACCCTGACTGACCCTTGCCACCACAACGCTAATGGCCATCACCGCAGGCTATAATGAAGTCCATTTTGAAGCTAGATTTTAAATGGTGACCCCATACTCAATAAAAATCAATCTAGCCAAGGCAAGGAGCAATGACATCAAGTCACTAAAGTGACTGATGTCAAACGGCATTCTCCATAGCGATTGCCTAACTCCCTTACTAACCTCACAAAGTTGGTGAAATTGACCAACTTTGTGAGGTGTCGCACGAACTGCAGGCAGCTCAAAAGGTCTGGGAGACCCTTTGAGGTTGGAAATAGGAAAGCTTTGCTTTCCTCAGTAAGTACGGCAAAGTGAGTTAACGACGGATAGTTTTGATTTTTGAAGAGTATCAGGAAGCACTTTGAAAAGCTCCTAAAGATTTCTAGCTACCGGATCTATTACAAAAGGGAAACAGAAAACTTGGGGGATCCCATTTGCTTGAAAATTCTGGGGTCTGTCCCTATCCGACTAGAAAGGTAGAAAAATTGGTATGAAAACTTTTAAAATTAAACAAAAACTTTTTTCGCTGGGAGGCAAGTTCACCATCAGCGATGAATTGGGCCTGCCCTGCTATCAGGTTGAGGGCAGCCTCTTCAAGATTCCCAAGACCTTTAAAATCATGGATATGCAGGGTAATCTGGTTGGCCAGATTGATAGGCAGTTCTTTAGTCTTCTGCCCAAGTTCCAAGTTAACTTGGCCAATGGCCAGTCTTTCACTATCAAGAAGGATTTGACCCTTATCAAACCTCACTATTCCATTGCCAACCTAGGCATGGAGGTGCAGGGTAATTTCTGGGATATGAATTTCCAGCTCTATCAAAATGGTCAGGCGATCGCTCGAATTGACCAGGAGTGGCTGAAATTGACTTCTACCTACAATATCCAGGTCTTTGATGACGCATACTGTGATCTAGTCATTTCCCTAGTTATCGCCATTGACTATGTCAAAGAGCAGCAAGGAAGGGCTTCGGCTGCCTCAGTTAACTAGATAACTTTTAACACTCTTAACACTTCACAACTTTCAACTTCCAGTTCTAACTTTGCTAAATCTTGCTTCAAATCCCCTAGAATTTAGCCGTAAGGATAATATGATACTTTCGCTAAAGTGGTATTCTTAGCAACAACCGTAGGTGTTGCTAAGAACGGAAATTTTCGAGACAGAGGCTCGAAAATTAGTGATGAAACGCCATTTGGCGTTTGCTTGCGTCCGCACTTTTTAAGAAAGTATCAAAATTGAAAGTTCTGACTTTAGCTTAATATAACTACAAGATTATAAACAATCAGAGAGGAATATATTTCAATGAAACAACTAAGCTCAGCACAAATTCGTCAAATGTGGTTGGATTTCTGGAAGTCCAAAGGCCATGCCGTGGAACCATCCGCTAATCTGGTTCCAGTCAATGACCCAACCCTACTCTGGATTAACTCTGGTGTTGCCACCCTCAAGAAATACTTTGATGGCTCTGTCACTCCTGAAAATCCCCGGATTACCAATGCCCAGAAGTCTATTCGGACCAATGATATTGAAAATGTCGGGAAAACAGCCCGCCACCATACCATGTTTGAAATGTTGGGGAATTTCTCAATCGGGGACTATTTCCGTGATCAGGCCATTGAGTGGGGCTATGAACTCCTGACCAGTCCTGACTGGTTTGATCTGCCTAAGGATAAGCTCTTTGTCACCTACTATCCAGACGATAAAGATACCTATAATCGCTGGATTGCCTGCGGTATGGAGGCCAGTCACATGGTGCCGATTGAGGATAACTTCTGGGAAATCGGTGCTGGCCCTTCAGGACCTGATACGGAAATCTTCTTTGACCGCGGTGAGGACTTTGACCCAGACCATGTCGGTCTTAAGCTCTTGGCGGAAGATATTGAAAATGATCGCTACATTGAAATCTGGAACATCGTTCTTTCCCAATTCAATGCGGATCCAAAATTGGACCGTAAGGACTACCAAGAGCTGCCAAGTAAAAACATTGATACGGGGGCTGGTCTGGAACGTCTGGCTGCCGTTATGCAGGGGGCTAAGACCAACTTTGAAACCGACCTCTTCATGCCTATTATTCGCAAAGTTGAAAAGCTGTCTGGCAAGACCTATGATCCCGATGGCGACAATATGAGCTTCAAAGTGGTGGCTGACCACATTCGGGCCCTCAGCTTTGCCATCGGTGATGGGGCCCTACCAGGAAATGAAGGCCGAGGCTATGTTCTCCGCCGTCTCCTTCGCCGGGCAGTCATGCACGGTCGCAAGTTGGGCATCAAAGAAACCTTCCTCTACAAGTTGGTGCCAACGGTTGGAAAAATCATGGAATCCTACTACCCAGAAATTCTGGAAAAGCAAGACTTCATCCAAAAGATTGTCAAACGTGAAGAGGAAACCTTCGCCCGAACCATTGATGCGGGTACCGGTCACCTCGAAGAGCTCCTGGCCCAACTCAAGGCAGACGGCAAGGACACCCTAGAAGGTAAGGACATCTTCAAACTCTACGATACTTATGGTTTCCCGGTTGAATTGACCGAAGAAATGGCCCAGGATAAGGGCTATAAGATTGACCATGCTGGTTTCCAAGCAGCCATGAAGGAACAGCAAGAACGGGCTCGGGCAGCCGTTGTCAAGGGTAGTTCCATGGGGATGCAAAATGAGACCCTAGCAGGAATCGTAGAAGAGTCTACATTCAGCTATGAAAAAGAGGCTCTGGACTCCAGCCTTTCAGTCATCATCGTTGATAATAAGCGTGTCCAAGAGGCTGAGACGGGACAAGAGGCCCTCCTGGTCTTTAAGGAGACCCCCTTCTATGCAGAAATGGGTGGTCAGGTAGCTGACAAGGGTGACATTCAGGACAAAGCTGGCCAAGTTCTAGCTCGTGTCCTCGATGTCCAAAAGGCCCCAAATGGTCAAGCCCTTCACAAGGTTGAGCTCTTGGCTGACTTACAAGTTGGTCAAACCTACCACTTGGAAATTGACCACAAGCGTCGCTATGCGGTTGAAAAGAACCACACGGCGACCCACCTCCTCCACGCCGCCCTCCACAAGGTTATCGGCAACCATGCTACCCAAGCTGGTTCCCTCAATGAGGAAGAATTCCTGCGCTTTGACTTCACCCATTTTGAAGCTGTGACTGCTCAAGAGCTCCGTCGCATTGAAGAAGAAGTCAACCAGCAAATCTGGCAGGCCGTAGCGGTTAAGACCATTGAAACCGATATTGATACCGCTAAGGAAATGGGTGCTATGGCCCTCTTTGGTCAAAAATATGGCAAGGAAGTCCGAGTGGTTATGATTGGCGACTATTCCATTGAGCTTTGTGGGGGTACTCACTTGGGTAATACCTCGGAAATTGGCCTCTTCAAGATTGTCAAGGAAGAAGGTATCGGTTCAGGGACCCGTCGGATTCTAGCCCTGACTGGTCAGCAAGCCTTTGAAGCCTTCCGCAAGCAAGAAGATGCCCTCAAGAAGGTAGCAGCTACCCTCAAGGTCCCTCAGTTAGAACAAGTACCAGCCAAGGTTGCCAGTCTCAATGAAGCTAACCGTGACCTGCAAAAAGAAGTAGCAGAGCTCAAAGAAAAGGCAGCTGCAGCTGCTGCAGGCGATGTCTTCAAGGATGTTAAGGAAGCAGCTGGCCACCGCTATATCGCCAGCCAAGTCCAAGTCTCTGATGCCGGAGCCCTACGGACCTTTGCGGATAAGTGGAAGCAAGCCGATTACTCCGACGTTCTCGTCCTGGCTGCAGCTATTGGCCAAAAGGTTAATGTCCTGGTTGCCAGCAAGGACAAGGCTGTACCAGCTGGTAAGCTGATTAAGGAGCTGGCTCCAATCGTCAGTGGCCGTGGTGGCGGTAAACCAGACATGGCCATGGCAGGTGGTTCAGAGCCTTCTGCCATCCAAGCCCTCCTGGACGCCGTAGCCGACAAGCTTTAAGTCTATTCTTAATATGAAATAGAGACTAATGACCAAGTTCAATCGAGCTTGGTTTTTCTATAGCTCTTAACGAGGTGAGTTGATTTCAACGAAGGCGAGAGATATTGATGCAGTTCGAGCAGTGGCGAGAACTAGGTTCCGTAATTTGACAAAGTTCTATTAAAACTATATAATCAGTTTTACTGATAATCAGAAAGGGTGATTAAGTTTTGATAGTAGAAAATTCTTGGGGTTATAACTTGAGTAAAGTTGCACAGAAAATGGACAGTCAGTTTGCTCAACAGCTGGAAAAGATTGGATTAAACTACCGAGATTCTCGCTATTATGGGATTCTTCTCGCTATTCATAGCTATCCTAATTTAACTCAGGTAAAACTGGGAGAGGAGTTGAACCTAGATAGGACGACGATTGGGCAGTTGATTGACCAGCTTGAAGAGAAGAACTTTGTTGCAAGGGAACGTAACCCTAAGGATAGACGACAAAATATTTTGGTCTTAACTTCCAAAGGAAAAAAGGCCGTGAAGGAGATGTGGCAAGAAATGCGTGCCGTTGAAATGGCGGTTATTGCCAATTTAAGTGATAACCAAAAGGCAACCTTCTTAGCCATCGCTAAAGCCATAAGGAGGAAATAAAATGACAAAACTTGAACTATTAGAAACCTACCTAAGCCTTTATATTAGCCATTTTGAAGTGCTGAAAGCTATGGAAGCAGAAGAATCACCCTACGTTATTTTAGATGTACGAAATGCACCAGCTCAGGTCAAAAAAGATCAGATTAAAGGAGCACTGGCGATTCCTACCAAAGACCTAGCTAATCAACTGGAGAGTTTAGATAAAAGTAAAACCTATGTAGTTTATGACTGGAATAGTGGGACGACTCTAGGTAAGCAAGCGCTTTTCATCTTATTATCAGCTGGCTTTGAGGCTTATGAACTCTCAGGTGCCCTTGAAGGTTGGAAAGGTATGAATCTACCAATTGAAGCAATCCAGTAATTTTGAACCAAGCCTGGATGAGCTTGGTTTTTTCTATGTGCCTTAGCGAAATAAGGCAGTAATGCCGAAGTAAAGCTTAGGCACATTGATGCAGATTTCACATTGTGAAATCTACGTTCCGAAACTTCCTTAGCGACTGCGGAGCAGAGCTTAGGGGCATTGACCCAGTTCGAGCAATAGCGAGAACTAGGTTCCTTAATATTCTTAATGAAGCAATCTAGAGTGGCGAAGCAAAAACTCTGCCCCGAATACCTATTAGACCTTGTCAGGAAAGCCGCAATAATATACAATAAAATTGAAAACGTTTACTAAAACTCTTTGCCCGACTGTAAGAAATACTGACTTTAAAATCTCATGCAACTTCAACCTCCCCCCCAAAAAGTTCATTAGAAAAGGAGGACATTCCTATGACCCTACTCCAAGAAATCAATGTTAGGGATAATAAGTGGCTGATTGTGGGCCTGAACGTCGCTGCTTTCCTGGCTGTATTCCCTTTTATCTTTTTCTTTCTTTGGATTTACAGTCTGATAACTGGCAGTCCAGAGATTCGTTTTAGCTTTAATCTCTGGGATCCCTTCCTGCTCCTTTTTCTCTTGGCTCTTATCCTCATTTTGCATGAAGGTATCCATGGTATCTTTTTCAAGCTCTTTCAACCTGATAAGACGGTCAAGTTTGGTGTCATTTGGCAATCCTTCATGTTCTATGCCACCAGCCCAGGTTCCCTCTATTCTAGAGGTCAAATGATGGTCATCGGTTTGGCACCTTTCCTTGTCAATAGCCTCCTCCTAACCCTTCTTCTAGCTCTAGGCTGGCTGACGGCTCCATTCTATCTCTTCCTAGCCACCTTTCATGCAGCCGGTTGTGTCGGTGATTTTTACTATGCTTATGTCTTGGCATGGAAGCATCGCCAGCATAAGATTATTGCAGAAGATACAGAAAATGGCCTCAAAATTTTTCAAGCCTAGACAAGTCTAATTAGATAGCACGGACCAAGTTCATGAGAGCTTGGTCTTCTTTAACAGAAAATTTCCAGTTTTTTTAAGTTCAGAATAATCAGACAATATATTTTGTGCTAAAATAGAGGCAAGTTTGACCTGAAGGGTGGTATTCTATGCGTATTTCTCTGATTCAGATGGCTATTTCTTTTGGCCAGCCCTCAAAAAACTTTCAGCAGGTTTTGGAGCTCCTACATCAGGCAGTCCAAGAAAGTCCTGATGTCATTGTTCTGCCCGAAATGTGGAATACGGGCTATGCCCTGGCTGACCTCTCCCAGCTGGCGGATAAGGAGGGTCAGCAAACTCAAAGATTGCTCAGCCAGTTTGCCAGAGAGCATAAGGTTGCTCTTGTTGGTGGCTCGGTGGCTGTCGAGGAGAATGGTCAATTTTTCAACCGAACATATGTTTATGGCAAGGACGGTCAACTCCTGACCAGCTACGACAAGGTCCACCTCTTTGGCCTGATGGCGGAGGACCGTTACTTGGCAGCTGGTCAGCAAGAAAGCCATTTTCAAGTGGACGGCGTCAAGGCCAGCAATGTCATCTGCTATGATATCCGTTTTCCTGAATGGCTGAGGACCCTCATGGCTGACGGGGCCAAACTTCTCTTTGTCGTTGCCGAGTGGCCGGAGTCTAGGGTCCAGCAGTGGGAGATACTTCTTAAGGCTCGGGCCGTGGAAAATCAGGCCTTTGTAGTAGCGGTCAATCGGGTAGGAGATGACCCTGATAATCATTTTAATGGTCACTCCCTAGTTATTGACCCTCTGGGGCGGGTCATTCTGCAGGCCTCCGATGATGCGGAAGGTATCTTTACGACAGACGTAGACCTAAGCCAGGTGGAGCAAGTTCGTGGTCACATCCCTGTCTTCGACGACCGTCGGCCAGATCTCTACCATTGAGGAGGAAGCTTATGAAATTTGAAGAATCTGAATTATTAAAGGGGCTACCCAAGCAATTTTTTGCCAATCTAGTGGCTAAGGTTAATGCCAAGATTGCTCAGGGGGCCGATGTTATCAACCTGGGTCAGGGTAATCCCGACCAACCCACCTATGATTTTATCGTGGAAGCCTTACAGGCCTCAGCAGCCAAGCCAGCTTCCCACAAATATTCCCTCTTTCGGGGCAATCCACCTTTTAAGAAGGCGGCTGCTAGCTTTTACAAGGAAAATTATGGGGTTGACCTTGACCCAGAAAAAGAAATCTGTGTCTTGGCTGGCTCAAAAATTGGTTTGGTTGAACTGCCCTGGGCCTTGATGAATCCTGGCGACCTCCTCTTGTTGCCGGATCCAGGCTATCCCGACTATCTTTCAGGCGTGGCTTTAGGGAAGGTAAATTACCAGACCTTTCCTCTGCTGGCTAAAAATGACTTTCTGCCAGATTTAGCGGCCATTCCTGAAGAGACTGCCCGTCAGGCTAAGTTTATCTATATCAATTACCCCAATAATCCAACTGGGGCCGTTGCGACAGCAGAATTCTACCAAGCCCTGGTCGCTTGGGCTAAGAAGTACCAAGTGGGTGTCGTCAGCGACTTTGCCTATGGTGCCCTGGGCTACCAGGGCTATGAAAATCCTAGCTTCCTGTCTACACCGGGGGCCAAGGAAGTCGGCATTGAGCTCTATACCTTTTCTAAGACCTTTAACATGGCAGGTTGGCGCCTAGCCTTTGCGGCTGGAAATGCGGATATGATTGAAGCCCTTAACCTCATCCAAGACCACCTTTTTGTCAGTGTCTTTCCTGCCATTCAGGATGCAGGAGTAGCTGCCCTCTTAGATCCGAGAGCCAAGGAAGCCATCGCCCAGCTCAATCATCTCTACGACCAAAGACGAGAGGCCTTTGTATCGGAGGCCGTTAAAATCGGCTGGCAGGCCTTTCCTTCCAAGGGTTCCTTTTACGCCTGGATGCCAGTTCCTAAAGGTTACACCAGCCAAGGCTTTGCGGATCTCCTGTTAGAAAAGGCCCATGTGGCTGTCGCACCAGGACTAGGCTTTGGTCAAGCAGGTGATAGCTATGTCAGAATCGGTCTCTTGGTCGAGCCAGAACGCTTGACTGAGGCTGTCCAACGGATTGCGAGTTTGGACCTGTTTTGACAAATATCTGAAAAGTCACCAGGTTTGAAACTCTAAGCCAGCCTTTTCACCCCTACTCAGCCAATCTCTATATCCGGCCACGTTTGCTCGAGCTTGGCTTTTTCTTGAGAAATCAAGCAAATACTGGCTTAAAATCAAAACCTGAAAATTCCTAAAGAAAAATTTCGTCAATCATTCAGATTTTAATTTTTGTTGAGTGCAAAGTCCTTACTCATTCACTGGCCTCTGAAAAAGAAAATGTAAAGCCGGTTTTCACATTTTTTGAAAGATTCTTGCTCTGAATTTCAATCTAAGATTGGCAAAATAGCAGGGACGTGATACAATAAAGGAGAATTATTAAAGAACGAGTGAGTTCCCAAAGGGTAGAATTGAAAAGAGAGATGTGGCGGGAGATGCCCAGATGAAATTGGTTGAGGATTTAAATTTATTACAAAGAAAGGCGTTATCAATAGGGCTTTGTCTAGGGAGCCTTTTTCTTTGTCTGCCCTTTTTTCTCTTTTTCTCTTGGTTGGCCAAACTGATTATTGGGGTGTCAAATACTTATCTGAACTACTGGTGGGAGCCCTTTTTCGCCCACTTTGCCCTAGCCCTCTTATTGGTTATTCACGAAGGGATTCACGGCTTTTACTTCAAGCTTTTTCGGCCTGAGAATCCTCTCAAGTATGGAACCAGCTGGCGTTTAGGTCTCTTCAATGCGACCAGCCCTGGCTCTCGTTATCCTAGGGGGCAGATGCTGATTATCTACTTAGCCCCCTTTGTCTTGACTAGCCTGCTTTTGACCCTGCTTTTGGCCCTAGGGAGCCTGTCTCCCCTAGCCTTTATCTTTTTGGCAGTGGTTCATACAGCCATTTGCGTGGGTGATTTTTATTTCTCCTACCTCTTACTTTGGAAATACCGTAGGCATAAAATTCTCGTCGAAGATACAGAAGAAGGCCTGAAAATATATCAACTGGACTAAGGCTGGTGCCTCTATCTGAGGAGCCCAAGATATAGAAAGCCCCTGGCATGAAAAAGAATCATGTCAGGGGTTTTTTATACTCTTCGAAATCAAAATTTTCCCACGGATAAAGTCACTCTATGATTTCTCATTAGAGTGACTATGGAGCTGGGCAAAAACTCAAAAACCCACTAATTTTCTCAGATTTTAAAAATAAGAAATTGCATGAAATCAGCGTTTTTAAACGAAAGATTTCATGCGATTTTGTTAATTCAGGACTTTTTGCCCAGCCCCTTCTTTTAGTTTGCCATCAAAAAGCGTTTGATAAAGGGGTAGAGTAGAAATAAGGCAATCAGGCAGGCCAGGGTCTCGCCTAGAAAAGATGAGCCATTGATGATAGCTGAATAAACAAGAGCAGATTGTCCCTTAGGAGCATAGCTACCCCAAAAGAGTAGGCCCGCTATAAAGTGGATAGTATAGCGAGTTAGGCTACCAATGAGGGCTCCTAAAGCCATGAAAGTCAGGCTTTGCAGGGTTCTTTCTTTTCTCAAAGATTTGTTGAGCCAGGGCTTGATAAGGCCAGCCAGCCCAATCAGGCTAAAGGCGACAAAATATTCTAGGAAGCCCTGCCATAAATTGAGCCAGCCCCCAGCCGCTTGCCCAAGAGCAACCTGTAAAATTCCCCAGATAAAACCAGCCATCATGGCAGGTCTGGTTCCTCGGCGAAAGGCAAGCAGAAAGATGGGAGTCATCTTAAAGGACAGGGAAATCCAAGGGCCAATGGCTAAGGGTTGGGTGAAAACATCCAAAACCATAGCTAAACCTGCAAAAATAGCGATTTCCGCCAACGTCGCAACATTTGATTTTTGCATAAAAATCCTTCCTAACCCAGTTGGACTGGGCAAATGTAAATTGATTTGCCACAATCAAAACTGGGATGAAGAAGGTTGTTTTTTCATCTCTGGTTTGCACATCCCTTACGCAGGCATTATCCTGTTCAGGTTCAAAGAGTTTAGGCGATTCCTGGAAGTTTTTCCCAAGGTTCAAACAGGGATAAACCTCACAGTCAGCCATTCTCAGCAAAAGCTCCTCTTGTGACATAAGTCCATACTAGCAAAAATAGCTAGAATGAGCAAGTCTATCTTAACTGCGATGACCAGTGAAGTTTCTGTCTATTTGATAAAAATATGGCCAGTAACCAACTAATAGTTCTTTCTGTCCCTCATAATTTCTCCCTAACTTTTGCTATCTTAGAAAATAGCAAAAAGGTTTCTGATTTTAATTCAGTATAAAATAGGCGGACAGGTTCATTCAAGCTTTTGATTAGGAGCACATCCATTTGAGAAGCCAGGAGCATTAGTCAACTCAAATTCGCCTAATGAATTGGCGATTATTCTCAGATTGAGAATAGTCCCCTGTGTTAATATAGGATTAAAAAACGAATTAAACACAAAACATTAATTTAAACTTAATAAACGAAGGAGGTGATAAGCATTAATTGACTAAGATTAGAAAAATTGGTAACATAATAATAATGTGACGTATCATTTGCGAAATGTTACAGAAAAAATACTAAAAATAAAGAGCAGAGAAATGAGAGAAAAACGAGAAACTTTCGGGTTTCGTAAGAGTAAAATCAGTAAGACCCTTTGTGGCGCCCTCTTGGGAACTGCTATTTTAGCTTCAGTAGCAGGCCAAAAGGTACTTGCTGAGGAAACCAGCACAACTAGCAATGTCGACACCGCAGTCGTTGGGATGGAGACTGGGAATCCCGCAACCAACCTGCCAGAAAAACAGGACAATCCGAGTTCGCAAGCTACTACTAGTCAGGAACAAGCCGGTCAAAAGACAGGTTCCATGTCAGTTGATGTACCCACAAGTGAGCTTGACGAAGCTGCTAAGAGTGCTAAGGAAGCTGGCGTGACCGTTTCGCAGGATGAGACAGTCGATAAAGGGACAGTAGAAAGTTCTGACGAAGCTAGCCAAAAAGAAAGTGAAATCAAGGATGACTACAGCAAGCAAGCCGCAGACATCCAAAAGACAACAGAAGACTACAAGGCAGCTGTGGCTGCTAACCAAGCCGAAACAGACCGAATCACTCAAGAAAACGCGGCTAAGAAGGCCCAATACGAACAAGATTTGGCGGCCAACAAGGCAGAAGTGGAACGCATTACCAATGAGAATGCGCAAGCCAAGGCTGATTACGAAGCTAAGCTGGCTCAATATCAAAAGGACCTAGCAGCCGTTCAACAAGCTAATAATGACAGTCAAGCAGCCTACGCTGCGGCCAAGGAAGCCTACGACAAAGAATTGGCTCGGGTTCAAGCTGCTAATGCCGCTGCTAAGAAAGAATACGAAGAGGCTCTAGCTGCCAACACCGCTAAGAATGAGCAAATCAAGGCAGAAAACGCCGCTATCCAGCAACGCAATGCCCAAGCTAAGGCAGATTACGAAGCCAAGTTGGCTCAATATAAAAAAGATTTAGCCGCAGCCCAGTCTGGTAATGCTACAAATGAAGCGGACTACCAAGCTAAGAAGGCAGCTTATGAACAAGAGTTAGCGCGCGTGCAAGCCGCTAATGCAGCTGCCAAGCAGGCCTACGAACAAGCTCTAGCTGCCAACACGGCCAAGAACGCCCAAATCACGGCCGAAAATAAGGCTATCCAGCAGCGCAATGCGCAAGCTAAGGCTGACTATGAAGCTAAATTAGCCCAATATCAAAAGGATTTGGCCGCAGCTCAATCTGGTAACGCCGCTAATGAGGCAGACTACCAAGAAAAATTAGCAGCCTATGAAAAGGAACTGGCTCGTGTGCAAGCAGCCAATGCAGCTGCTAAGCAAGAATATGAGCAGAAAGTTCAGGAAGCTAATGCTAAAAATGCCGAAATTACGGAAGCCAACCGTGCTATCCGTGAACGCAATGCCAAGGCCAAGACAGACTATGAACTCAAACTGTCTAAGTACCAAGAAGAGCTTGCTCAGTACAAGAAGGACCTAGCGGAATACCCAGCTAAACTCCAAGCCTATCAAGATGAACAAGCCGCAATCAAGGCAGCTCTGGAAGAGTTGGAAAAGCACAAGAATGAAGATGGGAACCTCAGTGAGCCCTCAGCCCAGAGTCTGGTCTATGACTTGGAGCCCAATGCTCAGATTTCCCTAGTGACCGATGGGAAGCTACTGAAAGCCTCCGCCCTTGATGAAGCCTTTAGCCACGATACTGAACAATATAACAAACACAACCTGCAGCCAGATAATCTAAATATAACCTATCTGGAGCAGGCTGATGA
This sequence comes from Streptococcus downei MFe28, assembly GCF_900459175.1. Lineage (NCBI taxonomy): Bacteria > Bacillati > Bacillota > Bacilli > Lactobacillales > Streptococcaceae > Streptococcus > Streptococcus downei. The sequence continues at coordinate 1,927,405 of NZ_UHFA01000002.1, read as the reverse complement.
TGTGGCCTCCTCAGTAGAGCTCTTTGGTAATTTCGGTGATAAGGCTGGTTGGACAACCACTGTCAGCAATGGTTCAGAAGTTAAGTTTGCCTCTGTCCTCCTCAAGCGTGGCCAGAGTGCTACAGCCACCTATACCAACCTGAAAAACTCTTACTACAATGGTAAGAAAATTTCTAAGGTGGTCTACAAGTATACGGTTGACCCTGACTCCAAGTTTCAAAATCCTACTGGTAACGTTTGGTTAGGTATCTTTACTGACCCAACCCTAGGGGTCTTTGCCTCAGCCTATACGGGTCAAAACGAGAAGGATACCTCTATCTTTATCAAGAATGAATTCACCTTCTACGATGAAGACGGTAATCCCATCGACTTTGATAATGCCCTCTTGTCAGTTGCCTCCCTTAACAGGGAACACAATTCCATTGAGATGGCCAAGGACTACAGCGGTACCTTCGTTAAGATTTCTGGCTCATCCATTGGTGAAAAAAATGGCATGATCTATGCGACCGACACCCTCAACTTTAAAAAGGGTGAAGGCGGTTCCCTTCACACCATGTACACCAGAGCAAGTGAGCCTGGTTCAGGTTGGGACTCTGCTGATGCTCCTAATTCTTGGTATGGTGCTGGTGCTGTCAGAATGTCCGGCCCCAACAACTACATCACTTTGGGGGCAACCTCAGCGACCAATGTTCTCAGCCTAGCTGAAATGCCACAGGTACCTGGTAAAGATAATACTGCTGGTAAAAAACCAAATATCTGGTATTCCCTTAATGGTAAGATTCGGGCAGTCAATGTCCCTAAGGTGACCAAGGAAAAACCAACCCCACCAGTTGAGCCAACCAAGCCAGACGAGCCAGTCTATGAAGTTGAGAAGGAATTGGTAGATCTGCCAGTTGAACCAAGCTACGAAAAGGAACCAACACCACCAAGCAAGACTCCAGACCAAAATATCCCAGACAAACCAGTAGAGCCTACTTATGAAGTTGAAAAGGAGCTGGAACCGGCACCAGTTGAGCCAAGCTACGAAAAGGAACCAACCCCACCGACCAAGACTCCGGATCAATCCATTCCCGAGAAACCCGTTGAGCCAACCTATGAGGTTGAAAAAGAGTTGGAACCAGCACCGGTAGAACCAAGCTACGAAAAGGAACCAACCCCACCTCAGTCTACCCCAGACCAAGAGGAACCGAAAAAACCCGTCGAGCCAAGCTACCAAAGCTTGCCAACCCCACCAGTTGAACCTGTTTATGAGACTGTCCCTGGCCCCGTCAGCGTGCCAACGGTTCGTTACCACTACTATAAACTAGCGGTCCAACCCGGCGTCACCAAGGAAATCAAAAACCAGGATGACCTGGATATTGACAAGACCCTGGTGGCTAAGCAGTCGACGGTTAAGTTCCAATTGAAGACAGCAGACCTGCCAGCCGGTCGTCCAGAAACGACCTCCTTTGTCTTGATGGATCCTCTGCCAAGCGGTTACCAACTTAATCTGGAAGCTACCAAGGTCGCCAGCCCAGGCTTTGAAGCTAGCTATGATGCCATGACCCATACGGTAACCTTCACAGCGACCGCTCAAACCTTGGCTGCCCTTAATCAAGATCTGACTAAGGCCGTGGCGACTATCTACCCAACAGTTGTGGGACAAGTCCTCAACGATGGCGCTACCTACACCAATAACTTCACCCTGCTGGTCAATGATGCTTACGGTATTAAATCCAATATCGTTCGCGTGACCACACCAGGGAAACCTAACGACCCAGACAACCCAAGCAACAACTACATCACCCCGCACAAGGTCAACAAGAATGAAAACGGTGTGGTGATTGATGGTAAGTCCGTCCTAGCTGGTACCACCAACTACTATGAATTGACTTGGGACCTGGACCAATACAAGGGCGATAAATCGGCCAAGGAGACCATCCAAAAAGGCTTCTTCTATGTGGATGACTATCCTGAAGAGGCGCTGGACTTGCGCACCGACCTGATTAAGCTGACCGATGCCAACGGCAAGGCGGTCACTGGTGTCAGCGTGGCTGACTACGCCAGTCTGGAGGCCGCACCAGCAGCTGTTCAAGACATGCTCAAGAAGGCCAACATTACCCCTAAGGGAGCCTTCCAAGTCTTTACCGCTGACGATCCTCAGGCCTTCTACGATGCCTATGTGGTTACCGGAACTGACCTGACCATCGTCACTCCAATGACGGTCAAGGCTGAGATGGGCAAGATCGGTGGTAGCTATGAAAACAAGGCCTACCAGATTGACTTTGGTAATGGCTATGAATCTAATATTGTGATTAACAATGTGCCGCAAATCAATCCTGAAAAGGATGTGACCTTGACCATGGATCCAGCGGATAGTACCAATGTGGATGGACAGACCATCGCCCTCAATCAGGTCTTTAACTACCGTCTCATCGGTGGTATCATTCCAGCGGACCATGCCGAAGAGCTCTTTGAGTACAGCTTCAACGATGACTATGATCAGACTGGTGACCAGTACACGGGCCAATACAAGGCCTTTGCCAAGGTTGACCTGACCCTCAAGGATGGTACAATCATCAAGGCGGGTACTGACTTGACTTCATATACAGAAGCGCAAGTTGATGAAGCTAATGGCCAAATTGTTGTGACCTTCAAGGAAGATTTCTTGCGGTCTGTGTCTGTAGACTCGGCCTTCCAAGCGGAAGTCTACCTGCAGATGAAGCGGATAGCCGTCGGGACCTTTGCCAATACCTATGTCAATACGGTCAATGGAATTACCTATAGCTCTAATACGGTAAGGACCAGCACACCAGAGCCGAAGCAGCCAAGTCCAGTGGATCCTAAGACCACTACTACGGTAGTCTTCCAGCCTCGTCAGGGCAAGGCTTATCAGCCAGCGCCGCCAGCAGGAGCTCAATTGCCAGCCACAGGGGATAGTAGCAATGCTTACCTGCCACTTTTAGGCCTCGTAAGCCTGACTGCTGGCTTTAGCCTGTTAGGACTGCGCCGGAAGCAGGACTAAGAAAAACTGAAAAACAAAAATGGGAAAGCCAGTCTTTCTCATTTTTTATATTCCCAGCTAGCTGAAGTAGTCGAGAAGTACTCTTAGAAAACCCTAGAGAACATTAGCTAACTTTTCCAAACCGATAGACGTTTATTTTAGTCTAAGTATGGTATAATAAGTAGGTTGCACAAGTGGGTGTAACCTATTTATAATTTATACTCCTAAGGGCTGGACAGGCTTAGGTGGACACGGTTCCTCTGAAGGTCTCTACCTCCCCTTTAAAGAGTATCAAGCTTGATAAGGTGGCCTCGCACCACCTTTTAGAAAGAAGAATTCATTGAAATTTACTGAATTACATTTAGCAGAAGATATTCTGCAAGCCGTTGAAAAAGCTGGTTTTGTTGAACCATCCCCAATTCAAGAAATGACCATTCCCCTAGCCTTAGAAGGCAAGGATGTTATCGGTCAAGCCCAGACAGGGACGGGTAAAACGGCGGCTTTCGGTCTTCCAACCCTAAATAAAATTGCTATTGACAATAATGTCATCCAGGCCTTGGTCATTGCCCCAACACGGGAATTGGCTGTGCAAAGCCAGGAAGAACTTTTCCGCTTTGGCCGTGAAAAGGGCGTTAAGGTTCGCTCAGTTTACGGTGGCTCTAGTATTGACAAGCAAATTAAGGCCCTGCGCTCTGGTGCCCACATTGTTGTCGGGACACCAGGTCGTCTCTTAGACTTGATTAAACGCAAGGCTCTCAAGCTCAATCATGTTGAAACCTTGATTTTGGATGAGGCCGATGAAATGCTTAATATGGGCTTCTTGGAAGATATTGAGGCCATCATCAGCCATGTTCCTGATGAGCGCCAAACCTTACTTTTCTCAGCTACCATGCCTGATGCCATCAAGCGAATTGGTGTCAAATTCATGAAAGAGCCTGAGCATGTCAAGATTGCGGCTAAGGAGTTGACCAGCGATAATGTTGAGCAATTCTACATCCGTGTTAAGGAACGCGAAAAATTTGATACCATGACCCGACTGATTGATATCGAACAACCAGAATTGTCGATCGTCTTTGGTCGGACCAAACGTCGGGTGGATGAATTGACCCGTGGCCTCAAGTTGCGGGGTTACCGAGCAGAAGGAATCCATGGCGACTTGGACCAAAACAAGCGTCTGCGGGTTATTCGTGATTTTAAAAACGATAATCTGGATATCCTCGTGGCCACCGATGTGGCTGCCCGCGGCCTCGATATTTCTGGCGTAACCCATGTCTACAACTATGATATTCCCCAAGACCCTGAAAGCTATGTCCACCGGATTGGTCGGACAGGTCGTGCCGGAAAGTCTGGTAAGTCCGTGACCTTCGTTTCTCCAAATGAAATGGGCTACCTCTCCATTATTGAGAATCTGACCAAGAAACGCATGAAGGGCCTCAAACCAGCGACAGCTCAAGAGGCCTTCCAGGCTAAGAAGGCCGTTGCCCTCAAGAAGATTGAACGGGATTTTGCGGATGAGACGATTCGCTCTAATTTTGACAAATTCAAGGGTGATGCCATCAAGCTGGCAGGCGAGTTTTCTCCAGAAGAATTGGCCCTCTACATCCTTAGCCTAACCGTTCAGGATCCAGAAACCATGCCCGAGGTTGAAATCTCACGGGAACGTCCTCTGCCATTTAAACCATCAGGTTCTAACCGTGGTGGCGGAAAGGGCGGTCGCAATAGTCGTGGTCGTGGTGGTCGTGATCGCTACCGCCGTGACAATCGGGATGGTAATGGCCGTCGCGACTTCAAACGCAAGTCCAACAAGAACTTCAAGGACTTCGACAAGAAGGACAATAAGCGTCCCCACCGCACCTCCAGCGAAAAGAAAAATGGTTTTGTCATCCGCAACAAGGGTGACCGCTAAACCAGTATTGAATTGGAAGTAAAAGGCCCGACCATTTTCCGGTCGAGCCTTTTTCCTTTTCGAAAACCACTAGCAATGCTTTTGATTTTCTTTGTCTGATATAGAAAAAGTGGTCCTATCAAGCGATAGGGCTACTTTTAGAGATGTGTAATAGTTATAGTCAATAAAAGTCAAAAATAGCCAAGGCAACGAACTGCAGGCAGTACTTGGGTACGGCAAAGTGCGTTAACGATGGATAGTTTTGGTTTTTGAAGAGTATTAGCTAAAAATCTGTACCAGGATACCACCCAAAATCAGGACGATAGCACCCCCTAGACGGTTGGCCATTTGGGCGAAGGCAATCATTTCCATCCGGTCAGCAGCTGACAGGACGGCGATATTTCCGGTACCACCCATGGAGTTGTTAATCATACCGGCACCGATGGCTGTTTCAACAGGGAAGAGGCCAAAAATCTTGCCCAGGAACCAGCTGGCCAGTCCCATGGAGACAACAGATGTCAGGCTGAGAATGGCAAAGCTAGGCGTCATGGTCTTGACCAGGATACTCAAGTCCATCATAGCCAGCCCGATACCAGCCAGAACCGCATGGGTTAGGTTAGTCATGATGACCTGGTTGAACATGACCACGCAATCTTCCAAGGATTTTGGCACGGCATTAGTGGCCTTGAGGATGAAGACAACAATAATCATGAAGGCATAACTGTGAACCTTAGGGACAAAGTTATTGAGGATGACTCCCACCAGAGCAATTCCAAAGGCAAACATGAGACCGACTCCGATTTTGCTGGCATCCAGCTCCATTTTTGGTTTTTCTAGCTCCGACTTGTCTACATCAATCAAGACACCGTGGCCATTGTACTTGGTCTTGGCAAAGCCTCGGGCTAGAATGATGGCTCCGATGATAGCAAAGAGGTTACCCAGGGTTGTAGCAGGAGCTAATTGACTAAAGATAGACTGGCTACTAGTGTGGAGAGCACTAGAGTAGATTTGCGATAGAGGGGTAATCCCAGCCCCAACACCACCAGCCATTTGCGCCATAGAGATATAGAGGACGGAGTGGCCAAAGCCCTGGCCTAAGAGGACCCCCATTCCACCAGTTGCTAGAAAACCAATGACCATGGTAACGAGAGAGATGGGAATAAAACGAGCAGAGGCCTTGACTAAAAGGTTGCGGTTCATGCCCAGAATAGCGCCACAGATGAGGGCCGCAATGTAGAAGTCTAGGAAGCCTCCCCCATTCATAAAGGTATTGGTAGCTGTTACTACATTTTTTGGAATAATGTGAAAGCTATTGAGCAGGGCTGCTAGAAGCAGGGTCATGACTGATCCGCCACCGAGATAGGTGTTGAAGATTGGTGTTTTTTGGCCAATCCAATAAAAGAGGTGACCTAGCAGCACTAGCATAAAGGTGATGCCCAGCATATTTAGGGGCAACTTACCAAGAGCGATGGCGATAGCCAGGATTAGGACTAAACCAGCGTAGAGGGGTAGACTGATACCTGAAATTTTAATCTCATTAAGTTTTTTCATAATGGGTCGCAACCTCCAGCTTAGTATTGAGGATACCACTTGAGGTCACGCACGGCCTTGGCCATATCGGTTTCTTTAGCCTGTGCTAGTCCTTGTTCTTGAGCCATCTTAGCGACAGCTTCGGCCACCTTGATAGAAACTTCAGCCACGTATTGGAATGGTGGAAGCACAGGAGCCCCTGCTTGGCCTGGGTCAACCAGACCACTGAGGGAATGAGCTGCTGCCCCGATCATTTCATCGGTCAGGAGCTTGGCTTCAGATGCCAACATACCAAGCCCAAGGCCTGGGTAGATGAGCGCATTGTTGGCTTGACCAATTTGATAGTCAACACCCTTGTAGGAAACCGTTCCAGAAGGCACACCTGTTGCGACAAAAGCCTTACCGTCAGACCATTGAATCACTTGCTCAGCCGTAGCTTCCAATTTCTTGGTTGGGTTAGAGATTGGGAAGATAACTGGGCGCTGCGTATTTTGACACATAGCCTCAACCACTTCCTTGGTGAAGGCACCAGCATCGGTAGAAGTGCCGACCAGGATGGTTGGTTTAACGGTCTTGATAACTTGGAGCAGGTCGGTCAGCTCATCAGCATTAGCAAAGTCGGCACGCTTCTTGGCAAATGGTTTTTGAGCTGGCGTCAAATCGTCCATATCGTCAAAGAGCAGACCCTGTTGGTCAATCATAAAGAAGTGTTTGTAGGCTTCTTCTTCAGAAAGACCTTCGGCTACCATTTCGGCGTGAACCCGTGACGCAATACCAGCACCAGCAGAACCGCCACCGTAGCAGAGGTAGACTTGGTCAGTTAATTTTTCACCAGTGATGTCCAGAGCACCAAAGATACCACCGAGAACCACGATACCAGTTCCTTGGATATCATCGTTGAAGGTTGGAATGTCTTTCTTATACTTATCAAGAATGGTTGCGGCATTAGAGCGACCGAAGTCTTCCCAGTGCAGGTAGAGTTTAGGAAAGAGACTTTCTGCGGTTTGGACGAATTTATCGATGAAGTCGTAGTACTTGTCACCGCGCACCCGTTGGTGACGGTTACCCAGATACATGGGGTCATCCAAGAGTTCTTGGCGATTGGTACCGGCATCAATCACTAAAGGCATGACAGATGCTGGGTCGATACCAGCAGCAGCGGTATAGACCATCAGTTTACCGACAGAGATATCCACCCCTTGGACACCCCAGTCACCGATACCCAGAATCCCTTCGGCATCGGTCGCCACAATCAAGCGAATATCTCGGTCGCCAGCCGCATTTTTCAGGGTTTCTTCAATATTTTCTGGATGGTTGATGTCCAAATAAGCGGCATACTGGGGATCGACGAAAAGTTGGCTGTAGTTCTCAATGGTGTCAGCGATAGTTGGATCGTAGACGATTGGGTTGAACTCAACAATATGTTGGTTGAAGAGGTAGTAGAAGAGGGTGCGGTTGGTATTGAAAATTTCCATCAAGAAAAGGCGTTTTTCCAAATCCGATGGTTTTTGCAGGTAGTGCTGGTAGGCTTGGTCAGCCTGTTCTTCAATCGTTTGAACATAAGGTGGTAAGAGACCAATCAGGCCATTTTCTTTACGTTCTTCCATAGTGAAGGCAGTCCCTTTGTTAATGAAAGGGTTGTTTAAAATTTCATGTGCTTTCATGAATCAGTTCTCCTCTGATTAAAATTTAATTGGGTAACTCTCGACGAGTTGTCGCCATTATAGCCCCCAAAAATTCTTATAGTCAAACAGGAGAATTATTATAAATTTTATTTATAAGGACTAGTGCATGTGGTAAAATAAGGCTGGAGGCCCTCATGAATTTAAAAGATTTTTACTATTTTCAAGAATTAGCCAAACTCAATTCCTTTACGGCGGTGGCCCAGTCTTTTAAGGTCAGCCAGCCCACCATTACCTATGCAGTCAAGAGGTTGGAAGACTATTTCAATTGTGACCTTTTTATTAAGGATCCCTCCCATCGCTCGGTTATCCTAACCCAGCAGGGGCAAATTTTAGCCCAACATATTGAGCATATTTTAGAAGAAGTCAGGCAATCCAAGAAGGAAATTGGGCGGGCCAATCAAAAGGTCATCAAGCTTGGTTTTCCTCCTATTATCCGTGCTAGAATACTCTCCCAGCTGATTGGCCGAGGGGCAGACCTCTCCTTTTTATCAGCCTTTAGCATGGTGGGAGACGGATCCCTTGACCTCTTGCAGGAGCTGGTTGTTGGCGATTTAGATTTCAGTCTGCTAGGTAGCCTGCGGACTTTGGACCATCCCAAGCTAGTGACCAAGGAACTCTATCAACGCTCCTTTTACATTATGGTCTCGGAAAAGCACCCTCTGGCCAAGAAAAAAAGCCTCTCCTTCCAAGAGGTTCTGAGCGAATCCTTTATCCTCTTGGATGAAGGCCATACCCATCTTGAAGCCTTTAACCAGCTAAATGAAAAATACCACAACCAGGCCAAGGTCCTCCTCAAACTCAGTGAAGTCTCCATGATTGGCCAGTTAGTCCGTGAGAATTTAGGCCTCATCTTCCTGACCGATTTTGTCCTCTTCTCCGACATTGAGGGCCTAGTCAAAATCCCCCTCGTCCCAGAGGATAATTTCACCTTTCATGTCTCCTATGCCTATCCCAAACAGGCCCTTCTGGCTGATGCTACCAAGCAACTGATTGAACTCCTGGAGGTGGTTAAGGAGTGAAAAGGACAGGATTTGTTATGAAAAAACTTATTAAATCGACTCTAGATTAGAAAAAATGGCTTAATAAGTAAAAAACTTTCCATCCTAGGTCGAAGATAAATTAGAGAAAAACTATGGTCTGTTTTTTCTTTTGCTTTGATAGAACAAAAAAATTGAAAATAAAACAAGGAGCAGGCACCTAGCCTACTCCTTATTCTTATGTTCTTGAATGTATTCTAATTTTTCGTCTCGAGTCTTGAGTTTGAATTTGGCTTCAGCCGACATGGCGGCGTTCTTGTGGTTGAAGGTCTCGTAATAGAGCAAGTCGACTGGCAAGCGTGACTTGGTGTATTTGGCTCCCTTACCGGCATTGTGGGTGGCCAGACGTTTGTCCAAATCGGTCGTATAACCGGTATAGAGGCTACCATCGGCACACTTGAGAACATACATATAATAGGCCTTGTGGTTGGGACCAAAATAGATGTCATGAATGGCATCGGTGTAGTCACCATTAGGCTTGTGAACAACCAGCGGTGGCAAAATCTTGAGCCCGTCAGGCGAGCCATCCTTAATGGCTTCAACCAGAATCATATTGGCTTCCTTATCGGCCTTGGGATAGACAAACTGAACCCGCTTAGGTGCCAACTTATATTTTTTCAGGGTGTCCAGGATTTCTAAAAAGCGGTCGGGTCTGTGGACGAGAGCTAAGCGTCCCTTGGTTTTCAGGGCCTGTTGGCTGACCTGACAAATTTCTTCAAGGTTGGTGGCAATTTCATGGCGAGCCAAGAGGTAGTGCTGGCTGGCATTTTTCTTAGAGGTCTTTGTCGCCTTAAAATAGGGCGGATTGCAGAGAATCAGGTCCACCTTTGAGCGAGGGGTGTGGTCCATGAGATTTTTTAGGTCATCGTTAATCATGGTCACTTGCTCAGAAAGTCCATTGAGCTCAATGGAGCGCTGGCCCATATCTGCCAGCCTTTCCTGCAGTTCCACCTCCATAATCTTGGCCTTGGTTTTGGTGGAAGCAAAGAGGCCAACCGCCCCGTTGCCAGAGCAGAGGTCAACAATCAGTCCCTTGGCAGGAAATTTGGGAAAACGAGAAAGCAGAACCGAATCCACTGAGTAGCTAAAAACTTCCTTGTTTTGAATAATTTTTACATCAGTTGAGAAGAGCTGGTCAATACGCTCCCCCTTGAGCAGATTTTTCTTAGTCATGGGAATTATTATAGCACGCTTTGCCCGCTAGGCCTAGGGCTGTAGTTTGTCGGGACTAGCAGACAGAGAAGCAGGAATGTTCAGCCTAAGAGCTGGCATCATAAATTTGACCAATCTTCTTGCCAATAAAAAACGATCCAGTAAATTTTCACCTAGCCAGCTGTGGGAGGAGAAGAGGTCATAGGCCATTATCGGAGGATTATGGACCATCATGGTTCTAGGGGGCAGGCAACCAGATCTTGAATCAGAAGAAAAAGTAAAGCAGGTGAAGAGCCCGGCCTGATTGGCTCAGTAGGCATTTATAGAAAGGCAGAAACCTATCATGAAGTACAATCTTTTTATTCTTTGGCTACTTTTGGTCATTTTAACGACCATTTTCAATAGGCGTTCCAAAAATGAGAAATTAAAGGCCCTATTTTCGGTCTCCCTATTCTTATTGATAATACTTCTAGCCCTCTATGCCCTGACTTGTTCTGGTCTTAGACGAAGGGGGCTATGGACCATATTTACTACTATCAGCTTCATGATGACTAAAGGATAAAAAAGTTGTTCCTATCTGACGAGTGTTAGGATGGATGGGGAGAACAAGTTCTATTGGCCAATTTTGCCTAGTCCCAAAGGGAACTAATAGTGTAAAAATCAAAGACGAAACTATAATTCAACCCTTGCTTTTTTGTTATTGTCTTGTAATTTGTTTAGTAGCTAAGGCCCCCCATCTTTAGCATTAATTGTCAGAAAATTTATGTTTTTTTATGGAATATTAACGTTCTAATTAAAGCTTCCGAGAAGGTCTTGATTGAGAAAAAATTAAGTGATAGGATGAGGGACGTAAAAGATTTCGTTGCTAGAGAGACTTGCTGAAACTCTGGTGACTTAGAATAAAGAGAATTTTATGAATACAGCAGCATTGGATACCATGGCTTTTGATAAGTTTGAAGTAGCGGATATGGATTATTTGACATCTATTGAAGCTGGAAGTTTTAGTTGGAAGAGCTTCAACGATGCCGTAGGTAATGGAGGACTTGCCGGAGCTGCTACCGGTGCTACCGAAGGAGCTATGGTAGGAGCAATGGGAGGGACTGCCGTTTGTCCTGGTGTAGGAACTGTAACAGGTGCATTTGCTTGTGGTGTTGCAAATGGATTTATTGGTGCAATCGTTGGTGGAATTGGCGGAGGCGTGAACTATTTACTGAATTGCTGAGGTTAATATGAAATATTACATTACGGGAGCTATCACAGCGCTAGTTGTCATAATAATTATACAGTTGGTCAATCGGAAAAAACCAAAATAACTTGTTGTGAAGATTATCTTTGGTTACCTCAGGGTAGCTAGCTATCTGCACAAGAAACTAATGATAAAGTACTAGGAATCTAGTCTCAGCTAGGTTCTTTTTGTCTGATCAGGCCAATTGCTCTGTCGTTTGGACCAGCTCCTTTCCTTGATTTTTAGGGGGATTTGCTTTAGAATGGAAGAGCTAAAAAAGAAACTTGGCGATTGATTTTTTCAATCGCAGAGGAGATAGATATGTCAACAAATGTCAAGAAACGTCCTGAGGTGCTCTCACCGGCTGGGACCTTGGAAAAATTAAAGGTTGCCGTTCTCTACGGGGCCGATGCTGTCTTTGTTGGTGGCCAACAGTATGGCCTACGTAGTCGAGCTGGTAACTTTAGCATGGAAGATATGCAAGAAGGGATTAACTTTGCCCATGAGCATGGGGCTAAGGTCTATGTAGCGGCCAATATGGTCACCCACGAAGGCAATGAGCAGGGAGCTGGCGCTTGGTTCCGCCAATTGCGAGACATGGGACTGGATGCGGTCATCGTCTCTGACCCAGCCCTGATTGAGATCTGTGCGACCGAGGCACCAGGTCTGGACATTCACCTGTCCACTCAAGCCTCAGCTACCAATGTTGAAACCTTCAAATTCTGGAGCAACTATGGCCTGACTCGGGTTGTTCTAGCTCGTGAGGTTAACATGGAAGAGCTGGCAGAGATTCGCCGTCGGACCGATGTCGAAATTGAAGCCTTCGTCCACGGGGCTATGTGTATTTCTTATTCAGGTCGCTGTACCCTGTCCAATCACATGAGCCACCGCGATGCCAATAGGGGCGGTTGTTCCCAATCCTGTCGCTGGAAGTATGACCTCTATGATATGCCTTTTGGCCAAGAGCGGCAAAATCTTAAGGGAGAAATTCCCGAGGACTACTCCATGTCAGCCGTTGATATGTGCATGATTGAGCATATTCCAGATATGATTGAAAATGGTGTGGATAGCCTGAAAATCGAAGGTCGGATGAAGTCTATCCACTACGTCTCAACCGTAACCAACTGCTATAAGGCAGCGGTGGATGCCTATATGGAAAGTCCAGAAAAATTTGAGGCTATCAAGGAGGACTTGATTGACGAACTCTGGAAGGTGGCCCAACGCGAATTGGCTACTGGCTTCTATTACCAAACGCCAACTGAAAACGAGCAACTCTTTGGGGCCCGTCGCAAGATTCCTCAATATAAATTTATCGCAGAGGTTGTCTCTTTTAATGAGAAGACCATGACGGCCACCATTCGCCAGCGTAATGTTATCAAGGAAGGTGACCGGGTTGAGTTCTACGGTCCAGGCTTCCGTCATTTTGAAACCAACATCGAAGACCTACATGATGCCAAAGGCAATAAAATTGACCGCGCCCCAAATCCTATGGAACTCTTGACCATCACAGTTCCCCAGGCTGTTCAACCAGGTGACATGGTTCGGGCCTGTAAGGAGGGACTGGTTAACCTCTATCAAAAGGACGGCTCTAGTAAAACCGTTCGAGCTTGAGCTAGGTTTTCTGAGCAATTACGAATAGATAAGTGAAGCCGTCTGCAGGTGTTAGATAAGTCCAGCTAGGCGGCTTTATTTAAAAGTTAGCGACAGTCAGATAAGCGAACCGATAACGCTCGATTATCTGGCTTATTGAAAGGATAAACCTATGGCAGAATTTACATTTGAAATTGAAGAAAAGCTCTTGGTACTCTCGGAAAATGACAAGGGCTGGACCAAGGAACTCAATCGGGTGAGCTTCAATGGGGCCCCAGCCAAGTACGATATTCGTTCTTGGAGCCCCGACCACACTAAGATGGGCAAGGGCATTACCTTGACCAATGAGGAGTTTAGGACCCTAGTTGAAGCCTTTAAAAACTAATGCTCAATAAAAATCAAAAATAGCCAAGGCAACGAACTGCAGGCAGTACTTGGGTACGGCAAAGTGAGTTAACGATGGATAGTTTTGATTTTTGAAGAGTATAAGATCATCTGAGGAGGCCCTGCCCAAAAAGCAGTGGTCGCCTTTTTTTGTGACTCCATTTGCCCAGCCTCTAAAAAGTCAAAATCCTCTCACAGCTACAAGATTTTCCAATCAGCACCACCTCAAAATGTTTGGTGGTAAGAAAGTAAAAGGTTAAGGACCTTTGTCCTTGCCCCTGTCTTTAACAGTATTATCTTGACAAAGTTTTCTGAAAGAGGTTACAATATTAAAAGTAAGCCAAGGAAAAAGGAACAGGTGGCCAATGAAAGAATTTGAGGATGATTACAGGCAGGCAATCGGTAAAAGCGGTGTCCAGGGTCTGGGAGACCCTAGAGTTAAAAAGGAATTGAAAGATCGCGTCACCCGTCTGCAAGATTCTCTAGCCTCTGCTAGCGATGACCAGTCCCGTCAGGAGATTAAGTTTCTTCTGGATAGAGCCAAGGGCGATTATCAGAAGTATGTGACGGCTGAGAAGAAGATGGTAGCAAAGATTCGTTACGATATGCGCTTGCAGGAAACCTATGCCAAAAAGAAGAAGCAACAGACGACCATCATCATTGCTTCTATTGTAGGTGTTCTTTTGTTGGCACTCTTTATCTTTTTGCATTTTAATGCCTCCCACCGTGCTGCTCAGAACGAGGCAGCAGCCAAGGCCGCCTTCCAGCAAAAGTCCAGCCAAGCTTCCTCCAAGCCAGATGCCGGAGATACCTTGGGAGATGCTGAATTGCTTCCCAAAAATCTCATCGGCACTTGGACGGGAACACAGGGTGGGGCGACCATTAGTTTGACCTTTGCTGAGGATGGAACGGTCAGCGTGACGACTCAACTCAGCGATGGTAGCTACACGCAAAACTCTGGTGCTATTACCTCAACCCTCCCCGTTGATGACACGACCTTTAGGGTTGTCCAAGCATCGGGAAATGTTTTTCCAGGTCAATTGACAACGGGCTCAGGTTATGACTTAGGCTATAAGTTGAGTGATGATGGTCAGACCCTCTACCCTATCCAATGGGAGAATCAAGGCGGTCAAGATATTGACTATAGCCAGTATAAGTATGACAAGGCTAATGCCTTCACCAAATCAAAATAAATTTTCATAGGCTAGCCAGTCAGGCTGGCTTTTTTGCGCCATTTCGCTGGGCTCAAGGATACCAGCTAATCAGCTTACAGAAAATGCAAAGCTGTTTGAGGAAATGACAGCCAGCTTTCTTGGTTCTAGCTAAGGCTGGCTGACCCTGTATAAATTTGAAAGTTTCCCCCTTTTTAAGCCTAATAATATACATTTTCATGGCTCTCTTAGCTAAATTTTGCTATAATATAAACTAACATTTACTCTTGAAAGAGTTGGGAGGTAGCCCTTGTCGGATTATTTGTCAGTCAGTTCTCTGACTAAATATCTTAAATTAAAATTTGACCGAGATCCATATCTGGAGCGGGTTTATCTGACGGGACAGGTTTCCAACTTCCGCAAACGGCCCAACCACCAATACTTTTCCCTCAAGGATGAGAAGGCTGTCATTCAGGCCACCATCTGGGCAGGTGTCTTTCGCAAGCTAGGTTTTGAGCTTGAAGAGGGCATGAAGATTAATGTTGTTGGTCGTGTCCAACTCTACGAGCCCAATGGTTCCTACTCCATCATTATTGAGCGAGCTGAGCCAGATGGCATTGGCGCTCTGGCTGTCCAGTTTGAACAACTCAAGAAAAAGCTGACTCAGGCTGGTTATTTTGCGGCCGAGCACAAGCAGGCCCTGCCACAATTTGTAAAAAAGATTGGCGTGGTTACGTCCTCTAGCGGGGCTGTTATTCGCGACATCATCACAACGGTTAGCCGACGCTTCCCGGGGGTGGAAATCCTTCTCTTTCCCACCAAGGTTCAGGGTGAGGGCAGTGCTCAGGCTGTAGCTGAAAATATTGCCCAGGCTAATCAAAGAGAGGACCTGGACCTTCTCATTATTGGTCGGGGGGGCGGTTCGATTGAGGACCTCTGGGCCTTCAATGAGGAAGTCGTAGTCCAGGCCATTTTTGAATCCCGTCTGCCTGTTATTTCTAGTGTTGGTCACGAAACGGACACAACTCTGGCAGACTATGTGGCCGATAGACGGGCAGCCACGCCAACAGCAGCCGCTGAATTGGCTACGCCTGTTACCAAGGCTGATATTCTGGCTTGGTTGCGAGAGGCTGGACAAAGGGCCTATCAGGCCACCAATCGCAGGATTGGCCAAGAGGGTGAACGACTGGCTAAATGGAGTCAATCGGTTATCTTTCGCCAACCGGAGCGACTCTATGATGGTCATGCGCAAAAGCTGGATCGCTTGACAGATGATTTAAGTAAGCAAATGCGTTACCGCTTAAGCCAGGCCCAGCAAGATCAGGGCCTGCTTAGCCAAAGGCTTGCCAGTATTGATTTGCAGGGGCGTTTACAGCTAGTAAAAGAGCGCCTATCTCAGCAGGAACGCCTGCTCAAGGCCAATATGGCCAATCAATATGATAGCCGCCTGGCTCGTTTTGAAAAGGCTCAGGATGCCCTCTTATCCCTAGATACCAGTCGGATTGTGGCTCGAGGCTATGCCATTGTCCAAAAAGATAAGAAGCCCATTACTAGTGTCACGGACCTCAAGCAGGGGGACCAGTTGACCCTGCAGATGAAGGATGGTCAAGTAGAAGTAGAGGTGGAAAATGCCAAGCAAGAAAAAAACATTTGAAGAAAATTTACAGGATTTAGAAGCCATCGTCACTAGATTAGAGAACGGCGATGTGCCCTTGGAAGAGGCTATTTCGGAGTTTCAAAAGGGCATGGTGCTTTCTAAGAATTTGCAAAAGACTCTAGAGGACGCTGAAAAGACCCTGGTTAAGGTCATGCAGGCCGATGGTAGTGAAGCAGAAATGGAAACAAATGACTAAGCTTGAAAAAATTGATGCTGCTTTGAAGGAGTTTTATGAGCAGAGCCAGGTTTCCCCAAGACTTATGGAGGCTATTCTCTATTCGGTCCATGCAGGTGGGAAACGAATCCGTCCCTTGCTTCTTTTGGAGACCCTAGAAGGTTTCGGAATTGAGCTGACCAAGGCCCACTATCAGGTCGCAGCTGCCCTTGAGATGATTCATACCGGCAGTCTGATACATGATGACCTGCCGGCCATGGATGATGATGATTACCGTCGGGGGCGTCTGACCAACCACAAGCAATTCGATGAGGCAACAGCTATTTTAGCAGGGGATAGTCTTTTTCTGGATCCTTATGGCTTGATTGCCCAGACAGACTTGCACCCCAGTATTGCTCTGGCCTTGATTGCTGACTTATCCCAGGCTTCAGGAAGCTTTGGTATGGTTGCTGGTCAGATGTTGGATATTGAGGGGGAAGAGCAGACCCTGACCCTAGATCAGGTTTATACCATTCACAGTCACAAGACCGGTAAACTTCTAGCCTTTCCTTTCAAGGCAGCTGGCCTTCTAGCCCAGCAGGATTCAGCAATTCTGGCCCAGCTGGAAGAAGTTGGCCTCCTGGTTGGTACAGCCTTCCAGGTTCGGGATGACATTCTTGATGTGACCGCTTCTTTTGAAGAGTTGGGGAAAACGCCTCAGAAGGATGTGGCAGCGCAAAAGGCCACCTATCCTAGCCTTCTTGGGTTGGAGCAATCCTACAGCATCCTGAATGATTCCCTTGATAAGGCAGGGGCTATTTTCCATAAACTAGAAGTAGATAGGGACTTTAATCCTGAGAAGATTTTAAAAATACTAGAAAGGTTGCGTCTCCATGCCTAAGGAAAGAGTAGACGTTCTTGCCTATAAGCAGGGGCTCTTTGATACTAGGGAGCAGGCCAAACGGGGAGTCATGGCTGGCCTGGTTGTCGGCCTGCTTGACGGTCAACGCTTTGATAAACCAGGTGAAAAAATTGCCGATGACACAGAGCTACGTCTCAAGGGACAAAAGCTCAAGTATGTCAGTCGCGGTGGCCTCAAATTAGAAAAGGCCCTCCAAGTTTTCGACATTTCGGTTGCTGGCCTGACAACTCTTGATATTGGTGCCTCAACTGGTGGCTTTACCGATGTCATGTTGCAAAATGGGGCCCACTTAGTCTATGCGGTTGATGTCGGCACCAACCAGTTAGTCTGGAAATTACGGCAAGATCCAAGAGTCATCAGCATGGAGCAGTACAATTTTCGTTATGCCCAAGCCCAAGATTTTAAAGAGGGGTTACCCACCTTTGCCTCCATCGATGTCAGCTTTATCTCGCTTGAGCTTATCCTGCCAGCCTTGGCTAGTCTGTTGACTGAGGGCAATCGGGTCATTGCCCTAGTCAAGCCCCAATTTGAGGCTGGCCGCTCCCAGATTGGCAAGCATGGCATTGTTAAGGAAAAATCAGTCCACATCGCGGTCCTGGAGAAGGTGACGGATTTTGCTCTCGATTTTGGCTTTACTTGTCAGGGGCTGGATTTTTCTCCCATTCAGGGTGGCCATGGCAACATTGAATTTTTGCTCTACCTAAAAAGAAGTGACCAAGCTCAAAATTTGATTAGGTCTGCCATTATACCAACAGTAGAAAAAGCACACGAGGAATTTAACAAGAATGAAAAAGCATGAACGTTTAGATCTTCTGCGTAAAATTGTTTTAGAAAATGAAATTGAAACCCAGCACGACTTGGTTGCCAAATTAGAGGCCCATGGTCTCAAGTCAACCCAGGCGACCATTTCCCGTGACATCAACAGTCTCGGTATCATCAAGGTGCCAGGTAAGTCTGGCAAGTATGTCTATGGCCTATCTAAGGAGTCAGCTCGCAAACTCATGACCCCGCTTCAGCAGGCCTGCGAGAATATCAGAGACTTGTCTGACCCAATCAAGGGCCTGGAACGGATGATTGCTATCTCGGTCGTGCCGGGTAATACCAGATACCTAAAGCGCCTCTTGATAAAGGACTACCAAGAGGAGATCTTTAGCATTATTGCGGATGATGATTCGATCTTACTGATTATGAAATCAGCCAAGCAGGCCAAAGAATTGGGCCAAAATTTACGAAACTGGGTGCAGCAACACCACTAATTGAGGACAGCCTATGTTATTAGAAATTTCCATTAAGAATTTTGCCATTATTGAGGAAATTTCCCTCAATTTTGAGAAGGGGATGACAGTCCTAACAGGTGAGACCGGTGCAGGTAAATCCATTATTATTGACGCCATGAACATGATGCTGGGGGCTAGAGCCAGTACGGAAGTTATCCGCCACGCTGCCCCAAAGGCTGAGATTCAGGGCTTTTTCACGGTAGAAGAAAGTCCGGCCCTCAGCCAGGTCATGGAGGAACATGGCATTGATTTTAGTGATGAACTGATTATTCGACGGGAAATTTTTCAAAATGGCCGGAGCGTCAGTCGGATCAATGGTCAGATGGTCAATCTAAGTACCCTGCGCTCGGTTGGCCAATATTTGGTGGATATCCATGGCCAGCATGACCAAGAAGAATTGATGAAGGCTCCCCAGCACATCAAACTTCTAGATGAGTTTGGGGATGAGAACTTTCAAGCCAGCAAGAGAGCCTATCAGACTAGTTTTGAGGCCTATCGCACCCTTCGCAAGCGGGTCCTTGACAAGCAGAAGAATGAGCAGGAACATAAGGCTCGGATTGAAATGTTAGAATTCCAGTTGGCTGAGATTGAGGCTGCTGACCTTAAACCAGGCGAGGATGACAAGCTCAACCAGGAGCGCGATAAGTTACTTAACCACAAGAATATTGCGGATACCCTGACCAATGCCTACGCCATGCTGGATAATGAGGATTTTTCCAGTTTGACTAATGTTCGCTCGGCCATGAATGACCTGCAAACGATTGAGGATTTTGATTCTGACTATAAAGAGGTCTCGTCCAGTCTGGCTGAAAGCTACTACATCCTAGAAGATGTCACCAAGCAGTTATCCGACATCCTTGATAATCTTGATTTTGATGGCAACCGCCTCAATAGCATTGAGGATCGTCTCAATGTCATCAATACCATTACTCGAAAGTACGGTGGCGGTGTTGATGATGTTTTAGACTATCTTGCCACAATCAGTAAGGAATACGACCACTTGACAGGCAATGACCTTGACAGCGATGACTTAGAAGGTCAGCTCAAAACCTTGGAAAAAGACCTGTTGACGTCCAGTCAAGATCTGAGTCAGAAACGGCATGAGCTAGCCCTAATCCTAGAAAGGGAAATCAAACAGGAGTTGACAGACCTCTACATGGAAAAGGCAGACTTTCAAGTAAAATTCAGCAAGTCTAAGTTTAATCACGAGGGCAATGAGCAGGTGGAATTTTACATCTCAACCAACCCTGGAGAAGGCTTCAAACCACTAGTTAAGGTAGCCTCTGGCGGAGAATTGTCGCGACTGATGTTGGCAATCAAATCAGCCTTTGCTCGCAAGGAAGACAAGACTTCCATTGTCTTTGACGAGGTTGACACAGGCGTGTCAGGGCGGGTTGCTCAAGCTATTGCGCAAAAGATTCATAAGATAGGAAGTCACGGTCAGGTTCTGGCCATTTCCCATCTTCCTCAGGTAATCGCAGCAGCCGACTATCAATTCTTTATTGAAAAAGAGAGTAAGGATGACTCGACCGTCTCCACCGTCCGTCTCCTGACAAAAGAAGAAAGGGTAGAAGAGATTGCCAAGATGTTGGCTGGTAACCAAGTTACCCAGGCAGCCCTGAGTCAGGCTAAAGAGCTCCTCAAATAGAAAATCTTATTGAACTACTAAAGAGGCTGATGAATTCTCATCGGTCTTTTCGTTTTCAAAATTAAAAAAATATTCTAATACTACTTGTCAAATCAAGAAATAGATGGTAGAATAATTCCTGCATTTGAGAGAGATAGGGAAAAACAGAAAAATAGTATTGGCATACTAATATTTTGTTAAAAATTTTCTCTAAACTACTAGATATAGTATTTGAAGTTTGGGGGTGACACAAGATGTTGATGACAGTATCAAATGTGCTAAAAGGGACTAAAGAAAGAGATAAAAATCTAAGATTTGATATGCAACTGGCTCTTCTCATTATTGTTGGAATTCTAGTTGCATTTGGCCTGGGTTCAATGGAACACAAGGTCAGCTCAGATACTTCTTCGTCAGAACATCCTGTCGCCCAAACGACTGGTAAGATTTTGCCCTTAGATGTTACCGGTGTCCTCAATGGTGATTACTCAACTGTTGTCGGAACCTGGAAAAGTGAGTCCGGTGCAAGTATTACTTTTGATACGGCCGGTCAAGTCACCTATAAAAGCAAAAAAGGCAAAATTAGTAAGGGCCAAATTTACAATGCTCGCCTCTTGGATGGCCGTTTGGAAGCACAATTCCAAACCAAGGGGGGAGATGTGGTTAGCATCTTCCTTCTACCAACAGGCACGGCTAGTAAATATGAAGGCCAGACCTATCAGTCCGATGCTGTTCTAGTCAATTCCAAAACCTCAGATGACAAACATCCCTTTTACAGATAAATTATGCTTTCCCATTGATGAGTTAATGAGCCTAGGTTCATTAGCTCTTTTTTATTGGACTTTAATCCCTTTCGCTCCTTGTGGGAAAAAACGCAAAACTATCACCATAAAAGGAAAAGGCGAACAATAAGATTAGAATAAATAGAAAATTATTATTTATGCATAATTTTACTTTTTTTATCAAAAAAGACTTGACATTTATACAAAAACACCTTAGAATAATCACATATTTATTCATTACGAGGTGAGGAAATGAAGGTAGCTATTGTCGGTGTAACAGGATATAGCGGGCTGGAGCTGGTCCGTCTCTTGGCTCAACACAGCCAGGTTCAAGTGGCCTCCATCCATGCTACTAAAGAGATTGGTCAGAAGCTCTCTGACCTATATCCTCATCTAAAAGGTATCTGTGATCTAGAGATTGAAGAATTTCAAGCTCTGAATATTATACAAAATACAGATCTTGTCTTCTTTGCGACACCTAGTGGAGTGGCCAAGGAGGCATCGGAGGTCTTTGTCCAGCATGATTTCCCCCTTATTGACCTTTCGGGGGATCACCGCTTATCGGCTTCTAGCTATGAAAAGTGGTATGGCAA
The DNA here is from genome assembly GCF_900459175.1 of Streptococcus downei MFe28. Taxonomy (NCBI): domain Bacteria; kingdom Bacillati; phylum Bacillota; class Bacilli; order Lactobacillales; family Streptococcaceae; genus Streptococcus; species Streptococcus downei. The sequence continues at coordinate 1,905,774 of NZ_UHFA01000002.1, read as the reverse complement.
GGAGGCAGCCAGCCCTGCTATTTTGAACAAGTTTTCTTATTCTTTAGCAGAATTTGCTGAGGGGCCTATTGGAAAATTCATTTCCAATCCCGGATGCTATGCTACAGCAACAGAATTGTCCTTGATTCCACTTATGAATTGGGACAAGGTAGACTTGGACTCTATCATTGTAGATGCTAAGAGTGGATTGACAGGGGCAGGAAAGAAGTTGGCTGAGTCGAGTCACTTTGTCAATGTTCATGATAATTATATGACCTACAAGGTCAATCAGCACCAGCATATTCCTGAGATTGTTCAGGAGCTAAAGAAATTCAATCCTGATTTTCAGCACCTGCAATTTTCAACCTCTCTTTTACCTATCAACCGTGGGATTATGGCAACTGCCTATATCAGGTTGACCAAGGACGCTAGCTGGGAAGAAATTCGGCAAGTCTATCAGAAATTTTATGCAGACAAACCTTTTGTTCGTCTGCAAGCTGGTCTGCCTAACCTCCACGATGTTTTGGGGTCTAATTATACGGACATCGGTTTTGCTTATAATCCTACAACCAAGGTTCTGACCGTGGTCTCTGTTATTGATAACCTAGTCAAGGGGGCTGCTGGCCAGGCCATTCAAAATATGAATCTGGCTTTTGGCTTTGACCAAGAAGATGGTCTCCTGTCAGGTCCAAGCTATCTCTAAGATAGACAAAAAAGCGGGGAAATCCCTCCATGAAAGCAAAGGAGGGCGAGTTTCATCCCCTTATTCTTGAAGATTAGATTGGTTCTGTTTAAGGGTAGGCTCTTTATGAGCAGTTGCCAGAGACTTCTGGCAGAAGCTGATGCAAGACCAGCTCACTATTTAAAAGGAGAAAATGATGGAAATACTTAACGGAAATATTGCTAGCCCTCTAGGCTTTTCGGCTGATGGTTTACATGCTGGCTTTAAAAAACGCAAGCTGGACTTTGGTTGGATTGTTTCGGAATGTCCAGCCAGTGTTGCTGGTGTCTATACGACCAACAAGGTCATTGCAGCTCCCTTAATTGTGACCAAACAATCGGTGGAAAAAGCTGGCCAAATGCAGGCTATTGTCGTCAATTCAGGGATAGCTAATTCCTGTACCGGTGTTCAGGGCATGGATGATGCTCGGGAAATGCAAGCGTTAACAGCCGAGAAATTGGGTCTAGCCCCTGAACTGGTTGGCATCGCATCAACGGGAGTCATCGGTGACCTTCTGCCCATGGGTACCCTGAAAGCAGGCCTGTCTAAGATTGTCATCAATGGGAATGCTGATGACTTTGCCAAGGCCATTTTGACAACGGACACCCAGACCAAGACGGTGGTTGTCAGTCAAGATTTTGGCAAGGATACTGTTACCATGGCAGGTGTTGCCAAAGGTTCAGGGATGATTCATCCCAATATGGCTACCATGCTAGGCTTTATCACCTGTGATGCTAATATTTCAAGTAGCACCCTGCAGAAGGCCCTATCCAGCAAGGTGGAGACAACCTTTAACCAAATTACGGTGGATGGCGATACTTCAACTAACGATATGGTTCTGGTCATGGCTAATGGCTGTGCCAAAAATGATGAAATTCTCCCTGATACGCCTGAGTTTGACCAATTCCTTGCCATGTTGGAATATGTCATGGCAGGTCTGGCTAAGAAAATTACCCAGGATGGTGAAGGGGCTACCAAGCTTATCCAGGTTGATGTTGAGGGAGTAGAGAGTGCTCTAGATGCTCGTATGCTGGCCAAATCGGTTGTGGGTTCCAGCCTAGTTAAGACGGCCATCTTTGGTGAAGACCCAAATTGGGGCCGGATTCTTGCCGCTCTGGGTTACGCTGGGGTTGACATTCCAGTAGACAATATTGATATTTATCTGGGACATTTGCCAGTCATGTTGGCCTCTAGTCCGGTTTCCTTTGATAGTGAGGAAATGGACGAGATTATGCAGGCAGATGAAATTCAGATTAAGGTTGACGTCCACGCTGGTCATCAGTCTGGTCGGGCTTGGGGCTGTGACCTCTCCTACGATTATGTAAAAATCAATGCCCTCTATCGGACCTAATCAAGAGTCTAAGAAAGGATTGCCATGTCGAATACAATCGTTATAAAAATTGGTGGCCGGGCCAGCCAGAACTTGACCGATGATTTCCTCCAACAGCTGGCTAGCTGGAAGAGTCAGGGAAAATCCCTAATCGTTGTTCATGGTGGTGGCTATGCCATCAACCAACTCATGGAAGAAGCCCAAATTCCTGTTAAAAAGATTGACGGCTTACGGGTGACAGACAGTCAGTCCTTGGGCTTAGTCAAGACGGCCTTGGTTGAGGTGGTTGGAAAAAATATTCTTGCCAGCCTGACTCAAGCTGGACTCCCTGCTCAACAGGTTCTAGAACAATTACCAGACCTTGTTGAAGCAGAATTTCTGGACCAAGCCAAATATGGTTATGTGGGTCAAATTAGTCAGATTCATGGTCAGGCGCTGGAGTCTCTATTGGAAGAAGGGGTAATTCCTCTGATTCCATCCGTGGGTTATCAAGAAGGGCAAACCTTACTTAACATCAATGCTGATTACCTGGCAAGGGGGCTTGCCATTGCCCTTCAGGCAGAAAAATTGATTCTCATGACCGATGTTCCTGGTGTCAAAGAAAATGGCCAAGTTCTGCCTAGCTTAAAAATCGACCAAATTTCTCATAAGATAGAGGCAGGAATCATCACAGGTGGCATGGTTCCAAAACTAGAAAGTGCAGCCCAAACGGTTCAGGCAGGTGTTAATCAGGTACTAATTAGTGATAATTTGGCCAGTGGCACCCTGATTGAAGCCTAGCTAGGTCAGCAGAGTAAACATGAAGAGAGCGGTAGTATCACATTTTTGGAGGTTAAGATGAGCAAGTTATTTTCAAATTACAAAAGAGCAGACATCGAATTTGTCAAGGCTCAAGGCAATGAATTGATTGATAGTCAGGGCAAACATTACTTAGATTTTTCAACAGGTATCGGGGTCACCAATCTGGGATTTCATCCGCAAGTTAAGGCGGCCTTGGAAAAACAGGTCCAGGAAATCTGGCACACGCCCAACCTCTATCAAAATAGCCTGCAAGAAGAGGTGGCTAAGAAGCTAATCGGTGATTACGATTATCTGGCCTTCTTCTGTAATAGTGGTGCTGAAGCCAATGAGGCTGCCATTAAGATTGCCCGTAAGGCTAGTGGAAAGCAGGGCATTATTACTTTTGAAAATTCCTTCCATGGTCGGACCTTTGGCTCTATGTCGGCAACTGGCCAAGATAAGATTAAGACCGGGTTTGGTGATGCCGTCCCCCATTTTAGCTATGCCAAATTCAATGATTTGAACTCTGTTAAGGCTTTAGTCAATGAAGATACCGCTGCTGTCATGCTGGAGATGGTTCAGGGAGAATCTGGAGTTCTTCCAGCAGATCAGACCTTTGTCCAAGAGCTAGCTAGCTTTTGTCAGGATAAGGGCCTCTACCTGATTGTTGATGAGGTCCAAACAGGAATGGGTAGAACAGGTACGCTCTTCTCTTTTGAGCACTACGGTATCATTCCCGATATTGTTACCCTAGCCAAGGGGCTGGCTAACGGTGTTCCAGTCGGAGCCATGCTGGCCAAGTCGTCCTTGAGCCCGGCCTTTTCATACGGTAGCCACGGCTCCACCTTTGGTGGCAATAAGTTGGCCATGTCAGCCAGCTCGGCTGTTCTTGATCTTATGAGGGCACCAGGTTTTCTCGACCAAGCTTGGGAAAATGGGAATTATCTCCAAGACCAGCTCAAAAAGGCCTTAGGCGCTAATCCCAAGGTCAGTGATATTCGTGGTCTGGGTTATATGATTGGTATCCAGACGACCGAAAATTTGGCAGACCTGGTCCAGGCAGCTCGTGATGAGGGTCTGATTGTTCTGACGGCTGGAACCAATGTCATTAGACTCCTGCCACCTCTGACCCTGAGTAAGGAAGAGATTGATCAGGGCGTGGCTATCCTAGCAGAGATATTTCGCTAGACAAAAAAGAAATAGGACCTGAGACACACAGTTATACTCAATAAAAATCAAAAATAGTCAAGGCAACGAACTGCAGGCTGTACTTGGGTACGGCAAAGTGAGTTAACGATGAATAATTTTGATTTTTGAAGAGTATTAATTGTCACCAGCCAGGTGGTTACAGAAAAAAGCATAGCCAATCGTGAAGACTGGCTATGCTTTTTGGAATAAGTTGATTTCCATTAAGAAAAGTCTTTATTTCAAAATCAACTGGGCCACAATCGGGCTGATGATGACATACATGACACCAGTGATACCGATGGCTAGGCCTGCCATAGCTCCTTGAATCTGACCGTATTTGAGGGCTGCGCCTGTTCCAATAGCGTGACCGGTTCCACCTAGGGCCAAGCCAAAGGCAATAGGGTCTTTAATCTTGAAGGCCTTGAGGACAGAAGGGCCGATGACACTGGTTAAGATACCTGTCATCACCACGACCGCTAGGGTCAGAGTCGTCAGCCCACCCATTTTCTGACTAATACCGATAGCCATGGCCGTCGTAACTGATTTTGGAAAAAGAGAGACCGCAAAGAAGAAGTCCAAGCCAAAAAACTTTGCAATCAAAGCCGTGTAGATGGTATTAAGGAGCGTAGCAATCCCAGTTCCCAGAAGAATACTGCGATAGTGGTGCTTCATCAAGGGGAAATTCCGATAGAGAGGGATGGCCAAAGCAACTGTCGAGGGGACAATTAGAGAATTGAGATAAACGCCACCCTTGTAATAATCGGCATAGGAAATCCCAGTCACCTTTAAAAAGACGATGAGGACGACCGTTGCCACTAGGAGGGGAGTCGTGGCGGGATGAGGAAAGCGCCTAAAGATTAAAAGGCCAATCAGATAGGCAAAAATTGACAAGGAGAGACCAAAGATGGGATTAGTATAAATAGTTGACATGACTTACCCCTTATAATCGCCTTCGAAGCGACTCTTTATCCAGGAAACGACAAAGCCGATGGTCAATAGATTCAAGACTAAGGCCCCTAGCGTAATGATTAAAATAGGCAGGAGATTAGGAATAATGACATTGAAATATTGCATAATACCTACACCAGCTGGCAAAAAGAGAATGGTCATATTGTTGAGTAAAAATTTACCTACCGTATAGATATGCCGCAGCCTCACCAGCTTTAATTCTAAGGCGATAAAGAGAAGAATTAAACCGATAATACTGCCTGGTACAGGCAACTTAAAGACCGTTGAAATAATTTCTCCAGCCAGGGAAAACAGAAGAATAATCATGAACTGGACGTATAATTTCATAGGAGCCCCCTCAAAAATCTAATCTTACAATCAGTTTACTACTATGAAAAAATAATGCAAGACGGTGAAACGTTTTTAGAGAAAGTATGAAAACATTCAGGCCTAGTTGGAACAAAAGAAAGACCTTCCCAAGTCGTTGGGAAGATTATAGGCTTTAAAATCAGAACCTGAAAGCTTTACCAAGTTCTGATTTTTGTTGAGTAGTAAAGCAGGTCTAAGCGAGATTTTTACTTAGAGTCCGTAGTTATAATCATCATCTTGCATAGCTTCAACAGTACCCAGGAGATAACCGTTACCAACTTGCGAGAAGAAGTCGTGGTTTGAGGTACCTGTTGAAATACCATTCATGACGATGGGGTTGACGTCATCAGCTGTATCAGGGAAAAGAGGATCCTGACCAAGGTTCATCAGGGCCTTGTTGGCATTGTAGCGCAGGAAGGTCATGACTTCCTCGGTCCAGCCAACCTCATCGTAGAGGGTCTTGGTGTAGAGCTCTTCATTTTCATAGAGTTGGTAGAGAAGGTCATACATCCAATCGCGAAACTCGGATTGTTCCTCTTCGGACAACTCATTGAAGCCCAGTTGGAACTTATAGCCAATATAGGTTCCGTGGACGGATTCATCCCGAATAATCAACTTAATGATTTCAGCCACATTGGATAACTTATTGTTACCCAAGTAGTAGAGGGGCGTGAAGAAGCCTGAGTAGAAGAGGAAGGTTTCTAGGAAGGTTGAAGCCACCTTCTTTTGGAGAGCGCCCCCGTGCAGATAGATTTCATTGATAATCTCTGCCTTCTTTTGCAGATACTCATTATTATTGGTCCAGTCGAAAATTTCTTCGATTTCAGACTTGGTGTTGAGGGTCGAGAAGATGGAGGAGTAGGACTTGGCATGGACCGACTCCATGAATTGGATATTGTTGAGGACAGCTTCCTCGTGTTGGGTACGAATGTCACCACGAATGGCTTCAACACCTGTTTGGGATTGCATGGTATCCAGCAGGGTCAAGCCACCGAAGACCTTACCCACCAAGTCTTTTTCCGCTTCTGAGAGCTTGCGCCAGTCATCCAAATCATTGGAAAGCGGAATCCGCGTATCCAGCCAAAATTGCTCCGTCAACTTTTCCCAGGTTGACTTATCAATCACATCTTCAATTTCATTCCAGTTAATGGCTTTATAGTATGTTGTCATAATATTGTTCCTAAAGTAGTTGTATAGATTAGACTTGTTCGGAAGGCATATTGATTTAAATCAAATTTATTATTTTGATATTTTCTTAGGTAGTGCGGACGGAAGCGACCGCCGTCGGCGTTCCATTCCTATTTTCTGAGCCTAGGGTCTCAAAAAATCCATTATAAGTGACACCGATGGTATCACTTATAATGCCACTACAGCGAAAATATCGTCTAGGTTCAATTTGTTCACCTCTACCACCCTAAACTATAAATTAAATAGCCCTATTTTTTCTTCTAAGGGGGATTTGAGGTAAGTAAACTTATTTCGAACAAGTCAATTATTGGTACGTTTAGTTATAAACTTGTATTTTAAATTCCAAGCTAAGCATTGTCGGGTTATTAGTGGCTTTAGACACAATAAGTCTCACTAAATCACACAGCTTTCACACTGATTAGCGCCAACTTCATCACCGTTATCGGTAAAGGTGCGGATGTAGTAGATGGACTTGATACCCTTGTTGAAGGCGTAATTCCGCAGGATGGACAGGTCGCGCGTGGTTTGCTTGCTTTCAGTTTTCCATTCGTAGAGCTCCTGTGGCAATTCACTGCGCATGAAGAGAGTCATAGACAGTCCTTGATCCACATGCTCGGTTGCAGCGGCGTAAACATCAATAACCTTGCGCATATCCATATCATAGGCCGAGGTGTAGTAGGGGATGGTATCAGTTGAAAGTCCACTGGCAGGGTAGTAGATCTTACCGATTTTCTTTTCCTGACGTTCTTCAATCCGTTGGATAATAGGGTGGATAGAAGCCGACACATCGTTGATGTATGAAATGGATCCATTTGGTGCGACAGCCAGGCGGTTTTGGTGGTAGAGACCATCCTTCATCACAGCCTGCCGCAAGGCTTCCCAATCCCCAGCTTGAGGAATAAAATGCTTGGCAAAGAGTTCCTTGACCTTAGCAGATTTTGGTTGGAATTGGCCAGTTACATATTTATCAAAGTAAGTACCATCCGCATACTTAGACTTTTCAAAGCCTACAAAGCTTTGGCCACGTTCACGGGCGATAGCGTTAGATTCCACCAAGGTCCAATAGTTCATCAGCATGAAGTAGATGTCAGTAAACTCAATGGATTCAGGGCTACCATATTCCATATGATGGCGAGCCAAGAAGGAGTGGAGTCCCATAGCTCCCAGACCAAAGGTGTGGGCTTGGGCGTTACCATTCTTAATGGTTGGCACGGCTTCGATATTTGAAGAATCGGTGACAAAGGTCAAAGCTCTGGTCATAGCCTTGATAGAGCGACCAAAGTCAGGAGAGGCCATCATATTGACAATATTGGTTGAGCCCAAATTACAAGAGATGTCGGTACCCATTTGAACAAATTCCTGAGCATCGTTAATCAGACTAGGCTTTTGCACCTGGAGAATTTCCGAACAGAGGTTGGACATGACAATCTTTCCGTCAATCGGGTTAGAGCGATTGGCCGTATCCACATTGACGACGTAAGGGTAGCCAGATTCTTGTTGGAGTTTAGAAATCTCTGTTTCCAATTCACGGGCAGAAATTTTCGTCTTAGTAATATTAGGATTAGCCACCAGCTCATCATACTTTTCAGTGATGTCAATGTAGTTGTATGGAACCCCATATTCTTTTTCGACCGTATAGGGACTAAAGAGGTACATATCCTCATTCTTGCGGGCTAATTCATAGAATTTATCAGGTACAGTCACACCCAAGGACAAGGTTTTTACCCGAATCTTTTCATCGGCATTTTCCTTCTTAGTGGATAAGAAGCTGAGAATATCTGGGTGGAAAACATCCAGATAAACGACCCCAGCCCCTTGGCGTTGGCCCAGTTGGTTAGAGTAGGAGAAGCTATCTTCAAAAAGCTTCATAACAGGAACAACGCCGGAAGCCGCCCCTGCATAACCCTTGATAGGAGCTCCAGCTTCCCGCAGGTTACTGAGGGAAATTCCAACCCCACCACCGATACGAGACAGCTGCAGGGCTGAGTTGATGGAGCGGCCGATAGCGTTCATATCATCGGTCACCTGAATCAAGAAACAAGATACTAATTCACCGCGGCGGCTGCGCCCGGCATTGAGGAAAGAAGGGGTTGCTGGCTGATAACGTTGAGCAATCATTTCCCTAGCTAAATCCTGAGCCAAAACTTCATTACCATCAGCGAAGTAGAGGGCATTAAAGAGCACCCGGTCTTCAATGCTTTCCAGATAAGCAGTTCCATCGTTGGTTTTAAGGGCATACTGTTGGTAGAATTTGTAGGCCGCCATAAAGGATTGGAAATGAAAGTCTGCTTCCTGCAGGTCTTTAGCTAGGCTCTCAATAAATTCTGACTTGTATTTCCCAATAAATTCAGCTTCGATATAATCATTTTCAATCAGATAGTTGATTTTCTGGCTGATAGAATCAAAGACCATGGAGTTGGGAAGGACATTTTCCTTGAAGAAGGCCTCCAAGGCCTCCTTATCCTTATTAAGAGGGATTTGGCCATTGACTGGTCGGTTAATTTCATTATTGAGGCGGAAGTAGGAGACATCGCCTAAATTTTTGAGACTCATAGTTTTTCCTTCTCTATTCGTTTTGATTTTTGCTTAAGAAGGACCAAGCCCACTTGCTGGACTTGGCCATTTTATTTATTCCCTAGACAATTTCCTTCAATTTAGCTGGTTGGAAACCTGAGAAGGTCACATCGCCAGCCTCAATAACTGGTGCTGCTGTGAAACCTAGACTTTTAACGTAGTCAATTTTTTCTGGGTACTCATCAATGTTGATTTCCTCATAGTCAGCCCCATTTTGATCCAAGAATTTCTTGGTCATCTTGCATTGCATACAGTTGTTTTTTGAAAATAATGTGATTTGTGACATTGTTCTCTCCTCTTATTTAGTACTTTCCTAGGATACCCAAATCGTCCTAAAAAATCAAGCGATTTTACTCAAAAAACACAATATTTTGTGTTTAAGCTAAAGTTAACCCCCAACATCTTGTGGTTACTTTCATTCATTAAAATATCTATTCTAAGGCTAGTCCCAGCAAGGGCTCAGCAAGATTGTCCCTTAAAATGAATGGCATTTTTCTTCTATATAGATAAATAAGCCTTAGAACAGTTAGCCAAAAATGCCCCTCCTCTTTGTCGCTTGCCTAGAAATATTACTTGCCCGCTTTCAGAAAAACAAGAATTTTTTTCTGAAGGGAAGCCTTGAAAACTCGGTCTGAAATAATTGGGAAAAGGGTTTCAATTTTTTATGTAAAGTTGGTTTAAGTCTTGAAAATGACAGGGTGATGTGATATAATCCTATTTTGTAAGGGTTATCATAAGATAGTCCAAATATTTACATTAGAAAAAAGGAGAACCACTATGGCTTCTAAAGATTTCCACATTGTTGCAGAAACAGGTATTCACGCACGTCCAGCTACCTTGCTTGTTCAAACAGCTAGCAAGTTTGCTTCAGACATTACTTTGGATTACAAGGGTAAATCAGTAAACCTTAAATCAATCATGGGTGTTATGAGCCTTGGTGTTGGTCAAGGTGCTGATGTTACTATCTCAGCTGAAGGTACTGATGCTGATGATGCTATCGCAGCTATCGAAGAAACAATGACAAAAGAAGGATTGGCATAAGATTATGACAGAAATGCTAAAAGGAATTGCAGCATCTGATGGTGTTGCCGTTGCTAAGGCATATCTGCTGGTTCAACCGGATTTATCATTTGAAACTGTATCAGTTTCAGATACAGATGCAGAAGAAGCTCGTCTAGACGCAGCTCTAGCAGCGTCTCAGGACGAGCTTTCTCTTATCCGTGAAAAAGCAGTAGGAAGCCTTGGTGAAGAAGCTGCAGCCGTATTTGATGCCCACCTGATGGTGCTGGCTGACCCAGAAATGATTGGTCAAATTAAGGAGACCATCCGGGCCAAGGAAGTCAATGCAGAAGCTGCCCTGACTGAAGTGACCGACATGTTTATCACCATCTTTGAAGGCATGGAAGATAATCCTTACATGCAAGAAAGGGCGGCAGATATTCGTGACGTGACCAAGCGTGTCTTGGCAAACTTATTAGGTAAGAAATTGCCAAATCCAGCCTCTATCAATGAAGAATCAATCGTTATCGCTAACGATTTGACCCCTTCTGATACCGCACAGTTGGACAAGAAGTTTGTTAAGGCCTTTGTTACTAACATTGGTGGACGGACTTCTCACTCAGCTATCATGGCTCGTACTTTGGAAATCGCTGCGGTACTTGGTACTAATAATGTCACCGAAGTGGTTAAACAGGGTGATGTCGTTGCTGTTAACGGTATTACTGGTCAAGTAATTGTTAACCCAAGTGATGAGCAAGTAGCTGAATTTAAGGCTGCAGGTGAAGCCTATGCTAAGCAAAAGGCTGAATGGGCTCTGCTCAAAGATGCTGAAACCGTAACAGCTGATGGTAAGCACTTTGAATTGGCAGCCAATATTGGTACGCCAAAAGACGTTGAAGGTGTTAATGCCAATGGTGCCGAAGCTGTAGGTCTATATCGGACTGAGTTCCTCTATATGGACTCACAAGACTTCCCAACCGAAGATGAACAGTATCAAGCCTACAAGGAAGTCCTTGAAGGTATGAATGGTAAGCCAGTAGTGGTTCGGACTATGGACATCGGTGGTGATAAGGAATTGCCATACTTTGACCTACCAAAAGAAATGAATCCATTCCTTGGTTTCCGTGCTTTGCGTATTTCTATTTCAGAAACTGGCGATGCTATGTTCCGTACGCAAATTCGTGCCCTTCTTCGTGCTTCTGTTCATGGTCACCTGCGGATTATGTTCCCAATGGTTGCCCTGCTTAAAGAATTCCGTGCTGCTAAGGCAGTCTTCAATGAAGAAAAGTCTAAATTGCAGGCAGAAGGCGTTCCAGTGGCAGACGATATTGAAGTTGGTATCATGATTGAAATCCCTGCTGCAGCCATGTTGGCTGACCAATTTGCTAAGGAAGTGGATTTCTTCTCCATCGGTACTAACGACTTGATTCAATACACCATGGCTGCTGACCGGATGAATGAACAAGTTTCTTACCTTTATCAACCTTACAACCCATCTATTCTGCGCTTGATTAACAATGTTGTTAAGGCAGCACACGCAGAAGGCAAATGGGCTGGTATGTGTGGAGAAATGGCTGGTGACCAAAAGGCAGTCCCTCTTCTCGTTGGTATCGGACTTGATGAGTTCTCTATGTCTGCGACTTCCGTACTTCGGACACGTAGCCTGATGAAGAAACTAGATACCAAGAAGATGGAAGAATTGGCGCAACGTGCCTTGACCGAATGTTCTACTATGGAAGAAGTTCTGGAACTTGAAAAGGAATACGTTGACGTTGACTAGGTCTTCGACTAGAGATCAGAGCCCAGCTCTGGTCTTTTTCTTTTCCTCTTAGCCAAATGAGCCGTTAGAAGATGGTGAGCTTAGAGATATTGCCCCGGTTATTAGCGCAGAGCGTCAACTAGTTTTTTAAATCATCCCGACCATCAATAAATGCCTGACCTACCTTCGTGACTGGATTGGAACTGCTGAGGGTTGAAGGCTACTTTAAAAAATAGGAGCTTTCAAAATATTCTGATTATTAGCGTAGTGGATATTGGAAAATTGTTAGAAAAGTGATAGAATAAATCTATCAGAAGTAAAAGGAGAATTAGATGACAAAGCAATACAAAAACTATGTCAACGGTGAGTGGAAGTTATCTGAACAAGAGATTACCATCTATGAGCCTGCGACAGGTAAAGAGTTGGGGACAGTCCCATCTATGAGCCATGAAGAAGTTGACTATGTCTATGCATCTGCTAAGGCTGCTCTACCAGAATGGCGGGCACTCTCTTATATTGAACGTGCGGCCTATATTCATAAGGCAGCTGATATTTTGGAACGCGATGCGGAAAAGATTGGTTCTGTTCTGTCTAAGGAAATTGCTAAGGGGCTTAAATCAGCTATCGGTGAAGTCACTCGGACTGCAGAAATTGTCAACTTTGCTGCAGAGGAAGGGGTTCGTGCTGAAGGGGAAGTCCTTGAAGGTGGTAGCTTTGATGCTGCCAGCAAGCGTAAAATTGCTGTCGTTCGTCGCGAACCCGTTGGCCTAGTCTTGGCTATCTCACCATTTAACTACCCAGTTAACCTGGCTGGATCTAAGATTGCTCCTGCCTTGATTTCAGGAAACGTTGTGGCCTTTAAGCCACCAACGCAAGGATCCATTTCTGGCTTGCTCTTGGCTGAAGCCTTTGCTGAAGCTGGTCTTCCTGCCGGTGTCTTCAATACCATCACTGGTCGTGGTTCCGTTATCGGTGACTACATCGTTGAACACGAAGCTGTTGACTTTATCAACTTCACAGGTTCTACACCTGTTGGTGAAAACATTGGTAAATTAGCTGGTATGCGTCCAATCATGTTGGAACTTGGTGGTAAGGATGCGGCTATCGTCTTGGAAGATGCCGACCTTGAATTGACGGCTAATAATATCGTTGCTGGTGCCTTTGGTTACTCAGGTCAACGTTGTACTGCCGTTAAACGTGTTCTGGTTATGGACAGCGTGGCTGATCAGTTAGTTAAATTAGTTACTGAAAAGGTTGAAAAGCTATCTGTTGGTATGCCAGAAGAAGATGCTGACATTACACCATTGATTGATACTAAGGCAGCCGACTATGTTGAAGGTTTGATTCAAGAAGCGGCTGATAAGGGTGCGGTCGCTACAACACCAATCAAACGCGAAGGCAATACCATTTACCCAACGGTCTTTGATAAGGTGACTACGGATATGCGTTTGGCTTGGGAAGAACCATTTGGTCCTGTCCTACCAATTATCCGAGTGAATTCTGTTGATGAAGCTTTGGAAATTGCTAATGAGTCCGAATACGGTCTGCAATCATCTGTCTTCACTAACAACTTCCCATTAGCCCTTAAGATTGCTGAGCAGTTGGAAGTTGGTACTGTCCACATCAACAACAAGACCCAACGTGGTACTGATAACTTCCCATTCTTGGGAGCTAAGAAGTCTGGTGCAGGTGTTCAAGGGGTTAAATACTCTATCCAAGCCATGACGAATGTTAAGTCAGTTGTCTTTGATATTGCAAAATAAGATAAATAAAGGCTAATAAAAGAGCTATCCGTCTGGATGGCTCTTTTTGAGATCTCAATTTAAAACTTGCTTGTTTGTTTATGACCGGGCTTGAAAATCCTTGCAGCTCTGAAGCGCAAAGTTACTTGCCCAACTGACTTTTAGCCCAAGTATTATCTGTCTTTAGGGTGCTAACATCAGTATAGGCCATGCGGTAGACATTGTAGACTTGTCCGGGTTTATAAGGGTTTATAGGATAGTCATAGTCGGTTAGGTGGTAGATTTTGATGAGATGGTTGAGTTTGGCATTATAGCTGGTATCGGTAGCATAGCGACCAGTTAAAGCCTGGGTAGCTTCCTGGTAGCTGCTTGTATTGGATTTTCTAGCATCGGCATAGAGGTTCTTGCTGAGAATATCTGCATAATCTTCTAGGGATTCGCGATAAGAGGGGTATTTTCGGAAAGCCGCATTAATCTTGTAGGTGTTGCCCTTGCCATCATCCTCCCAGGTTTGAAAGGTAGCTGAACTTCCCTTGTAGTTACCCTTGATTCCAAACAAGTTATAGTTGGGAGCGGAACCCAATTTGGAAGTTCCATGATTACTTTCTAAAATCGCCTGGGCGATCATGACAGAGGCGTAGAGGTCATTGTCCTCAGAAATGGATCGAGCATCTTCGCCAATACTGTTGATGAAGTAGAGAACGGAAATATCTCGATTGTCTTGGCTGACTTTAGGGGGCTGGGTATCAATGATGGTCAGCCGACTGTAGAGGCCGTAAGCTAGGAAGAGTAGGATAGCTAGGATGAGTATGAGTGTCAGGTTAAAAGATTTACGGTTCTTCTTGCTGACCTTAAAAAATTTTTTCCATTTGGTCCGATGAGAATTTTTCTTTTTAGCCATTCCTGCCCCCTTTCCTAGTTATCTGAATTTAAATCGTTAAGAACTAGTATAGCATAGTTGTGGGCATTTCGGTGGGCAAAAAGAGATAAAGGGAGTTTCGTCATTCTTTTTAAGTTAGCAGTAAAAGGTATGAGTGAATATGATAAAATAAGGAGAAGACCTATCAGGTCTGACATCGCTATTATTAGTTTTATCAACTAACTGTAAGGGCTATTGCAATTAAAACGGAGGTCTTTCATGCGAGATAACCACCTACATACTTATTTTTCTTATGATTCTCAGGCTAAATTTGAGGAGTATTTAGAAGCCTACCCTGGTCAAATTGTGACAACCGAGCATTTTGACCTTTCTAATCCTTATACTGGGCAAGATGATGCGCCAGATTACCAGGCCTATAGTCAGGAGATTGAGCGCCTCAATCAAATCTACGGCAATCGTCTTAAGCGAGGCATTGAAATCGGCTATTATCAGCCTCGTGAAGCGGATATTCTAGCCTATCTGGCAGATAAGGAATATGACCTCAAGTTATTGTCGGTCCACCATAATGGTCAAAATGATTATCTGGATGATGAGATAGTAGAGCGCCGTAGGGATGAGGTTATTACAGAGTACCTAGACTTACTTGAGAAGGCTATTGGGCGAGTGGATGCCCATGTCTTGGCCCACTTTGATTATGGCTTTCGCCTCTTTGATTTGGAGGTCAGGGATCTGCAAGTTTATGAGCAAAAGCTGATGGCTATTTTCAAAAAGATGATTGAGGAGGGGCTGGCCTTCGAGCTTAACAGCAAATCCATCTATCTCTATCATCACGAGGACCTTTACCGCTATGCTCTGGGTTTACTTAAGGAACTTGGCTGTCACAAGTATTCCCTAGGGTCTGATGGCCATAAATTGGAGCATTTTCGCCTAAACTTTGAAGGTTTAGAAAAGATTCTTGCTGACTTTAATATTAGCCAGGAACAGCTGATCTAATGGTCTGGATCCTTGAGAAAAATCTGAGTAAATCTTTAAATGCCCTATGATTTATGGTAGAATAAAGGGGTAAAAAAAATTAAAAGAAGAGGTATGTGAAATGTCACGTAAACCAATTATTGCCGGTAACTGGAAGATGAACAAGACTGCAGCAGAAGCTCGCGAATTTATTGATGCGGTTAAAAATAATATCCCATCAAATGAACTTGTTGACACTGTTATCGGTGCACCAGCTATCTTCCTTGAAGGAATGAAAAAAGGTGTGAAAGATACCGAATTGCAAGTTGCAGCCCAAAACTGTTACTTCGAAGATTTTGGTGCTTTTACTGGTGAAAACAGCCCTGCAACTATCGCAGCACTTGGTGTAGAATATGTTATTATCGGTCACTCAGAACGCCGTGATTACTTCCATGAAACTGACGAAGAAATCAATAAAAAGGCTCATGCTATCTTTAAACATGGCATGACTCCAATCCTTTGCTGTGGTGAATCTCTTGAAACTTATGAAGCTGGCAAGACAGCAGAATGGATTGAGGGGCAAATTACTGCCGACCTTAAAGGCTTGAGTGCAGAACAAGTATCTCACTTGGTTATCGCTTACGAACCAATCTGGGCTATCGGGACTGGTAAATCAGCTGACGCGAATATTGCTGATGAAATTTGTGGCGTTGTTCGTTCAACTGTTGAAAAACTTTACGGTAAGGAAGTCTCTGAAGCTGTTCGTATCCAATACGGCGGTTCTGTAAAACCTGAAAATGTTGCCGAATATATGGCTAAAGAAAACGTTGACGGGGCTCTCGTGGGCGGTGCTTCACTGCAAGCAGACAGCTTCTTGGCACTTTTGGACTTTGTAAAATAATCAATAAGCAAAAATAGTTAAATAAAAAAATAGGTTAGAAGTTATTTGTACTTCTGACCTATTTTTATGGAATTTTAGACTCATAAAAATCTATAAGATTACTAATGGAAAATCAGTGCAACTACTGTAATTAGACTATTGAAGCCGATGTGAGCTATAATACTGTATTTTATCGTTCTAGTTTTCCAATAAATCAAAGTAAAATATAAACCACTTATTAGATAACCAAAGAGATTAAAATTGAATGAATAGGTGTGTAGGAAAGCAAAGTAAAAAGCGACTAAAAGAACGACAATGATCTCAGATTTGGGAAATAGCTGTAGCAAAATTTCTTGTAAAAAACTTCGAAAAAGTAGCTCTTCTAAAATAGGAGCCATTAGATTTGTAGCAAACAGCATGAAGTAAAATTTATCAGAGAATAACCCGTGGTGCTAGTTCACAATAAAATAGCTCAGATTATAGGTTAGTATAATTTGTTCTAGCATTAGCTGAATCCCAGCTAGACCTCTGGCTCATGTATGCTCGATTCCAAACAAACTACAGAGCTCGGAAAAGCGTGTCTCAATGGTTCTACGCATGGCTAGTAACTTCCAGTTGTTGTGTTCAGTTGAACCCTGCATATTTTGTCGCCAAGGTGTCCATAAGTGATAGCCCCTCTTGTTTAGTTCCTCTTTAAGGGACTGACTAAGGTAACCTAAATCTCCTAGAATAAACGGTTGCCTACAGTTTTCAAGTAATTCATCAACAGCTCTGATATCATGAACAGAGGCTGGCGTGACAACATAGTTCAAAATATAGCCCGATAAAGTCACTAACATGTGAACTTTAAAGCCATAAAACCACATCTGCTTGGAAGCATTGTAGCCAATATCCGCTAACCCATTGAGGAGGATTTTGACCCTATGATTGCGAACGGGTTGACAAAGAGGCAAGGGAAAGCTATCAATAATGACAATGGAATCTGCTGGTATTTGTTGGTTCAGGCCTTGTCGAATCAACTGAATGAGCCAAATCAGATTTTGGGATCGACGATTGAAGCGACTTCTTTTGAGTCTCTTTTCCAAGCAAAATAGATGACACATCTGGTAAAAGTGATGTTGTGACTTAATTCCCAGTTCTGCTTGTAGGACAAGTAAGGTTAAGAGGGACTCATCGGAGACATGAGCTAATTTGACATTATGTCGGTGCTTAATAGCTTCTGGACAATAGTTTTGATAGAACCAATGACAAATTTTGGACAATTGCTTCACCTTATATTGTAAGTGATGACAATTAGCGGTATACTGTAAGTGGCTCATTTGGACAACCTCCTGTTTGATTTTTGCACTTACAGTATAGTCCAATTGGGCTTTTTTCGTAACTTTTTAACTAGCACCACGGGTAGAGAATAGATATTTTATAATAGCTTGATTATTACCCGATTCAGTATATAGTCCTAATTTGATTAGAATACTATTGGCTAACAATTCAAGAGTAAATATGGATATGACCCCAAGTATAATCTTCCAAATAGCCATTGGTTTTCTCGGCAAATGTTTCTTTCTTAGGATTTTCTGTCTAAGCAAAAAGAGAAGTAAGAAAATGGTACAAGCGACGATTAATGCTATAAAAACTTCCTTCATATCAAGCCCAGCCTGATTCATTTTCTGAATGACAATATAAGTCGGAAGTTGGATGAGGATAGATAAAATAAAGGTAATAATTACTAAAGAGACAGATCTGATGATTTTCATATTTATTGCTTTTCTAATGGAATGGAGGCAGAACTGTTAAATTAAAGAAGATAAAAAATAAGAAGCCCTAGCCTAATCTGTTAGTAAGCTAGGGCTTCAAAAGATTTATATTAGTACCAATGCACTTTTAGCAGTGACCACGACGGCGTTTACCATTCCAACCATCAGCCAATCCACAAAAGGATCTTAAAAGTTGATTATAGGTTGGAAGTGTAGGAATTAAGCCTCCACCACCACCAACGATTGAGACAGTTCTACAGCAGTCATATTTTGATAGTTTTTCATAGTATTACTCCTTTCTTTTACCCTTTACACCAGTTAGACCAATTACAAAAGCCACGATATTGTTGTCGAGCCCATTTTCCAATACCATACCAGAAGTTATATCCCTCATCTCCTCCACCCTTTATTTTAACCAGTTGAGTATTATCCAAAGTTTCAAAGTTACTAAGAACATCTTTATTCATAACAGACCTCCTATTTCTGTGTTTTGAGCTTCTGTAACACCAAAATGTCGCGACTCAATAAGGTATAATTGAAAAAGCTTTGATAGATATTTTTTTGTCTTATGCACCAGACACTTGTATAATATCACAGAAAAAGGGTGAAAATTCATCTATGTCGTGAAACGGCCTAAATTTGTCATGAGATGAATTTTCTAAGAAAATTTCGATTTTTTAATCAAGGGATTTGATGCTCTTGTCAAAAATTTTTGAACTAAAAAAGACTGGGAGTCTGGAACTCTCAGTCTTTCTCGTTTTATTGGCGGCCCAAGACCTTCTTGATGGTCTTGAGGGCTTTGAATTTGAGGGGACTTGGGTAGTAGCGAAAGGTTCCCATCTTACGGGTGATGTAACCGTTGAAGTTTTGTTTGAAACGTAGAACGCCGTCAGAGCCATCGAAGATACCTTCGATTCCTAAAAAGTTATAGCTGGGGATGCCACGCTTGATGGCTTCCAGCATGACATGCTCCTGCAGGAGGGCAGGGGCATAGAATTTATTGAATTCGGTATAGGAGCCTGAAAAGAGGTAGATGGCTTCCTGCTTGGTATAGACAAAGAGGCTTCCAGCTAGGACCACATCTTGACTGCCATGCTGGTCAAGCAATTCTTGAGCCTCCTCTAAACGTTTATCAAAGGTGCTCATTTGCTGGTCTAACTCTTTTTTCTGACGTTGGTACTTAGGTGATTCCAGATTATTGGCATGGGTCTGGGCTAGCTTATCCAGCTTGGCTCCAAGCTTGGCCTGTCCTTCCTTGAGATGGTCGGCATAATCCTGAAAATTAAGGCTAGCAACCATGAACTCAGCCTGGTCTCCCCAGCTGTCAAAGAAGTCTTGATAGTAGTCTAAATCCTTATCGGTGTAATCCCGACGATCAGAAGTAGCAGAGGTGATGTCCTTAAAAATAGGGAGCTCTTCACGACTTAGTTTCTTCAGCTTGGTTCCAAAGGTCTTGGATTTTTTAACCAGGGGCCGTCCCTTTTTGCTAAAGGATTTCATGAGGTTATCAGCAGTAATTTCCCGCATATCCTTGACATAATGCCAATCAGGCTCGCCACCAGGATAACCGGTTTGCAGGCCATCGTGGCTGAAATCTAGGTCAGTTAAGGTTTTAATCAGCTCTGGACGTTCATCATCAATGGGCTTGCCATCGCTATCGAAAGTTTGATAGGTGTCATAGGGTTTAACCAATAATTCTAGAGCGCCCTCACTCTTAGCATAGTCCTTGAGGCCTTGATAGAAGTCACTCAGGTATTTGTGGTCTGTGGAGAAGGGGCCAGAGTTGATTTCCATGTGGAGGCCACCCGTCATGGGCATAGAATAAACTAAGGCAGCCACCTGCAAAGCTCCATCGGCTTTGAGGCCAACATAGGCAATGCTATAGCCACGTTTCTTAAAGAGCTCAGCCATCTGACTTGATTGCATAAAGGACTTGTAGGCAACCCTTTGACTGAAGGTCTCAAAGGCTTCCTTGCTTAAGATTTCAAAGCTCATTCGTGGTTACTCCTTGCTTGTTTACGTTTATTGTAAGCGTACATAGCTGGTTTGTAGAGGAGGCTGGTTGGAATGGTGAATTCTCCAATGAACTCCTCGATGGTCGGATTGAAGTTGGACTTGAATTTGGTCAAGCCATCATCTAGACTTCCTTCGACACCGCCCATATTGGCCCATTTGATACCGTCAGCATAGGCATCTTCGAAGACCTTGGGATAGAGAGAGTACTGAGGGTAGAATTTCTTGAACTCATCATTCATGCCCGCGTAAAGCATTTCCATGACATTACTGAAACGGACTGACAGGATACCCGCAATAATCAATTCATCGTCGTATTTATCGACAAATTCTTCAAATTCGCTGATGTATTTTTGGACAGAGTTTTTTTGTTGAGTCAGCTTGGTTAGGCGTTTCTTTTGATTTTCAGCTGTTTCTGATAAATCCTTTTCAATCTGAGCCAGTTGCTCCTTGTATTCAGCCAAACGCTTAGGCAGGTTGACTTTAGCCAGGTGCAGATAGGCATTGTCGCCATAGATGGTCATCATCTTCTTGAAGTAATCATAGTTACGCAGGGCTACCCCTTTACGGTTTTCAGTCAGGGCAACCACATCCGCAAAGGCTTGGACATCATCAATGGTTCCACGGCTGGTAATCACTCCCCGCTTTTGAGCATCCTTCATTAGGCGCTTGGTATGTTTAGGGAAGGTTGACTTTATGTCCTCTTGGGTGTAGACATTCGCTTGGAAGCGCGGTTGGATACTATCAGCAATTGCCATAGTTCGACCAGACCACTCAACCCCAGCCTTTTGCAGGTTATCTAGGGCAACTAGAGTCTTGGGCTCTTCCTCAACTTCCTCACCAATCTTATAGGCCTTAAGTAGCAGTTGAGGGTCAAATTTGATGAAGAGGGCGTGCTTGGAGCGCGCATATTTCTTAAGGGACTTAATGACAAAGTCAACAATTTTTTGATCTTGATAGTCCATAATTGGTCCGCGAGGGATATAGAGTATGGTCATTCCCAGTGGCAGACGTTTAATCAAGATGGAAGCAGAAGCAATCATGTCCCTATCTTCAAAGAAACCGAGGCGTTCATTGTCCCAGTTATCCTTGACCTTGGCCCAGTCAGCACTTTGAAGGACGTTAGTTTGGCCACTGGATTTAACAAAATCTTCGTGTTGTTGAGCGGAAATTCCGACTTTATACGTATACATTAATCTAAAACCCACTTTCTAATGGCGTAAGCAACACCGGACTCTTCATTGGACTTGGTGATATGGCGAGCGATTTTTTTCAGTTGGGGATTGCCATTTTCCATAACAACGGGATGGCCGACAACCTCCAACATGGCTCGGTCATTTTCTTCGTCACCGATGGCCATGGTTTCCTCAACTGAAATTCCCAATTTTTCTGCCAAATGGAGGACAGCAGTTCCCTTATTTGAAGTCTTATTGAGCAATTCAAGATAGAAGGGAGCTGATTTAACAATAGTGAAGCGTTCATAGTATTCCTTGGGAATTTTAGCAATGGCTGCATCAAGGATAGTCGGCTCATCAATATACATGGTCTTGACAAATTCCCGCTGGCGATTTTCTTCTGGCGTCCGATAGAAAATCGGCATACTAACAAGGGTGGCTTCATGAACCGTGTAGTGACCAATGTTGCGGTTGCTGGTGTAAATGCCATCTTTGGTGACAGCATGGGAATGGACCCCTAACTTGGTGGCTAGCAGCTCAATATCCAGATAGTCCTCATAGGTCAGAGCATCCTTAATGACTTCTTGGCCACTAGCTGTCTCTTGAACCAGGGCTCCGTTAAAGGTAATGACATAGTTGTCAGGTTCATTCAATTTAAGCTCTGCTAAGAGGTCTTGGACCCCAGCAATGGGGCGACCGGTTGTAATAACAATCTTCACACCAGCAGCCTTGGCCTCTTGGATGGCCTGGTAGACCTCTGGGGTGATTTTTCGCTCATTGTTGACTAGGGTGCCGTCAATATCAATGGCAACAAGTTTGATTGACATGGTTATTTTCTCCAATTTAATAGGTAATACTCAATGAAAATCGAAAGTAGCCGAGGTAAGGAGCAAAGCTATCAGCCACTTTAGTGGCTTGATAGCTTACGGCAATCTCCATAGCGATTGCCTAGCTCCCTTACTAACTTCACAAAGTTGGTGAAATCGACCAACTTTGCTCTGCATCGCACGAACTGCAGGTGGCTCAAAAGGTCTGGGAGACCTTTTGAGGTTGGAAATAGGGAAAACTTTGCTTTCCTCAGTAAGTACGGCAAGGTGAGTTAACGATGCGACATGGAGTAAAAACTGTCACTATTACAGTTTTTATGAAATTAGTCAGGGATATAGAAAACTACAGTCGTAGTTTTCGTAGTCACTCGAATGAAAAATCATAGAGTGACTTTATCCGTGGGAAAATTTTGATTTTCGAAGAGCATAAATAAAGTAAAAGCCCAAGCACTCAGAAGCTAGGACTTGAGGGCTGATACATCCCTACTATTTTACTAAAAATCAGGCTATTTGTCAGCTGGGATAAGAGTCCTTCCAGTCACTAACGGTGCAAGAAGGACATAAAGAACTAGGGCATCAGGTAAAAAGAGCGGAATCTTCAATAGGAGGTATTGAAGGCTTAAAAATAAGGCTGCTATCGTAACTGTCTGTCTCAATGGTACTTTTGGGTGAAGACAATCTTCCTTATTAGATTAAGAACCAGCCACGGCTTATACTCAATAAAAATCGAAAATAGCCAAGGCAAGGAGCAATGACATCAAGTTACTAAAGTGACTGATGTCGAACGGCAATCTCCATAACGATTGCCTAGCTCCCTTACTACCCTCACAAAGTTGGTGAAATCGACCAACTTTGCTCTGCATCGCACGAACTGCAGGTAGCTCAAAAGGTCTGGGAGACCTTTTGAGATTGGAAATAGGGAAAGCAACGCTTTCCTCAGTAAGTACGGCAAAGTGAGTTAACGACGCGACACGAGGTACAAACTGTCGTTGCCACAGTTTATACAGAGTTAGCCAGGGATATAGAAAACTACAATCGTAGTTTTCGTAGTCACTCGAATGAGAAATCATAGAGTGACTTTATCCGTGGGATAGTTGTGATTTTTGAAGAGTATTAGTTTGCAGTTGGTTAGATCCGTTAAAGCAGGACATCATTTTTGATATGACTGAGGAAGTCCTCTTTTTCCCCAGAAAATAGGTCATCCGTTAGCAACATTTCTGCTGGAAAGTAGAAGCGTTTGTCGCCATGAACCGTTCCTGTCAGGGCCTTAACTAAATCAGATTCCTGGCTCAGCTCCTTGAGGCTACCATCCTTTTGCAGCAACTCAATCTGGGTGCGGGGATTTTCCTTTTCCGGTCGATAGATATCGTAGGGCAGGTCAAAATTTTTGTGTTCAGCCGTATAGTAGTCAGGGTCGTAGCCAATAGCTGCAACTTGTTTTTTCAGCTCTTTGAGTGGGGTTTGGCTTTGCTCGGTTAAAATAACCGATTTGAAGACTCTACGGTTAATAAAACGATTAGCCAAATCAGCCAGGATAGCATCGTCAGCAGTCATCCAGCTTTGGAAATAGGTATTCATGACCCCATCGTCCAAGCGCAGATAGTCCTGTAAATTATAGTACTTTTCAAAGAAGGGGACTAGACAAGGAGCGGTTCTTTCAAAATAGGTCTTCTGACTAGGGTAGAGTAGCTTGGCTCGCTTTAGCAGGTTTTGCAGGAGAACTTCCATTGCACGACTAGCGGGGTGGAAGTAAACCTGCATATACATTTGGTAGCGACTGACTAGGTAGTCCTCAATCGCATGGGTTCCATTGATGGTAAAGGCAATGCCATTACCATGGGGACGAATGACGCTGAGAATCCTTGTCAAATCAAAGCGACCATAGCTGGCGCCAGTATAGTAGGCGTCCCTCAGAAGATAGTCCATGCGGTCACAATCAATTTGGCTGGAAATCAGCTGTTCAACCTGTTTATTGGGATAGGTATGATTGATGACGCTGGCTACCTTGTCAGGAAAGTCAGGTGAGACCCGTCGCAGGACAGCATTAACTTCTGTCGCTGGATTGGTGATAATTTCCTGGGTGACGGCCTCATGGTCTGTTCCAAAAAGTCGCTCAAAGGTATGAGAATAAGCCCCGTGGCCTAGGTCATGAAGAAGACCAGCAGCCATGGTTAAGAGGCTATCTTCACTATTCCAGTCCTTAGGATAGTGCTTTTCAAAAGATGCAACCACTTGGTTGGCCAAATGATAGACTCCAAGGCAGTGAGAAAAACGGCTGTGCTCAGCTCCATGAAAGGTATAGCTGGTAGTCGCCAACTGTTTAATCCGCCGCAGACGTTGAAATTCGCTGGTATTTATCAAGTCATAAATCAGGGATTCTGTCACCGATATATAGTTGTGAACGGGGTCACGAAAAATCTTTTCATTCATGATTTTAGTATAGCAAAAATTGCCAAGAACTGCTGAAATTGGTAGAATAATAAGGCCAAAAGACAGACTTAAACCGATTGATAAGAGAGCGGAACAAAAATCGCGATTTCCCAGAAATCGATTTTGTCGTCTCGCCTCCGCACAGTTGATTAGGATGGCCGCTATCACTTGCCTAGCAAGGGATAAGTACCTCCAATCAACCACTGCGTCAATGTGTCTAATCTTGAAAAAATAACGAGGCTAGGACCTTTTTATACGTAATCTTCCAAGATTACACGTTTTTGTGGGTGAGGGTAAAGCCATCATGAGTGTCTGTCCCAACCTCTGATTTATAAGAGTTGAGAATATTAAATAATACTCAATAAAAATCAATCTAGCCGACACCTTAAAATGAAAAGGTGTGAGGCGTCGCACGAACTGCAGGTAGCTCAAAGGGTCTGGGAGACCTTTTGAGGTTGGAAATAGAGAAATCTTCGCATTCCTCAGTAAGTACGGCAAAGTGAGTTAAGGATGCGACATGGAGTAAAAACTGTCACTATTACAGTTTTTATGAAATTAGTCAGGGATATAGAAAACTATAATCGTAGTTTTCGTAGTCACTCTAATGAAAAACTATAGAGTGACTTTATCCGTGAGATAGTTTTGATTTTTGAAGAGTATAAGATGACAATGTGTGAGGTAAGAAAAAAGTGCAGATTAAAATTTACAATACCATTCAGATGGAAGACCAGACGGAGTTGATTGAGGAAATTCATGAGTGCCAGTGGATACAAAAAGGAGGCTTTGACTATCTCATTCACCAAAATAGCCAGGATGAAAAAGTCGTCATTAAGCTCAATCATGAGGAGTTAGTCATGACCCGCTTTTCCAATCCCAAGTCCGTCATGCGCTTTGTCAAGGATGACCTGGACCTTGCGGCCATTCCAACCTCTATGGGGACCCAGCGCTTAGTGACCAAAACAAAGACCTTTGACCTAAATCGTGAAGAAGCAAGACTTCACCTGACCTATGACCTTTTGACTGAACCCGAGGCCACCAGACCCTTAGCCTCCTACGATTTGCGGATAATTTGGGGGGAGTAGGTTATCCGAGAGCTTATGACAAAGGAGATTTTGATTCAAGTGATACCTAATTAGCCAATCCAAACTGATAAATTAATCAAAAGAAATGAGCAGAGTAAGTTCTAAGTGGTAGGATACTAACCCTGTTCATTTTTTGCTTTCATGAAGGACTTTATAAGTAGCTAGGCTAATACTTATGTTTACATAAACTGTTCATAATTGAAACGATAAAACTCTATCTTATAATTTTGTTGGACAACGTAAAATGACGTTCACTATTTAAACAAAAAATAAGGTTGTAGCCTATACAACCACCTTTTCACTGGATAGAATAAATTTGTAAAGTAATTTGAAAATAAAAAAGTGAAGAGGTGTTATTATGACCTTACAGATGTGTCTGGCTCTGGGTATTCTTGTGCTCATGATTGTTATGATTATGTCCGATAAGTTTGCCTTTGGGGCTCCGCCAATTTTTGCCTGTTTACTCCTAGTAGTAACGGGTTTATCAACTGTCCAAGAAGCTTTCGCAGGATTTATCAATCCAAGCGTTGTTATGGTTGCCGGATTTATGGTGGTCATGGCAGCAATGATGAAGACTAGTTTCATCGCAAGAGTTCAAGAGATTATGTTGAATTTGGTTGATAAAGGTGGCTATCGTAGCTATGCCTTATTACTGCTGGTTGTTATGTTAGGAGCTAGTCTTGCTGGAATGGGATCGACAGGTTATTATGTCTTAATCTTATCCTTGGTTTCGATGATTCCATACAATAAGAAACTGCCTACTTCAAAGTTGATGATGCAACTTGGATTTGCAACCAATCACCCTTTGATTCCTGTAAATGTTGCTTTGACCTATGGCTTAACTGTAACAGTCCTGCATTCGGCAGGCTATATGCATAATGTTTCTATTATTCAGTTCGCTCTGGTTAACCTTGTCCTATCCCTTGCTTTTCTGGCTTGGAGCTTGGTTGCTTGGCGCCTGCTACCAGATCATCCAATGGCTTCCGATGCGGATGAAGAAATTAAAAAGGAGCAGGAGTTAGCTGTAACAATGATGTCCCCCTTCCAAGAGAAGGTTACTATTTTAATGTTTATTGTCAGTGTTGTTGGGATGATGATGAATCAATTGGGCAATATTGCCTATGTTGTTCCTGGACTGGCAGCAGCCGTTATCCTCTTTGTCGGTGTCCTTGATTTTCGCTCTGTTAGGGATAATATGGGAGCTCCAGTTATCCTCATGATGGCGGGTGTTATCGGTGTTGCGGATGCCTTATCCAATTCTGGTTTTACAAAATTGGTAGGGGATTCTATTGCCCACTCACTTGGCGGTAGTATCAACCCATTCTTATTGGTTCTCCTACTCGTTTTTCTGACCAGCATGTCAGCTACCTTTACTGGTTCAAATATGGGATCAGTGTTTGTCTTTGCTCCAATTGCAATTTCGACCTGTGTTAGTTTGGGTTGGAACCCAACGGCAGCAGCTGCAGCTGCTGCTGTAGTAATTTCTGGTTGGAACGGAGGCTATATGCCCCTAGATGGGATGCCTGCTATGATACTCGGTATGGGTAGTTACAAGTTACCCGACTTTTGGAAATTCTCAGTTCCAATGTACTTTGTTCGTATCTTTGCTTTAACAGCAGGTGCTATGCTATTCTTCCCACTTTAAGTAAAAATTGAAATAAAGGTAGGAGTTGTTGTGAACCCTACCTTTTATGATTCCTGCGAAATTGAACATTGCCCCCCTGGGAAAATATGGCCGTCTTGAATACTAGTGATTCTTCACCAACCTTCTCCCTCACATTTTTCTTCTTAAGTCAGAGCTTAATACTTTCCCACCCGTTGTGCTAGTTAACACTATCCAAAATAAAAAACTTTGCCTATCATAAACTCAGAACAACCACGAAGTGAGGGAATGATAGGCAAAGCCAAGACTATTATCTCGCAAATCCACATCAAACACAAGATATTTTTTCAGTTTTGCTAACAAAAG
Organism: Streptococcus downei MFe28; assembly: GCF_900459175.1. Classification (NCBI taxonomy): domain Bacteria; kingdom Bacillati; phylum Bacillota; class Bacilli; order Lactobacillales; family Streptococcaceae; genus Streptococcus; species Streptococcus downei. The sequence goes on along the minus strand of NZ_UHFA01000002.1, from coordinate 1,878,236 downwards.
TGAGTACACTTTATGACCGGTTCGTTCCCTACTGCGTGAGGCATCGGCGAAACGTTCACTCACAGAAGCAACCAGATGTCGTTATTATAGCTAGTTATCTCTGGGCCATTCAAGAGGGGTGCCGAACAGCCAGCGCAATTTATCGAGCCATTCGTCATAGCCTTTTTCCTAATGACTTTCCAGAACGTTCCCGCTTTTGTCGGATTTGTCAAAACCTTTCCCAAAGCATCCAACGCATGCGCTACTTTATGGTATCCTCCCTTTGTGAGACCTCTTCATTTGGCCTGATTGACAGTTTTCCCTGTGCCTTATGTCATCCCATCCGTAATCTAAGAGCTAGCCTTTTATCAGAAGTCGCTAACATCGGATACAACGCCACGAAGAAGATTCACTACTACGGGGTGACGTTCTCCGTTTTAGTCAGCGATAGGGGCTTTCCTTTGGATTATATAGTAACGTCAGCCTCTGTTTACGATAGCCAAGTGGCTTTTGAATTACTGGAACACAGCTCTATTCCACTGATTTATGGAGACAAGGGCTATATTGACAAGCAGGTTAAGAAAGAGTTGGCCAATTGTGGTATCACCTTAATTTCTCAACTCAGGAAAAATCTGGCGGACTATTCTTGGTTTGAGAACTATAAAATTAGCCGATTGCGCCAACCGATTGAAACCGTCTTTTCGAGCTTAGAACAGTTTGGTATTGAGAATTTACGCTGTCGAAACCTTCGGGCATTACAGTTTAGAGTAGAAGCTATTTTACTCATCTATTCACTCATGCTGGAAAATAGTCAAAATGAATTTGGGCTGAGTTTGAAATATTCTAAGGCTTATGCCTGATTAACTAGCACAACGGGGAACTCTATATCAAACTAAGGATGGTCTCCTTCACTTACTTTATGCGTACTATAATAGACTTTGTGTCAAATACGTTCGCTGTCGTGTAGAAGATATTTTCGGTGAAAAACGTGAAGCGGAAGCGGTCTACAATCCAACGTCTGGTCAAGGTGTTGAGAAGTAATAGGGAATTTGCTATAATAGTTGTTATATCAAGGGAGTAGCAGACGATTGGCGGAGCGATTGAAAGCCCTGCAATCGTGTCACTGTCGTCATTACGAAAGAAATTTCCGGCACTGACTTAAACAGCGAGACTTGTTTTTAAAACAGGTCTCTTTTTTTACTGGAAAAGTTGGCCTGATACTCAATGAAAATCGAAATTTGCCAAGGCAACGAACTGAAGACAGTACTGGAGTACGGCAAGGTGAGTTAACGACGGAAAATTGTAATTTTCGAAGAGTATGAATTTGAGATGAGCCCAGCTTGTCCCTATATTTTTACCAGTAATGTAGAAAGGAAAATTATGCACAAAGAACAAGAAAGACTTCCCTATCATGTTCAAACGGGAGAAGAAGTTCTCAAGGAAGTCGACAGCACAAAAGAGGGCCTGAGCACTAGCCAGGCGCAAAGTCGATTAGAGACTTACGGAAAGAACGAATTGGACGAAGGTGAAAAACGAGGCATTATTACCAAGTTTATTGACCAGTTTAAGGATTTGATGATTATTATCCTTTTGGTTGCTGCTGCCTTGTCGGTGATTACCGAAGGGATGGGTGGCCTGACTGATGCTTTGATCATCGTGGCTGTTGTCATTCTCAATGCCGCTTTTGGTGTTTATCAGGAGGGGCAGGCAGAAGCAGCGATTGAAGCCCTCAAAGATATGTCCAGTCCCATGGCCCGAGTCCGTCGAGATGGCCATGTGACCGAGATTGATTCTAAGGAATTAGTTCCAGGGGACATGGTTCTGCTAGAGGCTGGTGATGTGGTCCCTGCTGATATGCGACTGCTGGAAGCGGCCTCCCTCAAAATTGAAGAAGCAGCCCTGACAGGGGAATCCGTTCCAGTTGAAAAGGACCTGAATGTTGATGTAGCGGAAGATGCTGGAATTGGTGACCGCCTCAATATGGCCTACCAAAATTCCAATGTCACCTACGGACGTGGCTCTGGTGTTGTGGTCAACACGGGGATGTACACCGAAGTAGGTAAGATTGCTAATATGCTGGCCAATGCTGATGAGACTGAGACTCCTCTCAAACAGAGTCTGACTCAGCTTTCCAAGGCCTTAACCTACTTAATTGTCGTTATCGCCTTGATTACCTTCTTAGTTGGTATTTTCATCCGCGGTGAGGAACCTTTGAACGGACTCATGGTAGCTGTGGCCTTGGCTGTTGCAGCAATTCCAGAAGGACTGCCCGCTATCGTTACCATCGTCTTATCCATGGGAACTAAGACCTTGGCTAAACGTAATTCTATTGTGCGTAAACTACCAGCTGTTGAAACACTGGGTTCAACTGAAATTATTGCCTCAGATAAGACAGGTACCCTGACCATGAATCAGATGACCGTTGAAAAAGTTTATACCAACGGTCAACTCCAGTCATCAGCAGCGGATATTGCGGCCGATAACAATACCCTGCGGATTATGAACTTCGCCAATGATACCAAGATTGACCCCCAAGGAAAATTGATCGGGGACCCAACCGAAACGGCTCTAGTTCAATTTGGCTTTGACCACAATTTTGATGTGTGTGAAGTCCTGCAGAGCGAGCCTCGTGTGGCTGAGCTGCCCTTCGATTCGGACCGTAAGCTTATGTCTACTATCCACAAGGAAGCGGACAATTCCTACTTTGTTGCGGTCAAGGGGGCCCCAGACCAATTGCTCAAACGGGTAACTCAGATTGAGGAAAACGGGCAAATTCGTCCGATTACGGATGTGGACAAGAAAGCCATTCTAGCTACCAACAAGGACTTGGCGAAGCAAGCCCTGCGGGTGCTGATGATGGCCTACAAGCGGACGACAGACATTCCGACCTTGGAATCTGAGATTGTCGAAGCTGACCTCATTTTCTCTGGCTTAGTTGGTATGATTGACCCTGAGCGGCCAGAAGCCGCGCATGCAGTTGCGGTCGCCAAGGAAGCTGGTATTCGTCCAATTATGATTACGGGTGACCACCAAGATACAGCCGAGGCTATTGCCAAACGTCTGGGTATTATTGAAGAAGACGGCCGAAGTCATGTCTTGACAGGTGCTGAGCTCAATGAACTGTCAGACGATGATTTCCAAAAGGTCTTTAGGAAATACTCTGTCTATGCGCGGGTATCACCAGAGCATAAGGTGCGGATTGTCAAGGCTTGGCAAAATGAAGGCAAGGTCGTTGCCATGACTGGTGACGGGGTCAACGATGCACCATCCCTCAAGACCGCTGACATCGGTATTGGTATGGGAATTACTGGTACAGAAGTTTCTAAGGGAGCTTCTGATATGGTTCTGGCGGACGATAACTTTGCCACCATTATCGTTGCGGTTGAAGAGGGACGTAAAGTCTTCTCCAACATCCAAAAATCTATCCAATACCTGCTGTCAGCCAATATGGCCGAAGTCTTCACTATCTTCTTTGCCACCCTCTTTGGCTGGGATGTCCTCCAACCTGTTCATCTTCTGTGGATTAATCTGGTAACCGACACCCTACCAGCTATCGCCTTAGGGGTCGAACCAGCAGAGCCTGGTGTCATGAGCCACAAGCCACGTGGTCGCAAGTCTAACTTCTTTGATGGGGGTGTCTTTGGTGCAATTATCTATCAAGGTCTCTTGCAAACGGCTCTGGTTATTGGTATTTATGGCTGGGCCTTGATGTTCCCAGAACATACCGATAGTCAGATGATGCATGCGGATGCTTTGACCATGACCTTCGCAACCCTAGGTCTGATCCAACTCCTCCATGCCTTTAATGTTAAGTCGGTTTATCAATCGATTTTCAAGGTTAGACCATTTAGTAACCCAACCTTTAACTGGGCGATCCCAGTGGCCTTTCTAATTCTCATGATGACTATCGTAATTCCTGGTTTTAACAAGCTCTTCCACGTTACTCACCTCGATACGGCTCAATGGTTAGCTGTTATTGTTGCCAGTCTCCTCATTGTCGTCCTCGTTGAAATAGTCAAGGCTGTTCAAAGGGCCTTAGGACAAGATAAAAAAGCTATATAATGTTTAAAACACACTAGTGACTGAAATGCTTCTTGAAGCAATGGTCTGGGTGTGTTTTTCTTATGTACTTAACTGAGATGCTATACTCTTTGAAAATCAAAACAATACATCGTTGCCAATTGAACACGCCTACGACTCTGTAAAATTAGGGAGTGAGACAGAAATCTTGATTTCGTCGTCTCACCCCCGCACAGTTGATTAGGGTGGATGCTATCGTGAAGCGATAAGTACAGCCAATCAACTACTGAGGACGCACCCTTCTAGAATCTTGCTGATTCTTCGTCTTAAGTCGTGGAGAAAGATAGACTGAAAATGAGATAAATTGCCATGATATGATGCATCCTTACCCACAAACCTTGGCAATCTCTGAAGATTACGTATAAGAAATCAGCAGACGAAGTCTTGACGTTAATGCCTAAGCTTAGTTTGAAATCCGCTGTGAGAGCATTTCAACACTGACTCTGTGCAGTTTCATTAGGATTCGCCAGTCTCCAAGCTGTGAAGGATGAAGAACCCTAATGAATTACGTATATTTTACAGAATATGGAGTCTTCTCCTCCTCTTTAGATTATCTGCGTTTTATTGTCATTTCTGCTTTAATTTTCTCTAGTTTTGGTGGGTAATTCAAGCGTCTGATATAGCTAATAACTATATCTGCTGCTATATCTATAGTTGTAGACTATATGAGAGGATAAAAAATAAAAATCCATAGATTGTTGATTTAAAAAGGGATATCTAGTATGATTTTTATCATAAAACAAAAAATAGATTATAGTTTTAAATTAATGAATTTCTTTATATTAACTTAAAAACTATAGGGAGGGTAAAATGACAAAAATTTCTAGTTTAGGCTATCCGCGTTTAGGAGAAAATCGTGAATGGAAAAAGCTGATTGAATCTTACTGGTCAAAAAAAATCACTCAGCAAGAACTATTTGAGGGTGCTAAAGCATTGCGCACAGATTTTTTGAAAAAACAGCTAAATGCAGGATTAGATTTAATTCCGGTTGGTGATTTTTCCTTTTATGATCAGATTTTGGATTTGTCTGTGCAGTTCAATATTATTCCTAAGCGCTTTTCTAAAGAAGAAGTAGATATTGATTTATACTTTTCTATTGCACGGGGAAATAAAGAAAATGTCGCTTCTGCCATGAAGAAATGGTTTAATACTAATTATCACTACATCGTTCCAGAGTGGACAAAACAACGTCCTAAACTTAATAATAATCGGCTTTTGGAACTTTATTTAGAAGCAAGAGAGATTGTGGGAGAGAAAGCAAAGCCCGTTATCACAGGCCCTATTACCTATGTAGCCCTGTCATCGGGGGTTGAAGACTTCACTGCTGCTGTAAAAAGTCTCCTGCCGCTCTACAAACAAGTCTTCAAGGAATTAGTTGACGCAGGTGCAGTCTATATTCAGATTGACGAGCCTATCTTTGTGACTGATGAGGGGTCTGAATATCTTGAAGCAGCAAAAGGCGTTTATGGTTATTTTGCTAAGGAAATTCCTCAAGCTAAGTTTATCTTTCAAACTTACTTTGAAGCTTTGATCAATGCCGAAAGCCTATCTCAACTCCCTGTTGCAGCTTTTGGACTTGATTTTGTCCATGGTCTTGAAGAAAATCTTGCAGCTTTGACATCAGGACTTTTTAAAGGTAAGGAAATCTTTGCAGGTGTGATTGATGGCCGTAATATCTGGAGTTCTGATTTTGTGAAGACTGCTGAACTCTTAAAGACGATCAAGGAAAATACTGCTGAGGTGATCGTACAGCCTTCTTGTTCACTTTTGCATGTGCCTGTGACTGCTAAAAATGAGACGGGTTTGGAAACTGTTTTACGAAATGGTCTGGCCTTTGCTGATGAAAAATTGCAGGAAGTCAAACTTTTGGCAGAAAAGCTGGACGGCCGAGAAACACCTGCTTATAAAGAGCATATCGCTCATTTTGAAGCCCTTCAAGCTGCCGATTTCAGAAATGTTGAATTGGAAAATGCAGAGCAAGCAGCGACTAAGCGTGCCAGCAGTTTTGAAAAGAGAAGAGATCTGCAGCAGAAAAAACTGCATTTACCGCTTTTGCCAACGACAACGATCGGTTCTTTTCCGCAGTCGCAGGAAATCAGACGGACGCGTTTAGCTTGGAAACGCGGCAGAATCAGCGATGAGGATTATCAAGGCTTTATAAATGCTGAGATTAAACGCTGGATCAAGATTCAGGAGGATTTAGACCTTGATGTTTTAGTGCATGGTGAATTTGAGCGAGTCGATATGGTCGAATTTTTTGGTCAGCAGCTGGCAGGTTTTGCTACGACAAAGCTTGGCTGGGTGCAGTCTTACGGTTCTAGGGCTGTGAAACCGCCTATTATTTACGGAGATGTGCAGCACATAAAACCCTTGACCGTCCGTGAAACGGTTTACGCGCAGAGTTTGACTGACCGTCCGGTCAAAGGCATGTTGACAGGGCCGATTACAATTACCAACTGGTCTTTTGAACGCACAGATATTCCGCGAAGACAGCTCTTTGATCAAATTGGTCTAGCCATCAAAGATGAAATCAAACTTCTGGAAGATGCCGGTATTGCTATCATCCAAGTCGACGAAGCTGCCCTTCGTGAAGGGCTACCACTGCGCAAGGCTAAGCAAAAGGCCTATCTTGATGATGCCGTTCGGGCCTTTCATATTGCTACATCTTCCGTTAAAGATGAAACGCAGATCCACACGCACATGTGCTATTCTAAATTTGATGAAATCATTGATTCTATTCGGGCACTTGATGCGGATGTGATCTCTATTGAAACTAGCCGCAGTCATGGGGACATTATCGAATCTTTTGAGACAGCTGTCTATCCACTGGGCATAGGCTTAGGTGTTTACGATATCCACTCACCGCGTGTACCGACTAAAGAAGAAGTTATTGCTAATATCGAAAGGCCTCTTCATAAACTATCTCCTAAACAGTTTTGGGTCAATCCTGACTGCGGGCTGAAAACCCGCCAAGAGCCTGAAACGCTTGCAGCTCTCAAAGTTTTAGTCGCAGCAACCAAGGAAGTTCGCAGAAAACTAGGAAGCTGAAATAAGGAGATCATTCATGTCTAAATTACTAGATAAATTAAAAACTGATATCTTAGTGGCAGATGGTGCTATGGGCACCCTTCTTTATGCGGAAGGGCTGGAATCTTGCCATGCCTACTATAATATTAGTCACCCAGAACGTATTTTAGCCATTCATAAGGCTTATATTGATGCTGGTGCTGATATCATTCAGACTAATACTTATGATGCCAAACGCCACCGCCTTAAAAGTTTTGGCTATGACAATGATGTTAAGCAAATCAATCAAAAAGCAGCTGAGATCGCTCGTCAGGCTGCAGGAAGAAATGTTTTTGTTCTAGGGACGATAGGAGCTTCGCGAGGGCTAAGACAGTGCGATCTTAGCTTGGAAGATATTGTCAAAGAGACTGTTGAGCAGGCACAGGCACTATTAGAAACTGAGCAGCTGGATGGTTTACTGTTTGAAACTTACTATGATAGAGAAGAATTAGAGGCTGTCATAAAAGCGATAAGGCCATTGACGGATTTACCCTTGATAACCAATATGGCACTCCATGAAGCAGGCATCACAGAAGATGGTCGCCCCCTAGTGGAAGCCCTCAGCCATTTGGTCATGCTGGGTGCTGATATTGTTGGATTAAACTGCCACTTAGGACCTTACCACATGATTCAATCCTTCAAACAGGTTCCGCTTTTTGCACAAAGTTATCTGTCTGCTTATCCTAATGCCAGCCTTTTATCATTTGCTGGTGACGATGAAAAAGGCCAGTACCGTTTTAGTCAGAATGCAGATTATTTTGAATACTGCGCTCAGCTTTTTGTGGAAGAAGGGGTCCGTTTAATTGGCGGCTGCTGCGGAACGACCCCAGATCATATAAGAGCCATTAAACGCGGCATCAAAAATTTAAAGCCAGTTGAACGTAAGACTATTACCCCATTGATTACTGAAGAAGAACTCATTGATGAAATTGCTAAAAAAGAAACTTTGGCAGATAAGGCTAAAAAGGAAGTTACGATTATTGCTGAGATTGACCCACCAAAAACCTTGGCCATTGAAAAATTTATTGAAGGGATTAAAGCCTTAGATAAAAAGAATATTGCTGCTATTACTTTAGCAGACAATTCTTTAGCCAAAACACGCATTTGTAATCTTAGTCTTGCTTCCCTACTAAAAAATGAAATAGCAACGCCATTTTTACTCCATATCGCTTGTCGCGATCATAACATGATAGGTTTGCAGTCACGCTTGTTGGGAATGGATGTGTTGGGGTTCAATCAACTTCTGGCTATTACAGGAGATCCCACAAAAATTGGTGATTTTCCCGGAGCTACTAGTGTTTATGATGCTACCAGTTTTAAATTACTATCCCTAATTAAACAATTAAATCACGGAAAAGGCTATAGTGGAGCCAGTTTGAAAAGGGCAACCCATTTTACAACGGCGGCAGCTTTTAATCCCAATGTTCGTCAGCTCGAAAAAAGCAATCGCCTTATTGAACGTAAAATTAAAGCAGGAGCAGATTATTTTATTACACAACCTATTTTTAGTGAAGAAATTATCCATCAACTGGGAAGTTTAACAAAAACTTATGAACAGCCTTTTTTCATCGGCATTATGCCTATAACATCCTATAACAATGCTGTTTTTCTCCATAATGAAGTACCGGGAATTCATTTGTCAGAAGCCTTTCTGGAAAAGCTAGAAACTGTTAAAGATGACAAAGAAGCCTGTCAGGCAATTGCTTTGGCAGAAAGCAAGAAATTAATCGACTGCGCTTTAGAGTATTTTAATGGAATCTATCTGATTACGCCTTTTCTACGCTATGATTTAACCTTGGATTTAATTGACTATATTCAAAAAAGAAAACCCTAATGTTCCAAAACTAAAAATTATTGATAAGAAAACGAATGATTCTAACGCCCAAATAATAGGAGATAAGAACCATTCGTTTTTGGTTATAGCTAAATCAAACATGAAATTTGGTAAAGAAATTCTAGAGAAACCATCATCCATTGCAGTAACTTTTATCTAACTTCTAAAAAATGGATTGAAAGTTTTCTCATGACCAATAGTGGTATCAAAACCGTGGCCGGGATAAACTTGGTAGTGGTTAGGTAGCGTAAAAAGTTCTCTGCGAATGGAGTCCAGGAGCTGCTGGCCATTGCCAGTCGGAAGATCAGTTCGACCAATGGTCTCGCAGAAGAGGGCATCGCCCGAAAAGACAATCTCATCAGTCCTGAAAATTAGGGAGACGCTGCCCCAGGAGTGTCCGGGTGTCGGGACAACTGAGAAATTAAAGCCAGCCAATTCATAGTTCTGGCGGTAGCGGTAGAAGTGATCAGCAGGTCTAGCTGTGACATCTGCCATATCATCATGGCGGGGGAGGCCTGACAGGTTGTCGACAGGACTGCCTAGCCAACTAGCCTCTTGCTCAGAAATATAAACAGGCGGTTCTTGGAAGTGGTCGCGAACAGCATCCAGACTTATGATATGGTCATAGTGAGCATGGGTCAAAAGCACTGCGGCGACAGGCTTAGCCAAGTCAGTTAGCTTAGTCAGAATTTCTTGACCATTGCTGCCAGGATCAATAACTAGAAGCGCGTGCTCATTTTCCAAAATATAGGTGTTTTCAAGAGCAACTTGATTTTTAATGGTATAAATTTTCATAGGGACCTCGATTGAATGGATTTGTCTTTATTATAACGCAGCAGCTGGTAAATGTCTTAGGCTGGGACTTTCTTTACCAAGAGAATTTTCAGAAAAGTCTGTCAAAACAGCTTGAAAGATGGTAGAATAAAGATAACGATAATGGAGGAGGCTCAAATGACAAGACCCTTAAATTTTGTAATGATTTCCCCCCATTTCCCAACGAACTTTGAACCCTTTGCCCACCGCCTAAGGGCCAATGGTTTTAATACGTTGGGAATTGCGGATACTCCCTATGAGGAACTGAGTGACAGCTTGAAAACTGCTTTAACCGAATATTACCGTGTGGACAATATGGAGGATTACGATCAAGTCTACCGAGCAGTAGCCTACTTTGCCCATAAGTATGGTCGTATTGACCGCATCGAGTCCCACAATGAATATTGGCTGGAGTTAGACGCCCGTTTGCGGACAGACTTTAATGTTTTTGGTTATAAAAATGACGATATGCTGTCCATTAAGACCAAACGGCAAATGAAGGAAATTTTCCGCCAAACTGGTATTAAGGTTGCCCGCGGAGAGGTTTTTCACAGTGATGATGAGGCACGCAACTTGGCTAAGGAACTGGGCTTTCCGGTTATTATCAAGCCCAATTCAGGAGTAGGAGCTTCTGACACCTATAAGATTAAGTCGCAAGCTGAACTGGAGGATTTCTTAGGCCATCAGACGCCTAATGTTGAGTATGTCATGGAAGAATTTATTGATGGTGATATTATCACCTTTGATGGTTTAACTGACCATGATGGTAACATCGTCTTTTACTCTGGCTTAGAATACTCTGAGGCTGTTCTGGATACCTTAGATCATGATAATGATATGTTCTACTATATTCCGAGGAAATTTTCACCGGAGTTGATTGAACTAGGAAAGCAGTGTGTCAAGGCATTCAACGTAAAAGAACGTTTCTTCCACTTTGAATTCTTCCGTGTCAAGAAAACCAAAGATCTCATGGCCCTTGAAATCAACTGCCGTCCGCCAGGTGGATTGACCATTGATATGTGGGACTATGCAGATGATTTTGATATCTTTGACCAGTATGCCAAGATTGTACGGGACAATCAATTTACCGCTGATGTTCAGCATCGTTATAATGTGGTTTATATCTCTCGTAAGGCCAATCGTAATTATGCTCATAGCTTAGAAGATATTCAAGCCCATTTTGGTGATAAGATTATTTTGATCCAGTCTGTTCCAGGTGTCTTCGCTCAAATCATGGGAGAAGTTGGTATCTTAGCTAGAACCCAAACGATGGATGAGCTTAGAGAATTAGTCGGCTATGCCCAAGAGAAACGTCGCAATTAGAAAGGAATAGCAGGAGCCTTTAATCCTGCTGGGGAATTTTATGCATTTTGAAAACAGAAGTCAATGGTCGGGGGAGCTCGGCCGTGAGATGTATTTTAATGTTTATGGCCATGCTGGAAAACCCATCATTGTCTTTCCTTCCTCTGGGGGGAGCCAAAATGAATATGGGGACTTCGGGATGATTGAGGCCTGTCAGGAATTTATTGACCGTGGTCTGGTCAAATTTTATACACCAGATTCGCTTGATAATGAGTCCTGGCTCTGTGAAGGAAAATCTCCTCATGATATGGCTCTAGCCCATGAGGCTTACGACCGCTATATCGTCAATGAACTAGTGCCTTTGATTCGCTATGAGTCAGACTGGCAGGGGCCTATGATGGCCACAGGTTGTTCAATGGGGGCCTTCCATGCCATCAATTTTGCCCTACGCCACCCAGACCTCTTTGATATTGCGGTTGCTCAGTCAGGTGTTTATGATGTTCGCTTCTTTACGGGGGAATACAATGGGGATCCTGCGGTATACTACAACTCACCTCTGGATTACCTCTGGAATCAGGATGACCCTTGGTTCTTGGAGCGCTATCGGCAGAATGCCTATATCGTCTCTGTCGGCCAAGGGGACTGGGAAGCTCCGCATATTTCTGACACCATGCGTTTGGAAGATGCTTTTTCTTCCAAGGGTATCCCAGGTTGGTTCGATTACTGGGGCAATGATGTTGCCCATGACTGGCCATGGTGGCGCCAACAAATGCCTTATTTCCTAGGAAAATTAGAAGAAGACGGCCGGATTTGACCGAGAACCCAGCCAGGGCAGGAATCTTGCAGGCCGTCAGCCGGTTAGTCCTTGCCTAGGCATAAACTAGACTGGCATAAAAATCCCGCTTGGTATTTATAAAGAAGCAAAAAGACTTGAGCTCAAATGTAGCCCAAGTCTTTTTATGTCATTCTTTCAGGGTAAATTTCAAAAATTCTAAAAAGTGGTCTGCCCAGTATTTCTCGTGGTGGATTTCGTTGGCCATGACGCGTAGGTCAAGATTTTCCATCGGGCTACCAGTTCTCAGAAGTGATTGGTAGTAGTGGAGGCTACAGTCAATATAAGCCTGGTTCATATTAGGAGCAAAGGCTTCATCAACCTCGTCTCCCTCCTTAGTTCCCACTTGAATATAAACCTTAGTACTTTTATCTAGGGGATGGCTGTCGCAGTAACGTAGGAAATCTCGTTCACTAAACCAAGAGGCTAGAGAGAAGACCCCTAGACCCCCAAAAGTTTCTGGGTAGGCAGCCCCCATATAGGCAGTAATAATGCCTCCCATGGATGAGCCTGCCAGCAGGGTATGCTCGCGGTCAGGCTTGGTGCGGTAGGTTTTGTCAATGAAGGGCTTGACCGTATTGATTACCCATTCGCCATAGGCCATGCCATCGCCACCAACACTAGCGGTTTCAGGTGTGGTGCCGACATCGGTCATCCAAGGAGCATATTCATTGAGGCGGTTGCCTTCAGCATTGTCAATGCCGACGATAATCAACTTAGGCAATTCCTTATGCTTCTTGATGGTCGGGATAATCTTCCAGGAGTAGCCAGAGAAGGATTCCTTGCTATAGAAAATATTTTGACCATCGTGCATATAGAGAACAGGGTAGCTGGCCCAGTCTTCCTTGGCATAGTCCTTGGGCAGGAGCACCCGAATTCGCCTTTCCTCATCATAGTAGGGGACATGCAGATAGTGCTCTTCCATTTCTAAATAATAATTGTTGAGCTTGGTTCGTCTCATGATTTACCTCGATTAACTATTTGCTCTTATTATAGCATAGAAGAAGTCTAAACTAAACAAGATTAGAGATTGGAAAATCTAGGATAGTCAGCTGACCACGCCAAAAAAGCAAGTTGGTCCAAACGGACTTCTAGAACAAGGCTAAGAGGAGAGGAGCTAGTTAATGGATTTTCTGGCCAGAGCTCCTTGAGTGAGATTGGCTGAGTTTGGTCACGCTTGTTTTGGGGAAGATTGAAGTAGGACTCCCAGCCCAAGTTGGAGCGAAATAATTCCCGAAAAAGTCTCACAACATGAAAACAGTTGACATCTACCCAGCTCAATCAACTAGCCCATTTCTGTAGTTGGCTGGCTCTTCCAGATCAATCAGCCAGTCCATTTCGTAGTAGTATGGCCCTTCGACCTCAATCAGCCAGCCCAAGATTAGGACATTCATGCTATAATAGAAGCATTATGACGGACAAGAAACAAGGACGAAAATATGCCGTCGTTGATTTAGAAGCCACCAGTGCCTCTACGACGGCTCAGATTATTCAGGTTGGGATTGTCATTGTTGAGCAGGGTCAAATCGTCCAGACCTACCAGACCGATGTCAATCCTCATGAGGCCTTGACCCAGCATATTATTGACTTAACCGGTATTACCGACCAGCAACTGGCCCAGGCACCTGACTTTTCCCAGGTAGCCGGAGACATCTTCCAACTGATTCAGGACTGTATCTTTGTTGCCCACAATGTGAAATTTGATGCTAATCTTCTAGCAGAACAACTGTTTTTGGAAGGCTATGAGCTAAGAACGCCAAGGGTGGACACAGTTGAGCTTTCTCAAGTCTTTTTCCCCACGCTGGAGCGCTATCGCTTGTCGGATTTGGCCAAGTACTTGGACTTGGACCTGACCCATGCTCACACGGCCATAGCAGATGCTTACGCGACCGCTCAGTTACTCATCAGTATTCAGGAAAAAATTGCAAGTCTCCCTCGCTTGACGGTTGAACGGATTTTGGATTTTGCGGACCATCTCATCTATGAATCCCGTCTTCTTATTGAAGAAGTCTATCAAGGCATGCCGACCATGGTCCCTAAGGATTTTGTGGAAGTCCATAATCTCCTTTTAAGACGAGAGCCTCCTCTTTTAAAGGAGCGCCACCTCTCAAAAGACTTTGCGACCAATCTGGCCCTTCTAGATTTAGAAGAAAGACCTCAGCAGGAAGCCTTCGCTGACAAATTAGCCCAATACTATGACCAGCCCAATCCCCTTTTCATTCAGGCCCAGACTGGCCTAGGTAAGACCTATGCCTATCTCCTAACGCTCCTGACTAAGGTCAAGGACCAAAAGATTATTGTGACTGTCCCAACCAAGGTGCTCCAAGATCAGATTATGGAGCAGGAAGGCCAGCGCCTAGCCCAAGTTTTTCAGATTAATTTGCACAGTCTCAAAGGTCCGTCCAACTATATCAAACTGGATGCCTTTGTGGCTAGTCTAGCAAAGGAAGACAGCAACCGTCTGGTTAATCGTTATAAAATGCAACTGCTGGTCTGGCTGACCCAGACAAAGACGGGTGACTTGGATGAAATCAAGCAAAAGCAACGCTTTGAGGCCTATTTTGACCAGATTCGCCATGATGGTGACCTCAGCCAGCACTCACCTTTTTGGAATTATGACTTTTGGAACCGCTCCTTTGAGCGGACCAAGCACTCGCGAGTCATTATTACCAACCACGCCTACTTTTTGACTCGGGTCGAGGATGATAAGGACTTCATCAGGAATCAGGTCTTAGTGGTTGATGAGGCCCAGAAGCTTTTCTTGAATTTGGAGCAGTTTTCCAGACGTCAGGTCAATCTCACTAGGGTTATGAAGGAGCTTCATAGTCATCTGGAAAATCCTGCCAGCCACTTACAAGGGCGGATAATGGAGAGCCTGCAATTTGAATTGTCCCAAGTCAGCCAAAACTATTATAAAAATCATCAGGTCAGTCTACAAAAAACTGCGGTCAACCAGATTCGCCAAGACTTAGCAGAGCTAGATGGCCATGATTTTCAGGAGCTCAAGGAAGCCTTTGCTCCTGTCTTTTCTGATTTTTGGCTCAGTCAAGATTGGTCGGCGGAACACCGTGTGACCAAGTTAAATAGTGCCCGCCTAGATTTTATGAATTTCCAAAAATTCTTACCTGAGACGGCAAAAACCTACTTTATTTCGGCCAGTCTAGATATTAGTGAGCGTCTTAGCCTGCCAGACTTGCTGGGCTTTGAGGCCTATGACTATCTCAATTTGACTCAGGAGCCGATTAGGGGTCAGAAAATCTGGCTGGATAGTTCCATGCCCAATATTCCTGACCTATCAGCCCAGACCTATGCGCAGAAGATTGCTAGGAGAATGTTGGACCTATCCCAGCTCAAGCAACCTATTTTGGTTCTGTTTAATGCCAAAAAGCCCATGTTTGATGTTTCTGAAAAGTTGGAACAAGCAGGTCTATCCCATCTCTGCCAGCACAAGAATGGTTCCGCAGCCAATGTCAAGCGACGCTTTGACAAGGGAGAAGCGGGAATACTCTTGGGTACCGGCTCTTTCTGGGAGGGAGTAGATTTTGCCAATCAGGACAGCCTGATTGAGGTGATTACCCGCCTGCCCTTTGATAATCCTGAGGACCCTTTTATCAAGAAGATTAATCGTCAACTTAGGGAGCAGGGCAAGCACCCCTTTTATGACTATAGTTTGCCGGTGACCATCTTGAGGCTCAAACAGGCTATCGGTCGTAGCAAACGCTGGGAGCAACAAAGGTCAGCTGTCATCATTTTGGACAAGCGAATTTTGACCAAGCATTATGGCTCTCTGATTTACCAGTCCCTGGCTCAAGAATTCCCCTTGGCAGAGGGAAAATTTAGCGGAATATTGCCAGAATTGGCTCATTTTTTCAAAAATATTTGATATAATAAAAAGGATTAACAGTTGAGAAGGTTGGTAGTATGCAAGAGCCTAAAAAAAGACATTTTTGGCGGTATTTTTTCAGTATTTTAGGGCTGGTAATGCTTATCATTGCCTTGACAACGGTCTTTTTAATTGGAGCCATCAGACCCCACAAGCAAGCCCAAAGTCAGGCCATTCAGACGGCTAAGGAATACGCGGACTTCAGTAGCATAACTAGGGTTGAACAGTACAATGGCAGGGAGGTCTTCTACACGGTCTTTGGCAAGGATAAATCTGGCCAAAAGATCATGGTTACCATTAATAAGGCCCACGCTGGTCAGGTCTATGTCTATCAGGCTAGCCAGGGTATTAGCGCCAAGGATGCTCAGAAAATTGCTAGGTCCAAGGGAGCTAAGACCATCCAAAAGACAACCTTCGGCATGGCCAAGGGAGTTCCCATTTGGGAGGTCCGTTCCAATGGTCTTTACTACCTCATCGACTTTAAATCCGGTGATTTGATTCAAAGGGAGGGCTTATGACTTATTTATCCAATCGTGTTTTAGAAATGGCAGAAAGTGTCACCCTAGCAGCAGGAGCTAGAGCCAAGGAGCTCAAGGCCCAGGGCCGAGATGTGCTCAGCCTCACGCTAGGTCAGCCTGATTTTGTCACACCCAAGAATATCCAAGAGGCTGCCATTAAGGCCATCCAGAGTGGACAGGCTTCTTTCTATACGGTAGCTTCTGGTCTACCTGAACTCAAGGCGGCCATCAATAGCTACATGGAAAATTTCTATGGCTATTCGGTTGAGGCCAATCAAGTGGTAGCAGGTACAGGAGCCAAGTTTGTCCTCTATGCCTTCTTTATGGCGGTTCTTAATCCGGGAGATGAGGTTATCATTCCGACCCCTTATTGGGTTTCCTATGCAGACCAGGTCAAGGTAGCCCAAGGTCAGCCTGTTTTTGTCCCAGCCAAGGAGGAAAATCATTTCAAGGTGACCGTAGATCAGCTTGAAGCTGCCAGAACCGACAAGACCAAGGTCCTTCTCCTCAATAGTCCTTCCAATCCAACAGGTATGATTTATGAGGCAGATGAATTGCGGGCCATCGGAGATTGGGCTGTTCAGCATGACATCCTAATCCTAGCCGATGACATCTATGGTCGTCTGGTTTACAACGGGGCTAAGTTCACCCCGATTTCGACCCTATCTGAGGCCATCAGGCAACAGACCATCGTGGTCAATGGTGTTGCCAAATCCTATGCCATGACCGGTTGGCGGGTCGGCTTTGCGGTCGGCAATCCTGAAATTATTGGCGCCATGGCGAAGATTATTGGTCAGACGACCTCCAATCTGACAACGGCCTCCCAGTATGCGGCTATTGAAGCCTTCACAGGAGACCAGACGACGGTTGAAAGCATGCGCCAGGCCTTTGAAGAAAGGCTCAATACCATCTATCCCTTGCTCAATGAGATTCCTGGTTTTACTACAGTTAAGCCCCTGGGAGCCTTCTACCTCTTCCCAAATGTCAAGGAAGCGATGAAAATCAAGGGCTACACCGATGTCACCGCCTTCACCACCGCTATCTTGGAAGAGACGGGCGTGGCTCTGGTGACTGGTGCCGGATTCGGAGCACCTGAGAATGTTCGCCTCAGCTATGCCACCGATTTGGATACCCTCAAGGAAGCCGTTAGACGCCTCAAAGCCTTTATGGAGGCCTAGGCTGGCTAAGATTTTTAAGCACTAACTTTTGGGTCTGGGTCTCTACTCAATGAAAATCGAAATTGGCCGAGGCAAGGAGCAATGACATCAAGTCACTAAAGTGACTGATGTCAAACGGCAATCTCCATAGCGATTGTCTAGCTCCCTTACTAACCTCACAAAGTTGGTGAAATCGACCAACTTTGCTCCGCATCGCACGAACTGAAGACAGCTCAAAAGGTCTGGGAGACCTTTTGAGGTTGGAAATAGGGAAAGCTTCGCTTTCCTCAGTAAGTACGGCAAGGTGAGTTAACGACGGAAAATTTTGATTTTCGAAGAGTATTAATTGGAATTATGACAAAAAATCGTAACAAGCATCACTTTCTGCTAGTATTTCTCCTCATTCTAGTTCTAGGATTAGCCTATGTCAGTATTAGCAGTCGGATAGAATTGCATCAGCTTAAAACCAGCCAATCATCTTCTAGTTCTGATTCTCAGGATGAAGTTAGAAAGGCGAAGCGAGAGCTGGATAGGGTGAGACGAAAGGCTAGTAATCTGGCCTATGACCGTGATGACCTGCAGATTCAAAAAAAAGGATAATCATTTCAAGATTAATCTCATTCAAAATGGCTCTACAGGCTACAGTTGGGAAATCAGTCAAGTATCTAAAAACCTGCAGCTAAGCAAAATAAAGTCTGAGGATGTGACTTGGTTTGACCCAGATTATGAAAAGCAAGATGATGCTTCTGGACTGGCTTATGTTGAGGGAAGTGTCAACCAAGATGGTCACTATCAGTTTCAGCTGGACAGCCAATTTGGTGATGGGAAAGATTCAAAGCACCCGACCACTGAAAGCTATCTCATTAGTATCGATTGTCAAAACGGTGTCAGCACAAAGATAACCCTTGAGGACAAAAATCCAGACCATAAATAAGAAATAAAAGAAAGAGAAAATTCATGTCAAAAGAGCTCGTATCAATTATTGATGTTAAAGACCACCTTGGTCAAGAAGTTACCATCGGTGCCTGGGTGGCTAATAAGTCAGGTAAAGGAAAATTAGCCTTCCTCCAATTGCGCGATGGCACGGCCTTTTTCCAGGGCGTGGCCTTCAAGCCTAATTTTATTGAAAAGTACGGCGAGGAAGAAGGACTGGAAAAATTCAACCAAATCAAGCACCTGAGCCAGGAAACCTCTGTCCTAGTGACTGGTACCATTAAAGAAGATGACCGCTCCAAGTTTGGTTATGAAATGGATGTGATCGATGTTGAAGTAATCGGCCAGTCCCATGACTATCCCATTACTCCTAAGGAGCACGGAACCGACTTCCTCATGGATAACCGTCACCTCTGGCTACGCTCTCGCAAGCAAATGGCCATCATGCAAATCCGCAATGCCATCATCTATGCGACCTACGATTTCTTTGATAAGAATGGATTCATCAAGTTTGATAGCCCTATCCTGTCGGGAAATGCAGCAGAAGACTCAACGGAACTTTTTGAAACCGACTACTTCGGGACACCAGCCTATCTCAGCCAATCTGGCCAGCTTTACCTTGAAGCCGGTGCCATGGCTCTAGGTCGGGTCTTTGACTTCGGCCCTGTTTTCCGGGCAGAAAAATCCAAGACCCGCCGTCACCTGACCGAGTTCTGGATGATGGATGCGGAGTATTCCTTCCTCAACCATGACCAGTCAATGGATTTGCAAGAAGCCTATGTTAAGGCCCTCATTCAAGGTGTTTTGGACAAGGCTCCCCACGCCCTAGAAATCTTGGAGCGCGATGTGGACTTGCTCAAGAGCTACATTGAAAAGCCCTTCAAACGAGTTTCCTATGATGAGGCTATCGACCTTTTGCAAGCGCACGAAAATGATCCCGATACGGACTACGACCACCTGGAACATGGGGACGACTTTGGATCCCCTCATGAAACTTGGATTTCCAACTACTTTGGAGTGCCAACCTTCGTGGTCAACTACCCAGCCAGCTTCAAGGCCTTCTACATGAAGCCAGTTCCTGGCAATCCTGACCGAGTTCTCTGTGCCGACCTCTTGGCACCAGAAGGCTACGGCGAAATCATCGGTGGCTCCATGCGGGAAGATGACTACGATGCCTTAGTTGCCAAGATGGATGCCCTTGAAATGGACAAGTCAGAATACGAATTCTATCTAGACTTGCGTAAGTACGGTTCCGTCCCTCATGGTGGCTTCGGAATTGGTATCGAACGGATGGTCACCTTTGTCGCCGGCACCAAACACATCCGCGAAGCCATCCCCTTCCCACGGATGCTGCACCGGATTAAACCATAAGATACTAAGCCGTTAAGCAACTCAAAGAATTTTAGGGAAATCAACGAAGGTGCTTGCACCTAGGTGATTTCATCTAAATTCAAAGAGTTGTAGGCGTGTTCAATTACCGTAAGATACTAAGCCGTTAAGCATCCCAAAGGAAAATAGGAAAATTGGCGAAGAAGTACTGAACTTCGAGACAAGTTTTCTCTTTTTCCAAAGGGATGTAGGCGTGTTCAATTACTAGCGAATAAAGTTTAGCTGAGACTACAGCCTTGTTAAACTATGCTAATCACTATTGTGGATTAGCCGTATCCCAGCTTAATACACAAAAGAGGAGCAATATCGGCTCCTCTTTCTTCGTGTCGTAAGCTACAATGGTGCACAGTCATCTAGTTTCTTAAGAAGTAACAAATGATTGACGACAGTCACTCTATGATTTGATTTCTTTTTAGAGTGACTACGAAAACTTCTATTTGAAGTTTTCTATGTCCCTGACTAACTCCGATAAAACAGTATTAACAGCTGTTTTATCTTCGTGTCGCAAAACCGTTAAGCATCCCAAAGGAAAATAGGAAAATTGGCGAAGAAGTATCGGACTTCGAGACAAGTTTTCTCTTTTTCCAAAGAGTTGTAGGCGTGTTCAATTACTAGTAGCTAAAGTTAAACTCGACATTTTCAATGTCGGTTTAACTACGGTGACCGCTAGAGGCGGCTCACCTATAGCGACCACTAACTCCAAAAGAGGAACATTATCGGTTCTTCTTTCTTCGTGTCGTAAGATACAAAGTAAAATATAATTAAAAACGAGGAGCTAAATTGCTTCTCGTTTTTTATATCATCAATTTTTTCAAAAACTAGCCACCTTATACTCTTTGAAAAACAAAATTAGCATTTGGGATATTTTCTTAGGTTGTGCGGACGCAAGCAACCTCCTCCGGAGTTTCATTGCTAAATTTTGAGCCTAGGGTCTCAAAATTTCCGTTATTCTCAACAGCGCAACTGTTACGAATAATACCACAACGGCGAAAGTATCCCAATTTGTCCATTCTGTTTATATAAACTGAGATTAGAACAGTGGATATTCTTTGTAATAACTGCTATTTTTGAATTTAAATGAGTATTAATTAAAAAATGATTAGTTTTCTATATTTTACTTTGTTCCAGATTGATAAAGTCGATAAATTCTTGTTTAAAAATAGCTATTTCCTTGTTCTCTTTTCGGTGCATTAAGTAAGTAAAGGAGACAGGAGTGGTTACTGCTTGAGGGAGTTGATAAGCAATGTCAGATTGAAAGTCATTTTTCAGGTAGAGTGGAAGATAAGAGATACCTTGCTCCATTTCAATCAACTTTTCCGTTATTGGTATATCTTTAATAGCTAAAAATTCAGTCTCTGGGACTAAAGATTTAATCTCCTCCTTTAGAGAATCCCAGTAATGAGGGTGATTATCAGATAGCACCTGATATTTTTGAAATAATTCTATTTCTTCGAGACCTGTATCAGACTTTGGTAAAAATAGAGCAATTTTACCTTCGCAGATTTTTTCAGTATAGAGATTCTTTGTGAATGGCACCTCTCTATCAATACCAATATCAAATTGGTTGTTTTCAAGAGCTAAAGTCATATTTCGTGCTACTACTGAAATAGTTATTTTTATATCTGGGTGCTTCTGAAGAAATGCTGGTAAAAATTTTGGTAAGAGGTATGTCGAGATATAAGGGGAGACAGCGATATCGAGTTGCTTGGATAGATTCCTATCTTTTAATTGAATTGTTTTTATTCCATCTTCATAGGTTTTTATAAGTCGTTCAGCAATAGGTATAAACTCTTTTCCGGTGGTTGTTAGAGTTAACCGTCTACCAATGGTTTCAAATAATTTAACTTGTATGTGTTTTTCAAGTTTTTTGATTTGCTGGTGTAGGGTCGGCTCAGTTAAAAAAAGCTCCTCACTTGCTTTTCGGTAGTTCAAATGTTTAGCAAGAATAAGAAAAGTATAATACCAGTCTAAATTCATAATAATTCCAATCTAACAGAAGTTTTTCCTAATGGTTTATAAAGTTTTTTCAAATGGTTTTGAGGTTTATATTGAGATATGATGGGGATAGGTAAATTATAGCGTATTTATGATTAAAAGGAGACAATCATATGCAAATTAGAACGAAATTTAAGAACAATGTATTACCGCATTCTTATGGCAAAAAGGCTGATGAGAAAGATATTTTGATGGGAAATCCCGTACGGTCATTCCCCTTTGAGGTAGAAAATTTGCCTAGAGGAACCAAATATTTAGCCTTTTCACTGGTTGATTATGATGCCATTCCAGTTTGTTCATTTCCGTGGATTCATTGGTTAGGTGCTAATTTATCTGTGAGTGGAAGCAGTTATTCGGTTCCTGAAGATTTAAGTCGTAATACAGGTGCTGAATTTGTTCAAGGAAAAAACAGTTTCTCTAGTCCACTTTTGGGAGAAGATTTTTCAGAAATCGCAACTTTATTCGTAGGTCCAACACCACCTGACAAAGATCATAGATACACACTTACTGTTTATGCACTTTCAGAACCAGTCAATCTTCAAGAAGGATTTTATCTGAATCAGCTATTGGATGCAGTTTCTGATAAAATTTTATCTAGTGCTCAGATCAATTTGATTGGTCAGTTTTAAATATAAAAGAGGTCGAGAGTTAATCTCGGCCTTTATCTTATTAGCCCCCTTCCCTTCTGTTTAAATCTTCTGAATATTTTGCTATAATAGGGGCAAATCAGCAAGGGAAGCCCTCGGGCTTCTCCGATATTTTTGTCACCGCCAGCCTGACGATGGCAAAGTAATGGTTAGGAGGAAATCTTATGACGACGACAGTAATGGCCAATTATAGTGTCGGTGAGGATTGTTACCAAGAAATACCTCAGGTGCTTAAGCCCTATAGTATCAAGAGCGTTGTCCTGATTGGTGGAAAACGGGCTCTTGGGGCAACCGAGGATGAGGTGCGTGCCGTTCTGGATAAGGCTGGCATTGAAGTGACGGGAAGCTTTGTCTATGGAGTGGACTCCACCCAAACCAATATTGATAAGTTGGTTGCTAATCCTGCCGTACAAAAAGCCCAGGCTATCTTTGGTTTTGGTGGTGGGAGAGCCTTGGACACGACCAAGATGGTCGCCAAAGCGCTGGATAAGCCCACCTTTACCTTCCCAACCATTTGCTCCAACTGTTCTGCAGGAACAGCCATAGCTGTGGTCTACAAGGATGATCACTCGGTTCTTCGTTACGGTTACCCAGATTCTCCCTTGCATATCTTCATCAATACTCGTGTCATTTCTCAAGCTCCTAGTAAGTATTTCTGGGCTGGCATTGGTGATGGGATTTCCAAGGCGCCAGAAGTGGAGCATGCAGTAGCAGAGGCTAAGAAGAGGGGCTTGACCGACCTGCCCCATACAGCTAGCTTGGGCTATGCTGTTGCCTTATCTTCTAAAGATGCCTTCTATCATTATGGTAGGCAAGGTCTGGAAGATGTTAAAAATCAGAAAAACTCTAAGGCCGTTGAAGAGATTGCTCTGGACATTGTCGTGTCAACGGGCTATGCCTCAAACTTAGTCAACCAGCCTGATTTTTACTACAATTCTTGCCATGCCCATGCTTTTTACAATGGGACAACGGCTGTGCCACGTCAGGGTGAATACCTGCACGGGGTTGTGGTTTCCTATGGTGTCTTAGTTCTTCATGCCTATTTTGACGAACAAGAAGAATTGGAAAGGGTAGCCAAGTTCAATAAATCTCTTGGCCTACCAACCACCCTCAAGGAATTGGGGCTAAGTCAGGCTGATGTTCCAAAGATTGTTGAGGTGGCTCTGACGACCAATGAATACAAAAATACTCCTTTTGATGCTGAAAAATTTGCCCAAGCCATTCTAAGTGTTGACCAACTCGGACAAAAACTAGCCTAAATTAGAAAGTGTGATTTTCATGAAAACCTTCCATACCGAAAAAGCGCCCAAGGCCCTCGGCCCTTATGTTCAAGCCAAGCAAGCTGGCAATCTCCTCTTTGCCTCTGGCCAAGTTCCCCTCTCACCTGAAACAGGTCAAGTGGTGGGGGACACGATTGAAGAGCAGACCCGGCAGGTCCTGAAAAATATCGGGGCTATCTTGGAAGCCGCTGGAACTGATTTTGACCATGTGGTCAAGACCACCTGTTTCCTGAGTGACATCAATGATTTCACAGCCTTCAATGAAGTTTACGCGACAGCCTTCAAGGAAGAATTTCCAGCCCGCTCCTGTGTGGAAGTGGCCCGTCTGCCAAAGGACGTCAAGGTTGAAGTCGAAGTGATAGCAGAACTTGCCTAATAAAAAGGGATTGGAGTAAGAGCTCCAGTCTTTTTTATGCTTTGGGGCCATTCAGACAAATCAAAAACAAAAGCTGAAATCTAGAAAGGACAACTCTATCAAACATTGGGCTTGATTTCCTTTGACTATTAGTTCCTCTCTTAATTATGGTATAATTGAGGCTAGAAAGTAGGTAAAATATGCCAGAAGACAAGCTCGTTTATGACGCCTTAAACCAACAACCCTATCATTTAACTGAAGGGGTCTTTTTATCGGAGATTGATGGCCAGCTAAAAAATTTGATTAAGCATGACCATCCCCAACTGACTGATGAAGATTTCATCTCCAATAAGATCTTGCTCCACTATCGTCTGATTTTCCTGGATAAGACCATCGAACGCGCCCAGGTGAAAAATGACTATATTCGCGAGACGGTCTATGATGTCACGAAAAAAGGTGACTACCAGACTCTGGATGTCCAAGAGGCTTTGGATCGCAAGGTCACTTTTGGCCAAAGAATTGCCGATGATGTGGCTCGGTTTGGTGGTTCTTGGACCTTCATCATCAGCTTCACCCTCTTCATGGCTATTTGGATGGCGATTAATGTCTACAAACCTTTTGGAATCCAGTTTGATGCCTACCCCTTTATCCTTTTGAACTTGGCCCTATCGACACTGGCGGCCATTCAGGCGCCTCTAATTATGATGAGTCAGAACAGGGCTAGCGATTATGATCGTTTACAGGCCAAGAATGACTTTAATGTCAATAAAAAATCCGAAGAAGGCGTTCGACTCCTGCACACCAAGCTGGACCACTTGGTTCAACAAGACCAGTCAGACCTCCTGCAAGTGCAAAAATTACAAACTCAAATATTGGCCTCAATCACCCAGCAATTGGATGATTTACAAAAGACCAATTATGAGCTTAGGGAGCAACTGGCCACTAAAGATTAAGCATCACTTTTAAAAATTGAAGCTTTCTTCTAGGTTCCCTGCCCCTAGCAAAGGCAGAAAGGAGCATTGACTTTTCAGGGAGAGTCAAAGGTCGAAAAATACGGGAGAGACAAGGCCTAAAGTTTTGGGCCTAATCCAAGGAAGGGAGAAAATTATGACAAACCCCATTAATCTTGTGATTGTAACAGGGATGAGTGGTGCCGGAAAGACTGTTGCCATTCAATCCTTTGAGGACATGGGTTACTTTACCATTGATAATATGCCTCCAACCCTAGTTCCCAAATTCATGGAGCTAGTTGGTCACAGTGAGGAAAATGACAAGGTAGCCCTCGTTGTTGATATGCGTAGCCGTCTCTTTTTCAAGGAGATTAACTCCATCTTAGATGAACTGGACAAAAATCCAGCCATCGATTTCAAAATTCTTTTTCTAGATGCAACGGATGGCGAGCTGGTAGCCCGCTATAAGGAAACCCGTCGCAGTCACCCTCTAGCTGCCGATGGTCGGGTAATGGATGGCATTAAGCTGGAGCGCGAACTTTTGGCCCCTCTCAAGAGTCTGAGTCAAAACGTTGTCGATACGACTGAATTAACCCCACGGCAGTTGCGCAAAACTATCTCCGAGCAATTTTCATCGGAAGATGATGCGACGCCATTTCGGATTGAAGTCATGAGTTTCGGCTTCAAATACGGCCTGCCCCTAGATGCAGACTTGGTCTTTGATGTCCGTTTCTTGCCAAATCCTTATTATATTCCCGAATTACGCAATCAAACGGGACTTGATGAAGAAGTGGCTGATTATGTCATGAACCATGATGAGTCCGAAGACTTTTACCACCACTTGCTGGATTTGATTAAACCAATTTTGCCAGGCTATCAGAAGGAAGGTAAGGCTATCTTGACCATTGCTGTTGGCTGTACGGGTGGGCAACACCGTAGCGTAGCCTTTGCCCACCGCCTGGCTCAGGATTTGAAGGCTGACTGGCCTGTCAATGAAAGCCACCGCGACAAGGATAGACGTAAGGAAACGGTGAACCGCTCATGAGAAAACCCAAAATTACTGTAATCGGTGGTGGAACGGGGATTCCAGTCCTCCTCAAAAGTCTCCGTCATGAGAATGTTGACATCACCGCTATTGTGACTGTGGCTGACGATGGGGGCTCTTCGGGCGAGCTCCGTTCTGCCATGCAGCTGACTCCGCCTGGTGACCTGAGAAATGTCTTGGTTGCCATGAGTGATATGCCCAAGTTCTACGAGAAGATTTTTCAATACCGCTTTAATGCGGACGACGGTGCCCTGTCTGGCCACCCTCTGGGGAATCTGATTATTGCTGGCATTTCTGAGATGCAGGGTTCAACCTATAATGCCATGCAGATCCTCAGCAAATTTTTCCATACAACAGGCAAGATTTATCCTGCTAGCGAGGATGCCCTGACCCTACACGCTGTCTTTCAGGACGGTCACGAGGTGGTTGGCGAGTCCAGTATTGCCGATTACGAGGGTATGATTGACCATGTCTTTGTCACCAATACCTACAATACCAAGCAGCCCTCGGCCAGTCGTAAGGTTGTTGAGGCCATCCTGGACAGCGATATGATTGTCTTGGGACCTGGTTCACTCTTTACCTCAATCTTGCCTAATCTGGTCATTCCTGAAATCAAGCAGGCCCTTTTGGAGACCCAGGCAGAAGTGGCTTATGTCTGTAATATCATGACCCAGTACGGGGAAACCGAGCAATTTTCTGATGCAGACCATGTGGCTGTTCTCAATCGCCATCTGGGTGCAGATGTCATCGATACTGTTCTCGTTAATATTGAGCCTGTTCCCAAGGACTATATGGATACCAATAAGTTTGACGAATATTTGATTCAGGTTGACCATGATTTTGAGGGCCTGCAGAGCCTGGTCAAACGGGTTATTTCGTCTAATTTTTTGCGTTTGGAAAATGGCGGAGCCTTCCACCATGGGGAGCTAGTCGTTGAAGAATTGATGCGTTTAATTAAGAGGAGAAAACGATGAGTTTTACCACTCAGGTCAAAGAGGAAGTTCTGGGTCTAAGCGATAGAGGGCGCAGTCAATTGTCTGCCATCATTAAGATGTCTGGCAGTCTGGGCCTGACAAGTGCTGGTTTGACCCTATCTATCCTAACGGAAAACGCCAAGATTGCCCGTCATATTTATTCCCTTCTGGAAGACCTCTATGGCAGTCATCCCGACATTCGTTACCACCAAAAGACCAATTTGAAGAAAAATCGGGTTTATACCGTCTTTCTTGATCAGGAGGTCGAGGCCATTCTCTCTGACCTGCAATTGGCAGACTCCTTTTTTGGGATTGAGACTGGTATTGCCCAGTCTATCCTCCAAGATGATGAGGCCGGTCGGGCTTATTTGCGAGGAGCCTTTTTAGCCAATGGCTCTATTCGTGACCCCGAATCAGGCAAGTATCAATTAGAAATTTTCTCAGTCTATCAAGATCACGCCGAAGACCTAGCCCAACTCATGCGAAAATTTATGCTGGATGTCAAGGTTATTGAGCATAAAAATGGAGCGGTAACCTACCTGCAAAGGGCAGAGGACATCATGGATTTCCTGATTGTTATTGAGGCCATGCAGGCCAAGGCTAATTTTGAAGAAATCAAAATCATGCGAGAGACCAGAAATGACCTCAACCGGGCCAATAATGCGGAAGCCGCCAACATTGCCCGCACGGTCAAGGCCAGCATGAAAACCATCAATAATATCATCAAAATTATGGATACCGTTGGTTTTGACAGCCTTCCCTCAGACCTCCGTCAGGTCGCCCAGGTTCGAGTGGCTCATCCAGATTATTCTATTCAGGAAATTGCTGACAGCCTAGAAACACCCTTAAGCAAGAGTGGCGTCAACCACCGCCTCCGCAAAATCAATAAAATAGCAGAGGAACTGTAAGATACAAAGGGCCGAATCGCTTTAGCGATCTTTCTGTAGAAAAATAGGAAACTGACGATGTGCGAGAATCGCACAAGGAGGTTTATCTTTTTTCCTAAGAAAGAGGCCCGTGTTCAATTAACAAGATACAAAGCCGTTAAGCACTTTGAATGATTAAAAAGGTCTGGGAGACCTTTTTAACCCGAGCTTGAAAATGAAAAAGCGAAGTGGAATTCTGACGAAGGCGATGAAACGCCTAGGAAGAATTATCTATTTTTAAAGAAGTGTAGGCGTGTTTAATTAATAAGATACAAAGCCGTTAAGCAATTCAAAGAATTTTAGGGAAATCAACGAAGGTGCTTGCACCTAGGTGATTTCATCTAAATTCACAGAGTTGTAGGCGTGTTCAATTGAGCAATTTCACTAAGTGCTAAAAAACTTGTTCAGCTACGGTTGTCGCTAGAGCGAGCAACCTATACCTATCACTAATGCCATTATCGGCCAACCGATATATGCATCGTAATTAGAAAACTGTCTCAAGGTAGTTTTTGATTTTAAGGGATGTAAGTCTGAATTTTCTATTCTCTGAAAAAATGATTTCGCTAATAAATTTTTCACAAAAGGCTTGCACTTTTGTTTTTTTATGATATACTTAACCAGTAAATAATCTAATTAACCGGTTAAGGAAGGGAGAAAAATGAAGAAAAAAAGACTAATGACAGTTGCAATCCTGATGATTCTTGCTTGTGTGGTGATTGGTTTTACCTGGTTCCGTGAGCAAGAGAAGCAGAAGTCTGGTGATATTCAGGTGGTCGCAACTTTCTATCCCATGTATGAATTTACCAAAAATGTTGTTGGGGACCAAGGTCAGGTTCAGCTTCTTATGAAGGCGGGCACAGAGCCCCATGACTTTAATCCGTCCACAAAGGACTTGGCTACTATTCAAAAGGCCGACGCCCTGGTCTATGACAATGAGAGCATGGAAACCTGGATTCCTAAGGTTAAGAAGTCTATTGGCAAGGGAAAGACCGATTTTATTCGAGCTACTGGTAATATGGTCCTCCTAACAGGTAGTGAAGAAGAGGGGGAAGAAGGGCATGAGGGACACCATCATGATTATGATCCCCACGTTTGGTTATCGCCAAGTCGCTCCATTAAGTTGGTAGAAACGATTCGCGATAGTCTCTCTAAGAAGTACCCTCAGAAGGCGACGATTTTCAAGAAGAATGCTGCTAAGTATATTCAGAAATTGAAGGGCTTGGATAAGGACTACGCATCTGCCCTAACTACTGCCAAACAGAAGAGTTTCATCACCCAGCACGCGGCCTTTGCTTACCTAGCCCTGGATTACGGCCTCAACCAAATCCATGTCAATGGCATTTCAGCTGAAAGCGAGCCGTCTGCTCAACACTTGGCTAGCTTGAGTCAAGAGGTCAAGAATTCTGGCATCAAGTATGTTTATTTTGAAGAA
Organism: Streptococcus downei MFe28; assembly: GCF_900459175.1. Lineage (NCBI taxonomy): Bacteria > Bacillati > Bacillota > Bacilli > Lactobacillales > Streptococcaceae > Streptococcus > Streptococcus downei. The sequence continues at coordinate 1,848,846 of NZ_UHFA01000002.1, read as the reverse complement.
AATGCCTCATCCGCCGTTTCCGAAACCTTGGCCAAAGAAGCTGGCGTTGAGACCCTAGTTTTGAATCCAATTGAAAGCCTGACCCAAAAGCAGATGGATGAGGGAGAAGATTATTTCTCCATCATGCGCCAAAATCTAAAAAACCTCCGAAAAACGACCGACAGCCAAGGACAAGAGATTCCTGCCAAAGAAGCCCCAAAGACTGTTCAAAAGGGTTACTTTAAAGATAGCGATGTCAGCAATCGAACCTTATCAGACTGGTCAGGTGACTGGCAATCTATTTATCCCTATCTCAAGGATGGGACTCTGGATCAGGTCTGGGATTACAAGGCCAAGCTCAATAAGGATATGAGCGCTAAGGCGTATAAGGAATACTACACCAAGGGCTACAAGACGGATGTGGAAGCTATCTCAATCAATGGCAAGAAAAATCAAGTGACCTTCACTCAAAATGGGAAAAGTCAGACCTTTACTTATAAGTATGTTGGTTATAAGATTTTGACCTATAAAAAGGGCAATCGTGGTGTTCGTTACCTTTTTGAAAGCAAGGATAGCAAGGCCGGAGAGTTTAAGTATATCCAGTTTAGTGACCACAATATTTTCGATACAAAGGCGGAGCACTTCCATCTCTTCTGGGGCAATAGCAGTCAGGATGCCATTTTAAAAGAAATGGACAACTGGCCAACCTATTACCCAGCCGACAAGTCTGGTCATGATATTGCTCAAGATTTGGTCGCCCATAGTTGACTGGCAAATCAAAAACTCAATCTGATATAGAGTCCGGAGACTGGTGTCCCGGGCTTTTATTCTACCTGCATTAGAATCATTCTAGAATAAGCGTCTTTGCTCCTGTAAGGCCAATTCTGCCAATCATTTGTGATAGAATTAAACCGTACTCAAAAGGAAGTAGAGGCCAGCAGATTTTCTTGAGTTTGGTGGGCTGATAGGTGAAGTTCCCAGAAGGTGGGCCTCTTTTAGCCTGTCATTCAATGAAATTTTTCGACTGACCTAGCTCTTTCTTCCAGAGTATAAAATAAGTTTTATTTCCGAAAGGATGATATAGATGACTAAAAAAGAAGTTGGTCACAATTTTCTTGCCAGACTAGGCAAGAAACGCTTGCGTCCTGGTGGTATCACCGCCACTAATTGGTTGATAAAGGAAGGAAGATTTAGCAGGGACAGTCAGGTTTTAGAAGTCGCCTGTAACAGGTGCACGACCTCTATAGAACTGGCCCAGACCTTTGGCTGTCAGATTAAGGGAATTGACCAGGATAGGCGGGCTCTAGAAGAGGCCAGGAAATCTATCCAGGCTGCCCATCTGGAGGAGTTCATTCAGGTTCAAGAGGGCAATGCTATGAAACTGCCCTTTCCTGACAATAGTTTTGATATTGTTGTCAATGAGGCCATGCTAACCATGTTGTCAGAAAAAGCGAAAATCAAGGCCGTCAAGGAGTATTATCGGGTTCTCAAGCCCGGTGGACGGCTCTTGACTCACGATGTTTCCTTTAGTGATAAGCATCTGGAAGATAAATTGACCCAATTGAGGCAGACTATCAACGCCAATGTTAGTCCCCTACATGTGGACAAGTGGCAGGAACTCTTTAAATCCTGCGGTTTTTCGCAAGTTAATTATCACACTGGTAAGATGACATTGATGTCAATAACTGGTATGATTAAGGATGAAGGGCTCCTGGGAGCCTGTCGGATATTTTACCGAGGAATGAAAAAAGACAATCGCCAACAATTTCTGAAAATGTACGGCTTCTTTAACAAGACGGGTAAAGAGTTGGGTTACATTGCTGTGGCAAGTCAAAAATAAGGAGGAAGAAGATGGCCTATATTGAAAAGTTAGCACCAGCCAAGGTAGTCGATTTGAAGGATGAAGTACCGATTGAGGAAGAACAGATGCTCAGTCGGACCCTGGTTCAGCGAAAGGATTTAGGGATGACAGTCTTTTCTCTTGATAAGGGCCAGGAGATAGCCCGTCACAAGTCGCCAGGTGATGCCATGGTTAATCTACTTTCCGGTCAGGCAAAAATCGAAATTGGCGATGAAGAATTCCTAGTCAAGGCTGGCCAAACCATTCTGATGCCAGCTGGCATTCCCCATGCCCTCTATGCGCAAGAGGCCTTCCAGATGTTGCTGGTTGTCGTTAAACCGGAGGCCTAGGCATGAAATTACAGCCTTTAGATTTGGTCAATTACCATGACTATCAAATTAGCAGTCGGAGCCTAAGTAAAAAGCTCTCCATCAACCAAGCCTTGACCCTCTATGCCATGGATAAGGGGGAGACAATCAGCCAAGAAAGTAGCCCTCAGACTAGGCTCCTGCAAGTTCTTGAAGGACAATTAGAAATTAGCCTTGCAGACGGAGTCGTTCAGTCTCTGCTTCCTAATGAATTACTATCGGTGCCTGCTTTACAGGTACACGCCATCAAGGCGGTTGAAAAAACAAAATTTTTGCAGTTAGAATTAGACTAAGCAAAGCCAGGGCCCAAATTCGGACCTTGGCTTTGCTATGTGCCTTAGCGAAACGAGGCAGTAATGCTGAAGTTAAGCTTAGGCACATTGATGCAGTTTGAGCGGTAGCGAGAACTACGTTCCGAAACACCCTTAGCGATTGCGAAGCAGCACTTATAGCCAACGAAGTGTCTTGAGCGATAGTGGGAACTGGGGTCTTTTATGCTTAAAGGCTTCTGGCTTTAAAATATTCCTAGAAAAACTGATTAAGAAATAAATCTCTTGATTTCCGATTTTTTGTAAGAGGTGGTCAATCAGAAAAAGGAAAGGTGAAAATTTTGACAAAAGAAAAAGAAGTCCGAAGACTCCTTTTAAAATTCTTATTTGAGACCGTATTTCTTGTTGAAACGATCGACACGTCCGTCTGCTTGAGTGAATTTTTGACGGCCAGTGTAGAATGGGTGTGAATCAGAAGAGATTTCAACACGTACCAATGGGTAAGTTTCCCCTTCAAATTCAACGGTTTCGTTAGATGCTTTAGTAGAACCGCTGAGGAACTTGTAACCCGTAGTTGTATCTAAGAATACGACTGGGCGGTACTCTGGATGGATATCTTTTTTCATGATGTAAAATTTTCCTTTCTGCCATAGCTTTCCTAAGCCATAGTTAATAACTACTCTAGTTTATCAAAGTTCCCTAGCTTTGGCAAGACTTTTAGCTCAATTCCTTGAGATTTTAGTCATGTCTCCTGCCTGCTTTTATTCTCCTCTATTAGTGAGACGAAGCGCCAGAAGTAGCATCTGCTGCAGACTCGGCACCACCGTGGCCACCAGATGATGAAGCACCAGAAGTAGCATCGGCTCCTGCCCCACCAACTAAATGTTGACCAGTAGTTTCTAGATACCAATCCAACCAAGGCTTGAAGTTGAAGACAATTTCATTGATACCAGCATAGGAGCCGTCTGGGTAGTACATGGCCTGATAGTTGTGAGTATTGAGAACGGCTGGGTTCGGGTTAGGAATCAAGGTGCGAACGACTTCCTGATTACCATTGCGGAGCGTTCCGATAACCCATTCCACATTTTTCATCCGAGCGGCTGGCAGGCTGTTGTGAACTGTAGACAGGCGGCTACCTGATTGGGACGAAACCCGTTTAGCGTACATGGTTTCAGGATCTTGGTGGGCATTGTTGTAGTAGAGGAATTGGTTATTATCATCGGCATAGGTCAATTCAAAAGGCATGGACTTGAGAAACATGTTGATTTGATCAACTGTCAGGATACCATGATCCAGCTTGACATAGGTATCACCAGAGACAGCCCCAGTAATTTCAGCCACCTTTTCAACCCATTCAGGGTCATCTGGGTCAACCTCAGTTACAGTAGTAGCAATCGGATGGTTACAATCCAAGTCTTCTGGTTCAATTGGTTTTGGTTTTTTCAATTTGGAAACGACCTCCACATATTTAATAAAGTTATCTAGGCAAGTAGATAGGAAATCGACCGTTCCTTGGTTGATGATGTCCCCATTTTCATCAAAGGCTTCCTTGGCCTTGCCCAAAAGGAATTCATTTCCTGGCAAGGTATAGGCGCTGACACCCGGGGCATCCAGAATTTTGCGCAGGTGTACCTGAGCCCGTGAAGTCCCTTGGTCATAGTAGGAGGCTCCGACAATCATGACAGGCTTATTTTCAAAGGGGTGCAGGTTGAAGGAGAGCCATTCCAAGGTGCTCTTGAGGGCAGGTGTAATGGTGTGATTGTGTTCGGGCGTGGCAATAATCACGCCATCTGCTCGAGTAATCTTATTGTAAAGGTATTGAACCGCAAAGGAATCTGACTGGTCATCATCCTGATTGAACATGGGAACATCCTTGATTTCCAAGACCTCTAGTTCAAATTGATATTTAAAGTGACGACGAATATATTCCAACAACATGCGGTTATAGGACTTTTCGGCATTGGAGCCAACGATTCCGACGAATTTCATAAAAGTATTTCCTTCCTATTTTAGGTTTTCCCAATCAAAATTTTCAGCCTCTTTTTTTAGAAGCGCTTTAGCATGGGACAATTTCTCAGTCATCTTAACGAAGAGACGGAAGTCATCAAAAATGGCATCTAGTTTTTGGCTGGTTTCGATGTCAATTAAGTCCCCCTTGGCATCAAAGGCCTGGAGAGAGTGGGACAGAAGAAATTCATCTGGCAAAACAGAAGCTTGAAGTTCTGGTGCATTGAGAATTTGTCGCAACTGGAGTTGGGCGCGTGATGAACCCAGAGTTCCATAGGATGCTCCTGTAATCATGACAGGCTTATTGAGCATAGGATAGATGCCGTAGGATAACCAAGCCAGAGCGTTCATCAATACTGCTGGGACTGAGTGGTCGTACTCAGGTGTCCCGATAATGACACCGTCAGCAGCTTCGATTTTAGCCGCTAAGTCTTTAACAGACTCAGGTAAAGTGCGGTCCGCAGGCTTATTGAAGAAGGGTAGGTCTTTAATTTCGACCAGCTCAATGTCAGCCTTGTCCTCAAAGTGCTTTTGAATGTATTGCAAGAGTTGTCGGTTTGTGGATTTTTCGGAATTTGTTCCAACAAGTCCGATAATTTTCATAGTGGGCCTCCTAATTTGTGATGCAGATTTAAACCCTAAGCTTAAGACCTAGTGAGTTTTAGCAAGAAACTTGCCACTCCCTTTAATTTCTCAAATTTAGGGCATCTGCTTGATTGAAAAACTAAGGTGATTATCCAAAACAGCCAGCCTCCCACTAACTAATAGGCTAGAAAGACAAATGACTTAAGGCTAGACTTTTCCTCAGTTTATTCAGCTGATTTCATTGTAACAAAAGAGCACTCTGTTTGAAAGTGCTTACAGTGATTTTGATTCGATTTCAACTTCTGGCAATAGCTAATACTCAATGAAAATCAAAATTGGCCAAGGCAACGAACTGCAGGCAGTACTGAAGTACGGCAAAGTGAGTTAACGACGGATAGTTTTGATTTTCGAAGAGTATAAACTGGGACTGGCTAAAATTCCATTGTCCTTATCTACTACAAAGGCCTCTATTCCAGGCTCTTGACTAACTTCTGTCATAATGGCTTGACTGGGCTTGCCAAAGAGACGAGTCGTCCAGATTTCCCCATCAACCGATTGCTTAGAAATAATGGTCAGGCTGGCCGTTTGACTTTCCACAGGATAACCTGTCTGGCTGTCAAAGATGTGGTGGTAGGTCTTGCCTCCATAGCTGAAGGTTCGCTCGTAGATACCCGAGGTTACGACCGATTGGTCGCGAATCTTGAGAATGGCCAAGTGGTTGCCTCGAGGAAGTTGCGGATTTTGAATGCCAATTCGCCAATTTTGGTCAGGATTGTGGTAGGCTGGCCCAAAGGTGAGGACATTTCCTCCTAGGTTAATCAGACCAGCTGGAACGCCTTGGTCTTTTAAAAAATCCACAATCCGATCAGCAATGTAACCCTTGGCTAGGGCCCCCAGGTCAATTTTCATACCGGACTTGGTTAGAAAGACAGAAGACTTGGTTGGGTCTAGGATAATCTGCTGGGGGTCAATTAAGTTCAGCTGGGCCTCGATTTCCTCTTGAATGGGGACCCTGGCATCAGAAAATCCGATACGCCAGATCTGAATCAGAGGACCAATAGCAATGTTAAGATGGCTGGCGGGAGCCAGGCTATGCTTTTTGCCCAGAGCAATCAACTCAAAGAGCTGAGGATGGACGACCACAGCTTCTTGACCGGCTGCTTGATTGATGGCCATCAATTCCGAACGGTCATCATTGGCAGAAAAACGGTGGTTGTAGAGGTGGAGTAACTCCTCCACCTGATCCAAAATAGGCTGGGGGTTGCTGGCATAAATAGAGGTGTCAATGGTGGTTCCCATCAGATGAACCTGGCGATTAGTTAGGCTTAACATGGGCGACGACCTCTTTAATTTCTTGATAAATTTGCTCGTTTTCTTCTAGACTGTAGGAGTTGGCGCCACTAGCAAGGGGGTGCCCCCCCCCATCGTGCCTTTTGGCAATCTCGTTGATGATGGCCTTTTTACTGCGCAGGCGGACCCGATAGTGGCCCTCAGGTTGTTGGACAAAGATGGCCCAGGACTGGATGATATCAATTTTGCCGGGCGTGCCAACGATGGCGGAACTCTCAGCCTCGCTGACCCCAAAGTCTTCTAAAACTTGGCGACTTAGGAGGAGGCGGGCAGCCCCATTTTCATCCACTTCTAGATGCTCAAAGACATAGCCCTGGAGCTTGGCAATTTTAAAGGAAAAGCTATCCATTTGCCGAGAAATGGCCGCAAAATCAAAGTCGAATTCTCGCAAATCTGCGGCAATTCTCAGAGTTTTAGGACTAGTTGCATCGTAGAGGAAGCGTCCCGTATCACCGACCAGACCGGCATAAAGTAGGCGAGCGGCCTCATCCGTCAATTCCAGTCCAGTCTCTTGGGCAAAGTTAGTAACGATTTCGCTGGCTGAGGAGGCCTTGGTATCAACATAGAGCAGGTCACCATAGGGGTCCTCATTAGGATGATGATCTATTTTTATAAGAAAGTCTCCCTGATTAAAGCGGTCATCATCAATTCGAGGAGTATTAGCTGTATCTGTGACAATGACGAGACTGCCGATATAATCTTCGTCAGTCACTTGATCCATCTGATCCAGCCAAGCCAGACTAGGCTCATCGCTACCAGTCGCTAAAATACTTTTATCAGGGAAGTTGTGGCGCAGAATCTCTCTCAGGCCCAACTGACTGCCCAGAGCGTCAGGATCGGGTCTTTGGTGACGATGGATGATAATCCTATCGTAGCTTTTAATTTTTTCCAGAATTTGCTTGAAGGTCATAGTCGTCTCCATCCTTGTTTTTGAGGCTATTATAGCATAATTTATAGGACCTGAAAGGCCTGAAAAAGCCAGCCAAGAATCACCTTGACTGGTTTTCTAAAGCTTATTTGATGGACTTGTATTGGGCAGCCAGGCCACGTTTGACAGCAGGTCGCTGGGCAATTTTTTCGGTCCAGGCTTGCAGGTTCTTGTATTCCTTGACATTGAGGAATACACCTGCCCGATCCCAAATCTTATCTTGGGCCAGACGACCGTACCAACCCCAAATAGCTAGGTCAGCAATAGTATAATCTTGACCTGCTATATAAGGTTTTTTAGCCAATTCCTTGTCTAGGACATCCAACTGGCGTTTGGCTTCCATGGCAAAGCGATTGATGGCATACTCAATCTTTTCTGGCGCATAGTGGAAGAAGTGGCCAAAACCACCGCCCAAGAATGGGGCAGCTCCGGTCTGCCAGAAGAGCCAGTTGAGAACTTCATTGCGCTCGGTAGGGTCACTTGGAATTAATTTTCCAAATTTTTCAGCCAGGTAGAGCAGGATATTAGCTGATTCAAAGACTCGAACAGGCTTGTCACCCGATAGGTCAAGCAGGGCAGGAATCTTTGAATTGGGATTGATAGCTACGAAGTCGGAGCCAAATTGGTCACCTTCACCAATGGCAATCTTGAGGAGGTCATAGCCAGCACCCTCAACTCCCAACTCCTTTAATTCTTCAAACATGATAGTAGCCTTGATGCCATTTGGTGTTCCCAAGGAATAGAGCTGGAAGGGTTGGTCGCCCTTAGGTAAATGCTGCTCAAAGCGAGCACCAGCAGTTGGTTGATTGAGAGAGCCCCAAGTCCCCCCCATTTGGGCTGGATTTTCCCAAACTTCTGGTAATTGATAATCAGACATAGTCACATCCTCCTTCTTGTCTTTTCAGATTTTATCCTAACAGAAAGACCAAGAGATTACAAAAGTTTGACACGTGCTCGAGATGATCCTGCAAGCGTGTCTCAAACCATAAAAACTGTGAAATTGTCTCTTGAATTTCCTCTCATTTATGATAAGATAGGAAAAATTATTTGTAAAAGGATTTATCATGTATCAAAAGCTTGCCAAAACCGAACTCCACTGTCATCTTGATGGCTCACTCTCCTTACCGACTATTCGACAACTGGCTCAGATAGCTGACATTACCATTCCAGCTTCAGATTCTGACTTGAGAGCTTTGGTAACAGCGCCCCAACATTGTCAAAATCTGATGGATTACCTCAGGACCTTTGACTTTATCCGTCCCCTCTTACAAACCCAAGAGGCCCTTGAGCTGGCAGCCTATGATGTTGCCCGCCAGCAGGCTCAGGAAAATGTCATCTACAGTGAAATTCGCTTTGCTCCTGAATTGTCTATGGACCAGGGTCTGACAGCCAGTCAGACTATCCAAGCTGTTCTCGCTGGTCTCAAGCGGGCCCATGAAGGCTTTGGTATCGTTAGCAGGGCCTTGGTTTGTGGTATGCGCCAATCAGATCCGGACTTGACCTGGGACATCCTCTCAGAGGTTGCCCATCTGGCCCCTCAAGGCCTAGCTGGTTTTGACTTTGCTGGGGATGAACACGCCTTTCCGCCTGCCAAGATTCAAGAGTTAATTAAGAAGGTTCAAGACTTAGGTTATCCTCTAACCCTGCATGCTGGTGAATGTGGCTGTCCCCAGCATATCGTTCAAACCCTGGAGATGGGAATCAAGCGGATGGGGCATGCTGCCGCTATCACCCACCATCCAGAGATTATTGCTGAATTTGTGAAAGAAGGAGCAGTAGCCGAGCTCTGTTTGACCAGTAATCTCCAGACCAAGGCCGCTCCGAGTTTAACCGACTATCCCTACCAGGAATTGCGAAAGGCAGGGGCTAAAATCACCATCAATACTGATAATCGGACGGTTTCTGATACCAATTTGACTAAGGAATACCGACTTTTTAACCAGTATTTTGCCACCAGCCCAGCTGATTTTCTAACCTTCAATCAAAACGCTATCTCCGCTGCCTTTACCAGTCAGGAGGAAAAGGACCAGTTATCTCGGATGCTAGAAGAGGCTTACCAGCCCTATTTATAGGCTGACTCCCTATAAAATTTTCAGGGAATGTGGTATAATCGAAACACTGATGATTTGGAGGAAACTATGGCTTTAGCTAAGATTGTATATGCGAGTATGACGGGCAATACTGAAGAGATTGCCGATATTGTGGCTGAAAAATTAGAAGAACTGGGGCACACTGTTGATGTTGATGAGTGTACAACAGTTGATGCAGCTGACTTTGAAGATGCGGACATGGCCATCGTTGCCACCTACACCTATGGCGATGGTGACCTGCCCGATGAAATCGTTGATTTTTACGAAGATTTAGCTGATGTTGATCTTTCGGGTAAGATTTATGGGGTGGTTGGCTCCGGCGATACCTTCTACGATTATTTCTGCAAGTCTGTCGATGAATTTGAGGACCAATTCGCTCTGACAGGTGCCAGTAAGGGTGCTGATTCTGTCAAGGTAGACCTGGCAGCAGAGGATGAGGATATTGAAAATCTCGAAGCCTTCGCCCAAACAATGTCTGACAAATTAGCCTAGATAAAAAATAGAGAAATCGGCAAAACTGTCGGTTTCTTTTTCGTGAAAATTCTACTCAAAGACGTTATAATGAGAGTTAGCTAGTTAAAGCGAGACTATAAGAATCGGCAAAAGTCGTTTTTTCAGATAGATGGAGGAAATATGGCTAAGAATAGAGATTATGCTTTTGGTTTCCATGATGAGGTCAATGCCCTGGTTTCAACAGGTAAGGGCTTGACCGAAGAAGTTGTCCGTGAAATTTCTCGAGTGAAAAATGAACCTCAATGGATGTTGGATTATCGCCTCAAATCCTTGGAGCTCTTTCACAAGCTCCCCCTACCCAAGTGGGGGCCAGACCTTTCGGGTATCAATTTTGATGATATTATCTACTACCAAAAGCTATCCAAGGACCGTTCGCGTTCTTGGGAAGAAGTCCCCGATAAGATTAAGGAAACCTTTGACCGCTTGGGGATTCCTGAGGCAGAAAAGCAGTACCTGTCTGGTGCGGCTGCCCAGTATGAGTCCGAAGTGGTCTACCACAATATGAAGGAAGAGTTTGAAAAGCTGGGGATTGTCTTCACCGATACGGATACAGCCCTGCAAGAGTACCCTGAGCTTTTCAAGGAGTATTTTGGGACGGTTATTTCCAATGCCGAACATAAGTTCGCGGCCCTTAACGGAGCTGTTTGGTCAGGGGGAACCTTTATCTATGTACCTAAAGGCGTTCAATGTCCCATGCCAGTCCAAACCTATTTCCGGATTAACAGTGAAAATGCTGGCCAGTTTGAGCGCTCTCTGATGATTGTTGATGAAGGAGCTTCTATCCAGTATATCGAAGGTTGTACGGCCCCATCTTATACGACCAACAGTCTCCACGCTGCTAGCGTTGAAATTGTTGTTAAACGGGACGCTTCCTTCCGCTACACGACCATCCAGAACTGGTCGGATAATGTCTATAATCTGGTAACCGAGCGGGGAACCGTTGAAGAAAATGGAACCCTGGAGTGGATTGATGGAAATTTGGGAAGTAAGGTCAATATGAAATACCCTTGTTCCCTACTCAATGGCCCCCATGCTCGCTGTTCGGTCCTTTCCATGGCCTTTGCCAACTATGGCCAACACTTGGATGCGGGCTGTAAGGTCTATCACAATGCTCCCAATACCTCTAGTACTCTGATTTCTAAATCTGTAGCCAAGGATGGTGGTCGAACTGATTATCGGGGAACTGTTCGCTTTGCCCCAAATAGCAAGGGTTCCAAGTCCCACATCGAGTGTGATACCATTCTTATGGATGAAGAGTCAAGCTCAGACACCATCCCCTTCAATGAAATTCATAATTCAGATGTTGCTCTGGAGCATGAGGCCAAGGTGTCTAAGGTTTCTGAGGACCAACTCTACTATCTGATGAGCCGTGGCGTCAGCGAAGAGGATGCTACAGCCATGATTATCAATGGTTTCATGGATCCTATCACTAAGGAACTCCCTATGGAGTACGCCGTCGAACTCAACACCCTCATCAACATGAGCATGGAAGGCTCGGTAGGGTGATAGAAAAACATTTCTATGACCCAAAGGATCTAAGAAATGAACGGCTAGCACTATGGTGTCTAGCCTATTCCTATCACTTACTCCAAACGGGAAGCAACATCGGCTTCCCGTTTTTACGTGTCGTAACCTAAGGAAATCTAACTAAGACATAAAAGTCTTGCTAGATTACGGCAAGCACTAGGGGTGCCTGACTATCACTAACCTTAAAAGGGAAGCATTGTTGGCTTCCTTTTTTATATTAGACTTGTTCGGAAACAAGTTCACTTACCTTAAATACTTCCTTTAGAAGAAGTACAGAGATATTTAATTTACCCGTTGTGCTAGTTAACACTAGCCAAAATAAAAAACTTTGCCTATCATAAACTCAGAACAACCACGAAATGAGGGAATGATAGGCAAAGCCAAGACTATTATCTCGCAAATCCACATCAAACACAAGATATTTTTTCAGTTTTGCTAACAAAAGTGAGTACACTTTATGACCGGTTCGTTCCCTACTGCGTGAGGCATCGGCGAAACGTTCACTTACAAAAGCAACCCGATGTCATTATCATCGCCAGCTATCTCTGGGCCATTCAAGAGGGGTGCCGAACAGCCAGCTCAATTTATCGAGCCATTCGTCATAGCCTTTTTCCTAATGACTTTCCAGAACGTTCCCGCTTTTGTCGGATTTGTCAAAACCTTTCCCAAAGCATCCAACGCATACGCTACTTTATGGTATCCTCCCTTTGTGAGACCTCTTCATTTGGCCTGATTGACAGTTTTCCCTGTGCCTTATGTCATCCCATCCGTAATCTAAGAGCTAGCCTTTTATCAGAAGTCGCTAACATCGGATACAACGCCACGAAGAAGATTCACTACTACGGGGTGACGTTCTCCGTTTTAGTCAGCGATAGGGGCTTTCCTTTGGATTATGTAGTAACGTCAGCCTCTGTTTACGATAGCCAAGTGGCTTTTGAATTACTGGAACACAGCTCTATTCCACTGATTTATGGAGACAAGGGCTATATTGACAAGCAGGTTAAGAAAGAGTTGGCCAATTGTGGTATCACCTTAATTTCTCAACTCAGGAAAAATATGGCGGACTATTCTTGGTTTGAGAACTATAAAATTAGTCGATTGCGCAAACCGATTGAAACCGTCTTTTCGAGCTTAGAACAGTTTGGCATTGAGAATTTACGCTGTCGAAACCTTCAGGCATTACAGTTTAGAGTAGAAGCTATTTTACTCATCTATTTACTCATGCTGGAAAATAGTCAAAATGAATTTGGGCTGAGTTTGAAGTATTCTAAGGCTTATGCCTGATTAACTAGCACAACGGGTATTTAATTTATTAAATTTTAGGGGGGAGGTAATTGAGGTGAAGCTAGACGATACTTTCGCCGTAGTGGTATTATTAGCAACACCCCTTTTTGTTGCTAATAACGGATTTTTTGAAGAGATTTTGTCCAGAGGACAAAATCTGCCTGAGCCAAAAAAAGAAAAGCGAAGGGCTCAAAAAATAGGAATGGAACGCCAACGGTGGTCTCTTCCGTCCGCACTACTTAAGAAAGTATCAAATTTGATTTTAACTAGGCATACTTTCCGAACAAGTCTATTCTAAGGTTTTGATAAATTGATCACCCTCATCTTGAATTTCACTCAGTAATTCCCTATAATAGGCCTATGCCTTTCAAGAAAATTAATTTAAAGAGTCGGAGCTTGCGCTATTTGCTAGCCTCGCTGGGCCTGCTTATTGGCCTGATTTATCTGGGCTTTTTTGCCTATCGCTTCTGGGATAATCTGAGCGATTTCTTTAATGTTGAGAAGCAGGTAGTTTCCTTTGGTCGCCAGTTTTCGACGGCCAATCTCTTTAATTTCTGCGTTCTGATTCTACTGACAGCTCTGGGTTCGGCGGTTCCCTTTCTTTCCAATGCTGTGCTTGCGGTCTTCAATGGAGTCGTCTTTGGCCCCTGGTTGGGCTTTGTCATGAATCTGCTGGCCAATTCTTTGGGAAATTTTCTCTCCCTAAAGCTTCTCTCCAAGATAACGATTACGGAGCGAGAAAAATCCTTTTCAGATAAGCTGGATTTTCTTAAGAAAATAAATAATCCCTATCTCGCCATCAGTTTGGGTTATATGGTACCAGTTTTTCCAACTCTTCTTGTCAATTATTTGGTGATGGAAATGAACTTGCCCCTAAAAAAATGGTTGCCCTGTGTTTTAATAGGTGTCTTCCCTACCTCCTGTCTATACGCCTTTGGTGGGGATGCTATTATCAAGGGAAATATCAAACGCATCCTCGTCCTCCTAGTCTTGACCCTCTTGGTCTACCTAGTAGTCAAGTGGATGCTAAAGCGAAAGAAAGCCTAGTTTTGCTGGGCTCTTTTTGCTATAATGAGGTGTTTTGAAAATCATGAATAGGAGCTTTTTATGGATTTAGAAAACATTCGCCACAATATTGATAAGATTGATAGGGATCTGGTGGCCTTGATTGAAAAGCGGATGGAGCTGGTCGCTCAGGTGGCAGCTTATAAGAAGGCGACAGGTAAAGCCATCTATGATCAGGCCCGCGAAGAGGCTGTTTTGGACAAGGTATCTGGTCTGGTTCAAAATCAAGCCTTTGAGCCCTTTATCCGGGCCAGCTTTGCAGATATTATGAAAGAGTCTCGTGCCTATCAAAGTCAAGAGTTGAACTAGGCTAATCCTAGGCAACCAGGCAGTTCTGCTGAATTTTTGCGGGCATCGTTGTAAACCAAGAATTGGACGAATTTGAGCTCAAGCAGAAGGGTATTTCACTTGGGGGGGCTCTATCCTAAATGAGCAAAGGCTCTTGCTCTTAGTCATGGAGGAATTTTGTGTATCACTCATTAAAAAATAAGGCGCTACTGATTGTCGCAGCGGTCATTATCGGTCTGGTGATTGGGACAATTGACACGGTTTTCGGCCAGGTTTTGCTTTTTGTTAGTGCTTTTCGTGACAGTCACTTGGTCTGGACCCTACCTTTTCTAGCTCTAGCTGGTCTCGTCAGTATCTGGCTCTACCAACGCTTCGGCGGTGACGCCAGTAAAGGAATGGGCTTAGTTTTTGAGGTCGGTCATGAAAGGCGAGAGAGTATTCCTAAAGTCCTGATTCCCTTGATTATGGTGGCGACCTGGCTGACCCACCTTTTCGGAGGAAGTGCTGGTCGAGAAGGAGTAGCGGTCCAAATTGGGGCCACGGTTTCTCATTGGTTTGGCAAGCTGATTCCTCTAAAGAATAGCTCTCGTATCTTTTTGGTAACAGGGATGGCGGCAGGTTTTGCCGGTCTCTTTCAGATTCCTCTGGCAGCGACCTTCTTTGCTATTGAGGTACTAGTCGTTGGCGAGCTAGCTTTTTCAGCCCTATTGCCAGCCTTGATTGCTTCCCTGGTGGCCAGTCAGACCTCCCATGTGCTGGGCTTGGAAAAATTTGCCGTTTCCGTCTCAGTTCATTTGCAATTGGAACCCCTTGTGGTTGCCAAGTTGCTGATTTTGGGCCTTTGCTTTGGCCTTGTTGGCAGTCTCTTTGCGGCTAGTCTGGCCTGGGCCAAGAAGCAAGTGAGTCATTATTTTAAAAATCCTTATTGGCGGATTGCCATCATCAGTATTGGCTTGACCTTCCTTCTTTTCTTACTTTGGAATGGACGCTATACGGGTCTGGGAACCAATTTGATTTCAGCCAGTCTCATGGGAGGTAAGATTTATGCTTGGGATTGGGCATTGAAATTACTGCTGACGGTCATCACCCTAGCAGCTGGTTTCCAAGGGGGTGAAGTGACGCCCCTCTTTGCCATCGGAGCTAGCCTAGGGGTGGTTCTAGCAGGTTTCTTTGGCCTGCCAGTTGCTCTAGTGGCAGGACTGGGCTATGTCAGCGTCTTTGGTTCAGCTACCAATACCCTCCTAGCCCCAATTCTCTTGGGCGGTGAGGTCTTTGGCTTTGCCAATACCCCCTACTTTGCTATCGTGGCAGTCGCAGCCTTTCTCTTTAGCCATAAACATACGATTTATGCCTTGCAAAAACGCTAATCATAGTGTAAAATATTTCTATGTGTGTAATGGACACACGAAAATACGGCTAATCCGCTGGGACAAGCACCTAAGATTAGTAAGATAGGAGAAAATAAATGAATCCATTAATCCAAAGTTTGACTGAAAGTCAACTTCGTACTGACATCCCTGACTTCCGCCCTGGTGACACCGTTCGTGTTCACGCTAAGGTTGTCGAAGGTAACCGTGAACGTGTTCAGATCTTTGAAGGCGTTGTTATCTCTCGTAAGGGTCAAGGCATTTCAGAAATGTACACTGTCCGCAAGATTTCAAGCGGTATCGGTGTCGAACGTACTTTCCCAGTTCACACACCACGTGTTGAAAAGATTGAAGTAACTCGTCATGGTAAAGTCCGTCGTGCTAAATTGTACTACCTGCGTGCCCTTCAAGGTAAAGCTGCACGTATTCAAGAAGTCCGTCGTTAAGACTAATAAAAAAGGTTCCAATCGGAACTTTTTTTATTAGTCTCAACCTCAATTACTTGTCAATATCTTTCAGTTCTTCTACCAAATTTTTAAACATAGCGTTTAATGCAGCTAATCGCTTTTCAACCTTTTTAGCGGCAAAATCCAAGGTGAAACCTTCCTCAAGCATTTCCTGAATCAAAAGCATTTTTTTGATATTTATATAATCAAATCTTCTGGTACTGCCCTCTTTACTATCTTGAGAGTTAATGATACCTTTTTCTTCCCAATAACGAATTTTTCTAACTGGGATGCCTGTTATTTTAGAAACTTCCCCAATGCCAACGACTAACTTTTTTATCAAGTTAACATCAAGAAGAGCAGAATAATCATCAAAATCCTTTTTCATGCCATTTCAATCCTTTTCGCTGTAAATTTAGTTACTGTGTTATTCTATAACAATTGAGAAAAATCTACAATTTTTTCTTGACTATCGAAATAATTTTAGGTATATTATTTGTAGATTATCTACAATTAAAATAGATTATTTACAAGAAACGTAAAAAATATAGGCTAACGATTATGAAAATTGTGGTGACCAGTTTGGTTCCCTATGCAATCAATTATTGTTGTTGACATTTAAACGCTTCTTATTTTGTAATTAATGTCTACCTATGGTTAGTTTGGAGATTCAGGAGGATCAGATGATAAATGTTTTAGTTCTAGGGGCAACAGGCAGAACTGGCCGCTTAATCATAGACGAACTGATCAAACAAGACTCTGTCCAGATTTTAGCAGGACTAAGAAAAGAATCAGACAAGGCCAGATTGGCTCCCTTAAGAAAAGCAGTGAGAAGCACTGTTATTGATATAGAAGATGAAGGAAAATTGCAAAGAGTACTACATGATCATGATATTGATATTGTCGTTCAGGCTATTCGTTTAAGAGAAGATATACCAGATGACGCTTTAGTTCAATTAGAGCAGCGCCTTCGTCGAGCCTTTCCTTTTTCAAAAGAATTCCGTATAGTAACCGTAGGGGGAGCAGGAGCATTAAGGCTTGAGAATGGACAGCGCTTCTGGGAGACTGATTGTTTCCCTGCAATGACTTTGCCACGTGGAGCTGCACATGCTAAGTTGAGGGATTACTTAGAAGAATCATCTCTTAAAGATTCTTGGACTTATCTTATACCGCCCCCTGTTTATCGTCCAGATGGAAATAGGACGGGGAGCTATCAGAGGCACTCCCCAACAATGGCAGAAGATTTTTTTCTTAAGAAAGAAATCTCCTATGCTGATTTTGCCCTTGCGGTAGCGGACGCTGTCGTAAAAGAATGGCGGGGGACCTATCTCATTTCGATTTAGGAACTATGAATGATTTAAATTTGGCATAGGACTTTTTTAAAGTTGCATTCATCCGTAGTCTAGGGTACAATATAAGGGATTGGTACGTTAATGTGTCTCCTTAGTTAAATGGATATAACAACTCCCTCCTAAGGAGTAGTTGCTGGTTCGATTCCGGCAGGGGATATGATTTCAATGCTTCGCTCAGCCGAGGCTTTTCTTTTTTCTCCAAATAACTTGACCCCACCTTTGCCTAGTGCTACAATATCTTGTAGATTAAATCTAGGAATACCACAATATCTAGTGGTTGAAGGAGCAAACTGTGAAATTTGTCTATATTTCTTTGAGTGGGAACACCAAGGCCTTTGTCCAAAAGCTGGTTGATTATTTTGCTTTCAATCACGCCGAGATTCCGGTTGAGACCTTGGATGTTAAGGAGCTGGTCAAGGAGGGGCAGGCCTATCCTGACCTCGGCCAGCCCTATGTGGCTTTTCTGCCAACTTATTTGGAAGGTGGTAATGGTGTCGATAATGGCGACCAGGAGATCCTGACCACCGATTTACGCAAGCTAATTGCTAAGGGCAATAATGCTAGAAATTGTCTGGGCATTGTCGGAAGTGGCAATCGCAACTTTAACAACCAATTTTGTCTGACGGCCTACCAATACTCCGAACAATTCGGTTTTCCAGTCCTCGATACTTACGAAATGCGGGGCTTGACAGCTGATGTCGAAAGGATTGCTGAGAAAATAGTGACTGTCTACGGTTCTGAAAAATAAAGAAGGCTTACTTCAAAAGCAGCAGCGATTTAAATCGAGGGCAAACTAGAGAGACCTCTGGTTTGTCTTTTTCTTTTATCTTGAGTTGGCTTCAAGCCCATCTTATCAGACTTTTCTGACCTTCCTCAATCCTTATTTATAATGATTTTCATCTAGACAAATTGTCTGAATTGTGCTACAATTATGAATTATAGAAGGGAGGATTCTTAATGAGGGATGACATCAAGTTAAATGACCGTGCCAAGGCTCTCAGCCAAGACTTGGTTGAAAAGTTAGAGACCGTCTATGACCCGGAAATCGAGTTGGATATTTATAATCTGGGCTTGATTTATGAAATCACCATTGATGAAAAAGGTCATTGTCAGGTGGTCATGACTTTCACCGATGTAGCCTGTGGCTGTGCCGATACCCTGCCCCTTGATTTGGCTGAGGTTCTTAAGACCATTGATGGAATAGAGTCAGCCAGTGTTAAGGTGGTCTGGAAGCCGGTTTGGAAATTGACACGCATCAGTCGCTTGGGTCGGATTGCCTTAGGAATCAGTCCCCGATAAAATTTTGTTTATATTTCTAACTGATGAGGAGACCCTCCTGACGTCGGTTAGATTACTATATTTTTCTAGAGAGAAGGAAATCTTATGTCAGATGATATGAAGAAGCTTCGTCATCGTTCAGCTGTTTATGATAGTATGGTCAAGTCACCCAACCGTGCCATGTTGCGGGCGACAGGGATGACCGATAAGGACTTTGATACACCCATTGTTGGGGTCATTTCAACTTGGGCTGAAAACACGCCTTGTAATATCCACTTGCATGACTTTGGTAAATTGGCCAAAGTCGGTGTTAAGGACGCCGGTGCTTGGCCTGTGCAATTCGGGACCATTACTGTTTCTGATGGGATTGCCATGGGGACCCAAGGGATGCGTTTCTCTTTGACCTCGCGGGATATCATCGCTGACTCCATTGAGGCAGCCATGGGTGGTCATAATGTTGATGCTTTTGTCGCTATCGGTGGTTGTGATAAAAATATGCCAGGCTCTTTGATTGCCATCGCTAATATGGATATTCCAGCTATCTTTGGTTACGGTGGGACCATTGCTCCAGGGAACTTGGATGGTAAGGATATCGACCTAGTATCAGTCTTTGAAGGGGTTGGTCACTGGAACCATGGCGATATGACCGAAGAAGAAGTGCGGCAGATTGAATGTAATGCCTGCCCTGGCCCTGGTGGTTGTGGTGGTATGTACACCGCCAACACCATGGCAACAGCTATAGAAGTTCTGGGAATGAGTCTTCCAGGTTCCTCTTCTCACCCAGCAGAATCCGCTGAAAAGAAGGCAGATATTGAAGAAGCTGGTCGTGCAGTCGTCAATATGCTTAAGTTGGGTCTCAAGCCTTCTGACATTCTGACCCGGGAAGCCTTTGAGGATGCCATTACCGTTACCATGGCCCTAGGTGGTTCAACCAATGCGACCTTGCACCTTTTGGCGATTGCCCATGCCGCTAATGTTGACTTGACCTTGGAAGATTTCAACACCTTCCAAGAAAAAGTGCCACATTTGGCCGACCTTAAGCCATCTGGTCAGTATGTTTTCCAAGACCTCTACAATGTCGGTGGGGTACCAGCCGTTATGAAATACCTTTTGGCTAATGGATTCCTCCATGGTGATCGGATTACCTGTACAGGTAAGACAGTAGCTGAAAACTTGGCTGACTTTGATGATTTGACACCGGGCCAAAAGGTCATTATGCCTTTGGATCATCCTAAACGTGCCGATGGACCTTTGATTATCCTCAAGGGTAACTTGGCTCCTGATGGTGCCGTTGCTAAGGTTTCTGGAGTTAAGGTTCGTCGCCACGAAGGTCCTGCCAAGGTCTTTGACTCTGAAGAAGATGCTATCGAAGCAGTTCTGGCTGATGACATCGTTGATGGCGATGTTGTTGTTGTCCGCTATGTTGGTCCTAAGGGTGGTCCTGGTATGCCTGAAATGCTCTCTCTATCTTCCATGCTGGTTGGTAAGGGACAAGGTGACAAGGTTGCCCTGATTACCGATGGTCGCTTCTCTGGTGGTACCTACGGCCTGGTTGTTGGTCACGTAGCTCCCGAAGCTCAAGATGGTGGTCCAATCGCTTATCTGAGAACTGGTGATACCGTTATTGTTGACCAAGATACCAAGGAAATCACCATGAAGGTTTCTGAGGAAGAACTGGAACGTCGTAAGGCTGAAACAACCATCCCACCACTTTATTCACGTGGTGTCCTCGGTAAATACGCCCATATCGTTTCCTCGGCCTCCAAGGGTGCCGTAACCGACTTCTGGAACAAGGGTGAATAAGGCTTGAGGCTGGTGGATAAGGATTTTCGCTGAAGGCCAGCTCGCCTGAATCTTGATTCCTGACTAAGTTAGATAATATCATAATAGCTCAGTTTCGGCTGGGCTTTTCTATAGCTCTTAATGAAGCAAGCCATAATGGCGAAGCTGAATTTAGAGCTATTGATGCAGTTTTAGCACAGTTAAAACTACGTTCCGAATGATACAATTTTTTTGATGCCCAGATTTTCCTTGCAGGAGGTTAGCAGATTTGTTATACTTTTTATAAGTTTATTTTAAGGATGTGTTTTTATGAAAAAGTCAATGACAGTGGGAGCCTTTAGCCTCCTGGCCTTTACCCTAATTGGTCTAAGTGTTGGTCTGCTTTATCTCTTTAAAAAGTGTTTTACTATTTTATTGGGTAGGACTAAAAAAGCTGATGACTTTTCTGGTCTCAAATAACGAAGGAGAGTTCTCATGTCTGACAAAAATGATTGTAGTCGAAAGGCTGAGCAAAGGCAGAGGATTAAATTTATCTGTCTAAGCGCCTTTTTTCTTGGCCTATTTTGATGATTTTACTAGCAGCTTGGCAACTTAGAACGGAAAATCCAATGAGCAAGGCTCCCGAATCAACCTCAAGCACAAGAGAATTAACCGACCATGAGAAACAGCTGGCCTATGCTAAAAAGCATCAGGAAAAGATTAACGAGTATGTTTTGCATCATGGCCTTGGCCGAATTGAAAGTGTGCAGATCAACTGGGAGCAGACAAAATGGGAACCGGCTCCCTTCATTGGTCCCGAATCAATGATTTTGGCTGGGACGGTTAATGGTTGAGAGGATTCTAGCTGGTACCTATCCATTGTAATTGGCGATGATGACAAACCTGATATGAAAAAGAAGACCTTGTTGAGTATTACCCTAGGTGATGATGTCATCTGGGATGATGATTGGAATCATCATTTTTGATAATGAGTTTGTGAACTTTTGCAAAACCTGCCCTAATTGGCTCACTGGGCTCTTGAGTCTATCATTTAGCCCATTTTGGGCTTGATTGCTTCTTTAAAAGTGGTAACATAGAAGCGATAATATTTTTTGGAGGTTTCCATGGAAAAATTGCAAGCCTATCTGCCTGGTTTTGCATTGACAGCAAGTCTAGCTCTGATGGCCATGATTTTGGGGAATTTCTTTCCTCTAATCGGCTCTAGTGTTTTTGCTATCATTTTGGGCATTTTGGTCAATAATCTTTTTGGGCTGAAAGAAGGTTTCCAAGCGGGGGTTGCCTTTAGTGGTAAGAAAATTCTCCAGTATTCGATTATTGTTCTAGGTTTTAGCATGTCCATTCAAGAGGTCTCAAAGACTGGCTTGTCCTCCTTGAAAATTTCGATTACGACGATTTTAATTTCTTTCATGGTCTCTTACTTGGTTGGTCGCTGGCTCAAACTATCGAAAAACTTGGAGACCTTGATTGGTTTTGGGACAGCCATCTGTGGGGGTTCTGCCATCGCAGCCGCCTCCCCTATCTTAGAAGCAGAAGATGACGAGATTGCCCTCTCCATGTCCACCATCTTTCTTTTTAATATTATAGCGGTCTTTCTCTTTCCGGCTCTTGGCCACCTGATGCAGATGTCTGACTATAATTTTGGTCTCTGGGCAGGGACAGCTGTCAATGATACTTCCTCAGTTGTGGCTGCAGGGTATAGTTATAGTCGGAAGGCTGGTGACTTTGCGACCATTGTTAAATTGGCTAGGGCTCTAATGATTGTGCCTTCCTGCCTGATTTTGGCTGGTCTTAAATTCTATCAATCCAGAAAAAGTCAACAGAATTTTTCATTTATGAAAATCTTCCCTTGGTTTATCCTCTGGTTCGTCGTGACCTCTATCCTATCTTCCTTGGGAATTTTTCCTAGGGTAGCCATCCCCTATGCGAAGTCAGTTTCGCAATTTTTGATGGCCATGGCTCTGGCTGGTATCGGTTGTAAGGTTTCCTTTCAACAATTTAGGAAAGCCGGTCACAAACCTCTCTTGACAGGTCTGATTACCTGGGCAGCAGTTGCAGGGTCGAGTCTAATTTTACAATATTTTGTCTTTTAAGGTCATGCCTTTGTCATGATTACATGCTATAATGGATACTAGTTATTTTAAGGAGTGTGGCAATGCCCAGAAAAAGAAAAAGACCTTTAGATAGTCGCATTGACTATACGGTCATCCTTCCTGTTTTTCTCTTAATCTTAATCGGGATGGTGGCCATCTATACAGCGACCAGCCATGATAATCCCCATTCTGTCCTCTCGGTTATTATCCAGCAGGTCATCGGAATTGTGGTCGGCTGTATTATTGCTTTTGTCGTTATGTTTTTCGATGTCGAGCGGCTCTGGAAACTGACCCCCTACCTCTATGGCGCGGGTCTGGCCTTGATGGTTTTACCCCTCTTCATTTATAGTCCAACCCTGGTTGCTTCAACAGGGGCTAAGAACTGGGTCAGCGTTGGCTCGGTCAGTCTCTTTCAGCCCTCGGAATTTATGAAGATTGCCTATATTCTCATGTTGGCTCGAATGGGGGTCTGGTTCAAGGATGAGTATAAGGAAGAAGAGCCTTCGCTCAAAAAAGACGGCCGACTGATTCTCATCTATCTTGCTGTAACGGCTCCTGTCCTCTTGCTCTTAGTATTGCAGAAGGACATGGGGACAGCTATGGTCTTTCTGGCTATTCTGGCCGGCCTGATAGTCCTATCCGGCGTCTCCTGGCGGATTATTCTATCGGCTCTCTTGGTGGCGGGGCTCGGCTTTGGCCTTTTCCTCCTCATCTTTACTAGTGATTGGGGCAAGGAGTGGCTCTATCATATGGGAATGGAAACCTATAAGATTAACCGGGTGGCTGCCTGGCTGGATCCCTTTGCCTATGAGTCAGGCATTGCCTACCAGCAGGTCCAGGGCTTGATTTCTATCGGTAGTGGTGGTCTTTTCGGTAAGGGCTTTAATATTGCTGAGTTATCAGTACCTGTTCGTGAATCAGATATGATTTTCACGGTCATTGCTGAGGACTTCGGGTTTGTTGGCTCGATTGTCGTTATCTTGCTCTATTTAATTCTCATCTTCCGTATGATTCGAATTACGATTGAGTCCAATAATGTCTTTAACACCTACATTGCGACGGGATTCATCATGATGATTCTCTTCCACGTTTTTGAAAATATTGGTGCGGCTATCGGAGTTCTTCCCCTGACAGGGATTCCACTTCCTTTCATTTCCAAAGGGGGTTCCTCACTCATGTCCAATTTGATTGGGGTCGGTCTGGTTCTCTCCATGTCCTACCAGAATTCTTTGGCAAAGGAAAGACGAATTGACGAAGGTTTGAGCCGCAGTAGTTGGAACAAATATTGGATTTAAAAGCAGGCTTAGGAAGTTTCTTTCCTAGGCCTTTTGATTTGGAAAAAAAGTAGAGGGCTATTTGCCTCAAAAATGGCGTGAAATGGGGCTGGAAATAGGACAAGCAAGGTGCAAAATAGAGCGAAATATGCTATAATAAAGATTATGAAATTTCATGATTATATCTGGGATTTAGGCGGTACTCTGCTTGATAATTATGAGACCTCAACGCGGGCCTTTTGTCAAACCTTAAAGGAATTTGGCCAGAAGGCTGATCACGATCAGGTCTATGCTAAATTGAAGATTTCAACAGATGCGGCTATTGCTCATTTCATTCCTGATCAACCCTCCTTTCGGGCCCACTATAAGAACCGCGAAGCTCAAGCTTTAGCGAAACCGGTTCTATTTGCAGGTGCCAAAGAATTGCTGGCAAAAATTGTTAATCAGGGTGGACGGAATTTTATGATTTCCCACCGCAACCATTTGGTCTTAGATATTCTAAAGAAGGCGGGAATTAATCAGTATTTTACAGAAGTGGTGACTAGTGAGTCGGAATTTGCTAGAAAACCCAATCCCGAATCCATGCTTTATCTTAAGAATAAGTACGCCATGACTAGCGCTCTGGCGATTGGTGACCGAGAAATCGATTTGCAGGCGGCTCGAGCAGCGGGAATTGAAGCTCAGCTTTTCGATGGTGAAAAATTATTATTAGAAACGGTAGTGTAAGATGACAGAAGAAAATAAAAATCGCGAGGATCTGGCTCAGGAATATGATGCCAGTCAGATTCAGGTCTTAGAAGGGCTGGAGGCTGTTCGGATGCGGCCTGGTATGTATATTGGGTCAACTTCAAAAGAAGGGCTGCACCATTTAGTCTGGGAAATTGTAGATAACTCCATTGACGAGGCTCTAGCTGGTTTTGCCAGCCATATTGAGGTCTTTATTGAGGAAGACGATTCTATTACTGTTGTTGATGATGGCCGAGGAATCCCAGTTGACATTCAAGAAAAGACTGGTCGTCCCGCTGTTGAAACGGTCTTCACCGTTCTTCACGCCGGTGGTAAGTTTGGCGGAGGCGGCTACAAGGTTTCCGGTGGTCTGCACGGGGTTGGTTCTTCCGTCGTTAATGCCTTATCAACCTCTTTGGAAGTTAAGGTCCATAAGAATGGCAAAATCCACTTCCAAGAGTACAAGCGTGGCCTCGTAGTTGCAGACCTCAAGGTCATCGGGGATACGGACAAAACAGGAACCACTGTTCACTTCACACCTGACCCAGAAATTTTCACCGAAACGACGGAATTTGATTTTGATAAGCTGGCCAAACGGATTCAAGAGTTGGCCTTCCTCAATAAAGGGCTTAAGATTTCCATTAGCGACAAGCGTGAGGGCAAGGAGCAAAGTCAGGTTTACCACTACGAAGGTGGGATTGTCAGCTATGTTGACTACCTCAACGAAAACAAGGAGGTCCTCTTTGAGAATCCTATCTACACTGATGGCGAAATGGATGGCATTTCAGTTGAAGTGGCCATGCAATACACTGGTACCTACCATGAGAATGTCCTCAGTTTTGCCAATAATATTCATACCCACGAGGGCGGTACCCATGAACAAGGTTTTCGGACCGCTCTGACGCGGGTTATCAATGACTACGCCCGGCAAAACAAGTTGCTCAAAGAAAAAGACGACAATCTTTCCGGCGAAGATGTTCGTGAAGGCTTGACCGCTATTATTTCTGTCAAGCATCCAAATCCGCAATTTGAAGGTCAAACCAAAACCAAACTGGGGAACTCAGAGGTAGTTAAGATTACCAATCGCCTCTTTAGCGAGGCTTTCTCACGTTTCCTTTTGGAAAATCCTCAGATTGCTAAGAAAATCGTTGAAAAGGGTATCTTAGCTTCTAAGGCTAGGATTGCTGCTAAGCGAGCCCGTGAAGTTACTCGCAAAAAGTCTGGCTTGGAAATTTCCAATCTGCCTGGTAAATTGGCCGACTGTTCATCCAATGATGCCAGCCAAAATGAACTCTTCATCGTCGAAGGGGACTCAGCTGGTGGTTCGGCCAAGTCCGGCCGTAACCGTGAATTCCAGGCTATTTTGCCTATTCGTGGTAAGATTCTCAATGTGGAAAAGGCCAGCATGGACAAGATTCTGGCCAACGATGAAATCCGCAGCCTCTTTACCGCTATGGGAACAGGCTTTGGAGCTGAATTTGATGTCAGCAAGGCTCGCTACCAAAAGTTGGTCATCATGACTGATGCCGATGTCGATGGATCCCATATCAGAACCCTGCTCTTGACCCTTTTTTATCGCTACATGCGTCCTGTTGTTGAAGCTGGCTATGTCTACATTGCTCAGCCACCGATTTATGGGGTCAAGGTTGGTAGTGAAGTCAAGGAATACATCCAACCAGGCGCTGACCAAGAAACCAAATTGCAAGAAGCCCTGGAGCGCTACACCCAAGGTCGCTCCAAACCAAGCGTTCAACGTTACAAGGGGCTGGGGGAAATGGATGACCACCAACTCTGGAAAACGACCATGGACCCTGAACACCGCCTGATGGCTCGTGTTTCTGTTGATGATGCTGCCGAAGCCGATAAGATTTTTGACATGCTCATGGGTGACCAAGTTGGTCCCCGCCGTGAGTTTATTGAAGAAAATGCTGTCTATTCTACCCTAGATATTTAGTTGGAACTTTTTTTGATAAGTCCCTAGAACTATGATATAATGGGGCGTACTATGTGAAAGAAAAGGAGCAGGCTTATTGATTTTCAGCCTTGAAAATTAGGCTATGCTCTAGCAAGCCCGATTACCCTACCAGCTTAGGCCTGGTTGGAGGAATGGATTTTGCATTAAGGTATCAAAATGATAAAAAGAGAGAAGTGGGACAGGCAAGCTCAAGGCTATTGGCTTCCTTGAGCTTTGTTTTAGACCCTTCTCATGACTTAAAGGAGAGAACATGTCGAGCGGAATTGTAGTGCTGATAGTAGCCCTGGTCCTTGTGGTCATTGTCGGTTATCTTATCGGTGTTATTCTTAGAAAACGAAATGATTTACGGTTGGCACAATTAGAAGAGCGCAAGCAACAGTTGTTTGAGCAGCCAGTCGCAAAGGAATTGGAGTCCGTTAAAAAGCTGAATCTGATTGGCCAAAGTCAAACCACCTTCCGAGAATGGAATCAAAAGTGGACCGACCTGTCGACCAATACGGTTAAGGATATCGAAGCCAACCTGGTTGAGGCGGAAAATCAAAATGATTCCTTCCGCTTCCTCAAGGTCAGAAATTCTCTGGGCACGATTGAGAGCCAATTGGATTTGGCCCAAGAAGATATTAGCTCAGTTCGAGATGCCTTGGGAATTCTGAAAGATCAGGAAGACAAGAATAGTGCCAGAGTTAAGCATGCCTTGGACCTCTATGAAGATCTCAAGACCAGTATTGAAGATAACTCTGATAACTTTGGTGCCACTAAGACTGAAATTGAGAAGCAACTCAAGAATATTGAAGCAGAATTCTCTCAATTTGTTACCCTCAACTCAACAGGGGACCCTGTTGAAGCAGCTGAAATCTTGGATAAGGCTGAGGAGCATACCATTGCCCTCGGTCAAATATCAGAAAAAATCCCTGCTATTGTGGCCAAGTTGGAAGACGACTTCCCAGATCAATTGGATGATTTGGAATCGGGTTATGGCAAGCTTTTGGATGCGCATTACCACTTCCCAGAACGCAATATTGAGCGTCGCTTCCAGGATATTCGAGAATCTATTTCTAGCAATGCAGATGGCCTAGCGACCTTGGACTTGGATCGAGCACTTGAGGAAAACGAAGAGATTCAAGAAAAGATTGACGGTCTCTATGCCATCTTCGAGCGTGAAATTGATGCTAATAAGCAAGTTATGAAGGATTCTAAGATCCTGCCCAAGTACTTGGAGCATGCTAAGCACAATAATCAGGCGCTTGAAAAAGAAATGGCTCACCTCAACAGTCTTTACATTATTGAAGACAATGAGACGCTCAGTGTTAGCAAGTTTGCTAAGGAATTGAAGAAAATCGAAGACGATACCATCCCGGCAATTGAAAACTTTGACACCCAAGAGAAACCTTTCTCAGAACTTAAAAGAATCTTTGATGATGCCCTCAAGACCCTGTCTAACGTTGAGGATGGTCAGATTGAACTTAGCGGTGAGCTCAAGGGAATTGAGCGTATTGAAAATGAGTCTCGGATTAAGGCCGATGACTATGTGAACCAACTCCATGTGATTAAGCGTTTCATGGAAAAACGCAATTTGCCTGGTATTCCTCAGGACTTCCTCAGTATCTTCTTTACAACCAGCGAGCATTTGGAAACTCTCCTGGATGAACTGAGTAAAGGGCGCATCAATATTAACTTGGTAGCCCGCTTGACCGAATCAGCTGGTTCTTCCATGGACCTTCTGATTGAAACGACCTACCGTGTGGTTCAAAATGCAACTTTGACCGAGCAACTCCTGCAATACTCCAACCGCTATCGTAGCTTTGAGCCTGCAGTTCAAGAGAGCTTTGAAATTGCCCTCAAACTTTTTGAGAAGGAATACGATTATAAATCTTCCTTTGAAGAAATCTCCTATGCTCTGGAAGTTGTTGAACCAGGCGTCACCGATCGTTTCGTGTCATCATACGAAAGAACGCGTGAAATTATTCGCTTCTAATTGAGGCTTTGAATTTATAAGGACCATTAAAATGACTGGATTTTCCGGTCATTTTTTAATGGAAAAATTCAGCCTTGACCTCGTAAAATTTGCCCCTATTTGTGATATAATGAAAGTCCAAATGGGCGAAGAAAACTGGTGGTAATACTCAATAAAAATCAGAAGTATCCGAGGCAACGAACTGCAGGCAGTACTTGGGTACGGCAAAGTGAGTTAACGATGGATAGTCTTGATTTTTGAAGAGTATAAGAGCCATTTTTGCCTTGAAAAAGCTTTACCAGGCTGATAGAAAGGTGAGTGGGACATGCATGAAACGGCTGAGTCTAGCGAAAGTGTAATTTTGCTGGGTGTTGAATTGCCCAGCAGTCAAAATTTCGACATGTCCATGCAGGAATTGGCGGGTTTGGCCCAGACAGCAGGGGCACAAGTTGTCGCCAGCTACCAGCAAAAGCGTGAAAAATACGACAGCAAGTCCTTTATTGGTTCGGGCAAGCTCCAAGAAGTGGCCAGTATGATTGAGGCAGACCAGATTGATACGGTCATTGTCAACAATCGTCTAAGTCCAAGACAAAACGCCAATCTAGAAACGGCCTTTGGGGTCAAGGTGATTGACCGCATGCAGTTGATTTTGGATATTTTTGCTATGCGAGCTCGTAGTCATGAGGGCAAGCTCCAGGTTCATCTGGCCCAGCTCAAATATATGCTACCTAGGCTGGCAGGACAAGGCGTCATGCTCAGTCGTCAGGCTGGTGGTATTGGTAGTCGGGGCCCTGGTGAGAGTCTTCTGGAACTCAATCGGCGCTCTATTCGCCATCAGATTAGCGATATAGAACGGCAACTTAAGCAGGTTGAAAGAACTCGTTCCACCATACGTGAAAAACGGCTGGATTCGTCCGTCTTTAAAATCGGTTTGATTGGCTATACCAATGCGGGAAAGTCAACCCTGATGAACCGTTTGACAGATAAGGACCAATACGAAGCCGATGAATTATTTGCAACGCTGGATGCGACGACCAAGCAGATTTTTCTTAAGGACCAATTTCAGGTAACCCTGACCGATACGGTTGGTTTTATTGGCGACCTGCCGACAGAATTGGTGGCAGCCTTCAAATCAACCCTTGAAGAGAGTCGTCATGTGGACTTGCTTCTTCATGTCATTGATGCCAGTAACCCTAATCACACGGAGCAAGAAGAGGTGGTCTTAGATATTTTGAAGGACTTGGACATGCTGGATATCCCACGTCTAGCCATCTATAATAAGATGGATCAGGCCCAGGACCTAGTGGCCACAGCCTTTCCCAATATTCGCCTTTCCTTAAGGGAACCAGAGAGTCGGCAAATTCTCCGTCGGCAAATTTTGGATGAAATCGAGCAGCTTTTCCTACCCTTTAGTATCAAGGTAAGTCCAGATAAGTTTTATAAGCTCTATGATTTAAGCAAGTATGCCCTGCTGGGTTCTTATCAATTTAACCAAGAGTCTCAAGAAATTTCTGGTTTTATTGCTGAAAAAAATAAGTGGAGATTGGAAGAATTTTATGACTGATGTGATGGAATTAGCCCTCAAATACGGGGGCTTTACCAGTTTGGATAAGGTCTATCTAAAAAACAATCTGGCTAGTCTGAGCCTTGAGACCGCCCAACTCTTGGTGTGCCCGCCTCCAAGTGTCGTCAACGCCTATTTTGCTGAGCTCTATCAGAAGGAAGGCCCTCAAGCAGCGACGGCCTATTATTTGGAACTTTCTCAAGCCTTTGGTTGGTTGACCAAGCAGCCCTCTTTTGCAGAAGAAAGGCAGCCCTTTGTCCGCCTAAACCTATCTGGCAAGTCTTATGGCTTTGTTTATGAGTCGGCCCAAGAAGTGGCTCAAGTATTTTCAGAAAATGAAGAGCCCATAAGGGGTCAACTCTTGTTGGAAATAGCCCAGATTTTCCCCCACTACAAGGTTTATCAGGAGGCTGGCACCATTAAAATGAGACCGCTGGAATTCGCTGAAACCGATGTGGAGAAGCTTGACTTAGACCAATCTGCCCTCCTGACGGATGTCTACCGTTTGCAGGCTGGCTACCTCAAGATTTCTGGTTATAATGCGGATGAGGTTCTAAGTGTGGCTGACCGAGTAAGTAAAAAGGCCCAGGGGCCAATTTATTATGGCTTTAGCCAGAGGCAGTTTGTCATTTATATAAAAGAATAGAAAGAAGTTAGAAAGACTGGTCCCGGAGTTTTCTGGGACCAGCAAGAGAGTTACGTATGGAATTGCAATTTTTAGGAACAGGAGCCGGCCAACCGGCCAAGGCTCGCAATGTCTCCAGTTTAGTCTTGAAGCTCCTCAATGAAATTGACCAAGTTTGGATGTTTGATTGCGGGGAAGGAACCCAGCGACAGATTTTGGAAACAACCATCAAGCCTCGAAAGGTCCGTAAGATTTTCATCACCCACCTGCATGGGGATCACGTCTTAGGTCTACCTGGTTTTTTAGCCAGTCGCTCTTTTCAAGCCAGCGAGGAACAGACCGACCTCGATCTTTATGGTCCTGTCGGTATTCGCAGTATGGTTCTGACCACTCTCAAATTATCGGGGACCCGCCTGCCCTATCGCATTTATTTTCATGAGTTTGATGCCCATTCCCTAGGAAAGATTTTGGAGACGGATAAATTTACGGTTTATGCTGAAAAGTTGGATCATACGATTTTTTGTGTGGGCTATCGGGTGGTACAGAAGGACTTGGAAGGCACTCTAGATGCTGAAAAGCTTAAAGCGGCTGGTCTTCCTTTTGGCCCGCTCTTTGGTAAGGTGAAAAATGGTCAAGATGTGGTTCTGGAAGATGGCACAAAAATTATTGCTAAAGACTATGTTTCAGCCCCTCGCAAGGGTAAGGTGCTAGCCATTCTGGGGGATACTAGAAAATGCCATGCCAGCGTTCGCCTGGCCTTGGGGGCTGATATTTTGGTTCATGAGTCGACCTATGGTAGGGGAGATGAACGCTTGGCTAGAAACCATGGCCACTCTACCAATATGCAGGCAGCTCAGGTGGCCAAGGATGCTAGTGCCAAGAGGCTCTTGATGAATCACATCAGCGCCCGTTTCCTAGCTCGAGATGTCCGCCAATTAGAAGCGGATGCGAGAAGTATTTTTGAAAATAGCAAGGTGGTCTGGGACCTAGAAGAGGTAGAGATTTGACAGCACAAAGACAACGAGTAGTGGCCATAACAGGAGCTTCGGGAGGCCTAGCTCAAGCCATCATCAAGCTCCTGCCTCAAGACGATATTGTTCTGGCTGTGGGACGAAACCAAGAAAAAATGGCTAAGCTATATGCTGATAGGCCCAATTTCCACAGTTATGGTCTCAATAGTCGTGATGACCAGGCCCTAGCTCAGCTAGTGGACCAAGTCTATAAAGAGTTCGGTCGCATTGATGTTTTCATCAACAATGCTGGTTTTGGTGAATTTAAGGCCTTCGATACATTCGATGCTCCAAGCATTCGCGAGACCTTCGATGTTAATACCCTAGCGGCCATCAATTTTTCCCGTCTGGTTGGCGAGCGGATGGCTGTTGCTGGTTCTGGCCATATCATCAACATTGCTAGCATGGCTGGCAAGATGGCGACCGCCAAGGCTTCTGTCTATGCGGCGACCAAGTTTGCCCTCATTGGCTATTCCAATGCTCTGCGGTTGGAATTGGCTGACAGCCAGGTCTATGTGATGACGGTCAATCCTGGCCCTATCTCAACCAAATTTTTTGACAAAGCAGACCCCTCAGGGAGCTATCTCAAGGCGGTCGCTCGTTATAGTTTGACCCCCGAACAGGTGGCCAAGAAAATTGTCGCCAATATGGGCAAAAATAAGCGAGAGCTCAATTTGCCTCTAGCCATGGCCTTTGCCGCTAAATTTTACGCCCTCTTTCCCAAGACAGCAGATTTTCTTTCCAGAAAGGCTTTTAATTATAAATGATTACCTCTAAGTTCGATTGGAAACAAGTTGACCAGGCTCCTAGTGAGCCCTTTTTAGAGCTGGCAAAAACTGAGGAATTAGATGACTTGGCAGCCAAGATTCTCTACCAAAGGGGCATTGATGACCAGCCCAAGCTTGAAGATTTCCTGTCGGCTGACTTGTCCCAGCTACACGACCCCTATTTACTCCATGACATGGACAAGGCGGTAGAGCGGATTCGCCAGGCAATTGAAGCTGGGGAAAAGATTCTTATCTACGGAGACTACGATGCCGACGGCATGACCTCCAGCTCCATCATGAGGGAGGCCTTGGAAATGCTAGGAGCTGAAAATCAGGTTTACCTGCCCAATCGTTTTACCGACGGTTATGGTCCTAACCTCAGTGTCTACAAGTATTTTATTGAGCAAGAGGGGATCTCGCTCATTGTCACCGTCGATAATGGTGTTGCTGGTCATGAAGCTATTGCGTATGCCCAAGAGCAAGGCATTGATGTTGTTGTCACCGACCACCATTCCCTACCAGATAGCCTGCCAGAGGCTTACGCCATTGTTCATCCTGAGCATCCAGATGGAGACTATCCCTTTAAGTATCTGGCTGGTTGTGGTGTGGCCTTCAAATTAGCTAGTGCCCTTTTGGAAGGTATTCCCAATGAGCTTCTGGATCTGGTGGCTATTGGCACCATTGCTGATATGGTCAGCCTGACTGGGGAAAATCGCATTCTGGTCAAGTATGGCCTGCAGATGCTGGCTCATACCGAGCGCATTGGCCTGCAGGAGCTCATGCAGGTGGCAGCGATTGAGTCTAGCGACCTCAATGAAGAAACCGTTGGTTTCAAGATTGCGCCCATGCTCAATGCTCTGGGGCGCTTGGATGATCCCAATCCTGCAGTTGAGCTCCTAACTGGTTTTGATGACCAGGAGGCCCACGAGATTGCCCTCATGATTGAGGAAAAAAATGAGGAGCGCAAGCAAGTAGTTCAGGATATTTATGACCAGGCCTTGGCCATGATTGATCCGGCTAAACCCGCCCAGGTTCTGGCCAAGGAAGGTTGGCATCCTGGGGTTTTAGGCATTGTTGCTGGTCGGCTTTTAGAAAAACTTAGTCAGCCTGTCATTCTCCTGAATATTGAGGATGGCGAGGCCAAGGGCTCGGCCCGTTCGGTTGAGGCGGTTAATATTTTCGAGGCTCTCAATCCCCATCGGGAGATTTTTGAGGCCTTTGGTGGCCATGCTGGAGCAGCTGGCATGACCCTAGCAGTTGAAAATCTCGACCAGCTCTCAGATACCCTTTGTTCCTATATTCTTGACAAGGGGCTGGACCAGGCTGGCAAGAATAGTCTGGTCATTGATGAAGAGCTCCAGCTAGCGGATTTATCCCTAGAAACCATTCAGAGTTTGGAAAAATTAGCCCCCTTTGGTATGGACAATCGGAAACCTGTCTTCCTCTTAAGGAATTTCCAGGTGCTTCAAAGTCGAACCATGGGTCAAAATGGGGCCCATCTCAAACTAAAATTGGCTCAGGGAGGGGCAGAATTTGGCTTGGTGGCTTTTTCACAAGGTTCGCTGGCTCAAGATTTTGCCCAAGCTAGTGGTTTGGAGCTGGCTGTGACCCTGTCAGTCAATAAATGGAATGGTCATACCAGTCTGCAACTGATGCTGGTTGATGCTCGGGTTCAAGGGGTTCAGCTTATTGATATTAGGGCAAAGTCAGCCCAGATTCCTGAGGGGGTTCCCAACCTTAATCAAGCGCTAGAAGGGGACAGTAAGGCCCAGGCAGTCGTACTCTTAGAGGTACCAGATGAGCCTGCCCAACTCAAGCAAGCCTTTGCTGGCCAAGATTTTTCTGTTATTTATTTTAAAAATCAGATTAAGCAGGCCTATTATTTAACGGGCTACGGCACCAGAAAGCAGTTTGCCAAGCTTTACAAGACCATCTATCAGTTTCCCGAATTTGATGTCCGCCACAAGTTGAAAGAACTGGCGAACTACCTCAAGATACCTGATATCCTTTTAATTAAGATGATTCAAATTTTTGAGGAATTGGATTTTGTGACCATCGAAGATGGTGTGATGACGGTCAATAAGGCTGCCAGCAAGAAAGACATCTCTACCAGCCAGATTTATCAGGATTTAGTGGCCTTGGTCAAATACCAAGAACTCATGGCCCTGGCCAGCCCTAAAGAGATCTATGACTGGCTGATGGCTGATGAATCTGACTAGCTAAGCTCCAAACCTAGAAATATAAGGCCCAAAGAAGTGGTCGATGCTCAATAAGCTGGGCATCGGCTTTTTTGGATAGAGGACACTTAAAGAAAGTCATTCCAGTCATGGTAGAAGAAGCATCAGTCCCTCCCAGTGACTTTGAGTCTCAGAAGGTGATGGCTACCTTTGATGACTTGACTAGGGTCTTTGATATTTCTGACGCCAACGAGTGTATCTGACAAAGCAGATTTTGGTTGGTTTGACGAAGTTCCTAAAAAACTGTACTATAAAAGCATGGATATTTGGACAGCTCTGGGCAGGTATTCCCAGGTGGAAACGGAGAGCCTCTGGCTTCGTCCTTTTCGTTTTGATGACCATGAGGATTTTTATAAAATTACGCAAAATCCAGCCAATCTGGCCTTCATCTTTCCGGCCCAGGCCAGTCAGGCGGAGAGCGATTACTTCTTGGTCCATTACTTCATGAAGGAGCCCCTTGGAACCTGGGCTCTAGAGGACAAGTCCAGTCAAGAGATGATTGGGGCTATCCGCCTTGAGAAGCTCAATCTGACCAAGAATAGTGCCGAAATTGGCTACTTTGTTCGCCAGGATTTCTGGGGGCAAGGTCTGGCTACTGAGAGTTTAAAGACGATTAGCTTTCTAGCTCTTAGCCAATTCGGCTTGCAAAATCTGTCCCTCATTTGCCATCAAGAAAATTTGGCCAGTCAGAAGGTTGCCCAAAAGGCTGGTTTCAAATTGATAAGAGCCTTCAAGGGAAGCGACCGCTATAGCCACAAAATGCGAAACTACCTAGAATTTCAGCTAAAGGCGGGTGATCTATTGTGACCAAACACCAAGAAATCTTAGATTATTTAGAGGGCCTACCTATCGGCAAGCAGGTCAGCGTCCGTTCCATTTCTAACCACCTCTCGGTTAGTGAAGGGACCGCCTATCGAGCTATTAAGGAGGCTGAAAATCGTGGCCTGGTCGAAACCCGTCCTCGTAGTGGAACCGTTCGAGTGGAGCAAAAGGTTCAGGTTCGCTTGGAGAAGTTGACCTATGCTGAAATCGCCAAGATCACCGAATCAGATGTCGTTGCTGGCCGTGCCGGCCTCAAGCACGAATTTAGCCGTTTCTCCATTGGCGCCATGACCAAGAAAAATGTGGGGCGCTATCTGGTCAAGGGAGGTCTTCTTATCGTCGGCGACCGTGAAGAAATTCAAGTGCTGGCTTTGGAAAATAAGACAGCTATCCTGATAACAGGGGGCTTCGCCGTATCTGACAGGGTTTTAGAGCTTTCCCAAAAACAGGGCATTCCTGTCATGGTCACTGCCTATGATACCTTTACTGTCGCCAGTATGATTAATCGAGCCCTGTCCAACGTTCGGATAAAGACGGACATTAAGACCGTGGCTCAGGTCTACAGCCTTAAATCCCATTATGGTTATTTAAATATTAAGGATACGGTCAACGATTATCATCGTCTGGTTAGGAAGAACAACCATGTGCGCTACCCCGTTATTGATGACTGGGGAAAGGTTCGAGGAGTGGTCACCATGCGCGATGTCTCCAACCAAGATGCCAGCACTAAGTTAGCTCAAATTGTCACCAAGCCAGTCACCACCAAGCCTGAAACCAGCCTGGCTACCGTTGCCCAGAGGATGATTGTCGAAGATTTCGCCATGTTTCCGGTTGTTGATGATGACAATCGTCTACTGGGGGTCATCAGTCGAAAGCTGGTTTTGGAGAATTTGCAGGAGCTCAATCATGATGGCCTGCATACCATCAGTGACCAGATTATCGCCAGCCTCAAGCCTGAAGGTCAAAATTATGGCTTCAGGGTGGAGCCTGCCATGATTGACAATGCAGGAAATTTGACCAATGGGGTCTTATCAGAATTGTTCAAGGAAACAGCTCTGCGAGCCCTGGCTCTGGCCCGCAAAAAAAATATCATTATCGAACAAATGATGATATACTTTTTACAGGCTGTGCAAATTGACGACGACTTGATCTTGAAACCCAAGATAGTCAGGGAAAATCGTCGTTCTGCCCTAGTTGACATCGAAGTGAACTGCCAAGAAAGAGTGGTCTGCAAGGCCCTGATTACCAGTAAGGTCAATTAATCGCAAACCGATTTTTTAAAACAAGTAGAGCTTTTGGCATTGACCAGAAGTGACGAGAATTTTAAAGCGAATAGTGCTAGCTTGTCAGAGCGCACCCAAGCCTAAATAGAGGAGTTTTTAAATCATGATAACACTAAAATCACCACGGGAAATTGAAGCCATGAAGAGGGCTGGCGACTTTTTGGCCAGTATTCACATTGGCCTGAGGGACCTGATTAAGCCAGGTCTTGATTTGTGGGAAGTTGAAGAATACGTCCGTCGTCGCTGTAAAGAGGCTAATGTCCTGCCTTTACAAATCGGTGTGGACGGTCAGCTCATGGACTATCCCTATGCCACCTGCTGTGGTCTCAATGACGAAGTGGCCCACGCTTTTCCACGCCACTATAAACTAAAGGATGGGGATCTCCTCAAGGTCGATATGGTCTTGACCGAGCCCTTGGATAAGTCAGAGCTTGATGTGTCCAAATTGAACTTTGACAATGTGGCCCAGGTCAAAAATTATACCGAAAACTATACGGGTGGTTTGGCTGACTCTTGCTGGGCCTACGCTGTCGGCAATGTCTCTCAAGAGGTCAAGGACCTGATGGCCGTCACCAAGGAGGCTCTCTATCTGGGCATTGAGAAGGCCGTTGTTGGTAACCGGATTGGTGACATCGGTGCGGCCATTCAAGAATACGCTGAAAGCAAGGGTTACGGAGTTGTCCGTGACTTGGTCGGCCACGGAGTTGGTCCAACCATGCATGAGGAGCCTATGGTTCCTCACTATGGGAAGGCTGGGCGTGGTCTGCGCCTCAAAGAAGGTATGGTTCTGACCATTGAACCTATGATTAACACGGGTTCTTGGGAAATTGATACAGATATGAAGACCGGCTGGGCCCACAAGACCATTGATGGGGGCCTATCTTGTCAGTATGAACACCAATTTGTTATCACTAAAGACGGTCCAGTCATCTTGACCAGTCAAGGAGAAGAAGGAACGTACTAAACCCATGAGGAAAAAATTCGTGGATAAGCTGGTGGAAAAACTCAATTATCCACCCCTGCAGGTCTATCTCAAGCACTACCGTAGTGCCGAGATTGACCTATCCAGTATCGCTGTGGCCTATTACTTGCTGCTGACCATCTTCCCTTTGATTGTCATTGCTGCCAATATCTTTCCTTATTTAGACATTGATTTACCAGATGTCTTGTCCTTTCTAAGGGCTAACCTGCCATCGGAGATTTACGCCAATGTCGCTGGCATTGTCCGCAACCTCTTTGCCACCCCTTCCAATGGGATTCTGGGAGTTGCGACCCTGGCGGGTTTTTGGACCATGTCCCGAAGCCTGACCTCCCTGCAAAAGGCCTTTAATAAGGCCTATGATGTCAGTCAACACCGGGATGTTGTGGTAGGTCATATCGTGGGGATTGTTGCTAGCTTTTTCATCCTCTTTTTGCTGACCTTTGCCTTGCTACTGTCAACCCTGTCCGATGGGGTTTACCAGGCAGCCTTGCAGAGGAAGTATGATGTGCCCTCGGGTCTGATAAAGCTCTTGCTCCACCTCAATCGCCCCATCATGGTTCTGGTGGTTTGGATTGGCTTGACCGTTCTTTACTTTATCCTGCCCAACGTGAAGATTCGCAAGATTCGCTACACCATTCCAGGAACCATCCTCAGTGCCATCGTCATCATCTTTATGACGGGCTTGGTGGGGGACTATGTGACCCATACCTTTAACAATCTGGTGGACATCAAGTTCTTCGGGTCAATCATCATCTTTATCATCATGTTTTGGTTCGTTCTCTTGGCCCGAATACTCATCACGGGTGCTGTCCTCAATGCCACCACCCAAGAATTGGTTACTGGGAAAATGGAAGGCCGCCGAGGCGATGTTTTTGCCTTCTTGCAATCCATGGGAGACCACCAGGAAGAAAACGACCGCGAAAACCAGCCAGACAAGGAGTTTGGCAATCCTTTTAAAGAAGAGGAATAGAAGCAAATTGACACAAATTCCTAGCCTAATACAGAATTCGAAGGAGCTCAAGGCCAAGGTCTTGGGCTTCTTGACGTCTAAGACTGTTAATTCTTTCTTGTCCCGCCACCATGCCCCCTTCTTTAGTCTACCTTGCTTTTGTGCTATAATGATGGAGATTAAACCCATTAGAAGAAGGTAGTTCTATGACAGTTGATTTTAAAGCAGAAGTGGAAAAGCGCCGGGAGGATTTGCTGGCTGATTTGTTCAGTCTTTTGGAAATCAATTCCGAGCGTGATGACAGTCTGGCAGACAAGGAACATCCTTTCGGACCAGGTCCTGTCAAGGCATTGGAACATTTTCTAGCTATGGCCCAAAAAGATGGCTACAAGACTAGAAATATTGACAACTATGTCGGTGATTTTGAATTTGGTCAGGGGGATGAGACCCTAGGAATCTTTGCCCATCTGGATGTGGTGCCAGCTGGGTCAGGTTGGGATACGGATCCTTACAAACCGGTCATCAAGGATGGTAAGCTCTATGCCCGTGGTTCTTCTGATGATAAGGGCCCAACTCTAGCAGCCTACTATGCCTTAAAGATTATCAAGGAACTAGGCCTACCAACTTCTAAAAAGGTCCGCTTTGTTTTGGGAACAGACGAAGAGTCAGGTTGGGGCGATATGGATTATTATTTTGCCCACCCCGATGTTGAAAAGCCTGACTTTGGCTTTGCCCCAGATGCCGAGTTCCCGATTATCAATGGCGAAAAGGGAAATATCACCCAGTATCTGCATTTTTCTGGGCAAAATGCTGGACCTGTCGTCCTTCATTCCTTTAAGGGAGGCCTGAGGGACAATATGGTGCCTGAATCCGCTCAGGCTATCATTTCTGGTCAGCTTAGTCAGGCCCAATTGGAAGCCAAGCTAGATGACTTTTTAGATGCCTATCCTGTCCTGTCAGGCTCTATTGAGGCTCAAGGAGACCGCTTTGTCATTGAAATCGTCGGCAAGGCTGCCCACGGTTCAACCCCAGAAGAAGGGGTTAATGGAGCAACCTTCCTAGCTCTCTTCCTCAATCAATTTGACTTTGCCGGTCCTGCCAAGGCCTTTATAGACTTGTCAGCGAATGTCCTGCATGAAGACTTTGACGGGCAAAAACTGGGGCTAGCCTACACCGACCCTAAAATGGGTGCCCTGTCTATGAACGCTGGTATCTTTGACTTTGAAGAAGGAGCTAACGACAACACCATTACCCTCAATTTCCGCTATCCTCAAGGGACTGATACGGCCACCATCAAGGCTGGTCTGGAAAAACTGGCAGGAGTGGCGTCTGTTAGTCTAGCCGACCACGAGCACCTGCCCCACTATGTTCCTATGGATGACCCCTTGGTTAAAACCCTCTTGTCTGTTTATGAAAAGCAAACAGGACTGGAAGGCTATGAGCAGGTCATCGGCGGTGGGACCTTTGGCCGTCTCTTGGACAGAGGGGTTGCCTTTGGCGCCATGTTCCCAGACTATGTCAACACCATGCACCAGGCTAATGAACTTGTCGAGGTTGAAGACCTCTTCCGTGCTTGTGCCATCTATGCTGAAGCTATTTATGAATTGATTAAATAGACGACCAATTTATATACCACTGGACCAGATTAGTTGAGCTAGACTGGTCCGTTGATTTTCGAAGAGTATTAAACCATTCCAGGCTGAAAGCCCCAGGGCAACACTATGCTCCGACTTCAACCTATTTTTGAAAAGGAGAAGAGTCCATGTCATCCATGCAAGAAATCGTCAAGGCCATCATGGCCGATTCGCAAAATGAAGACTATACCAAGGCCGGAATAGAGCCACTTTTTACGGCTCCCAAAACAGCCCGCATCAATATCGTCGGTCAGGCACCAGGCATCAAGGCCCAGGACACCCGTCTCTACTGGAATGACCCTTCCGGTGATAATCTGCGGGACTGGTTGGGAATTGACCGAGATACCTTCTATAATTCCGACAAGATTGCCGTTATCCCTATGGATTTTTACTACCCTGGCAAGGGCAAATCTGGCGACCTGCCTCCTCGTAAGGGCTTTGCGGAAAAATGGCACCCCCTGATTTTGCAGGAGTTGCCTGACATCTCTTTGACCCTTTTGATTGGGAACTATGCCCAGCATTATTACCTCCAACAAAAATCTTCGGTTAAGCTGACGGATAATGTCAAAGCCTATAAAGACTTTCTCCCAGACTTTTTCCCCTTGGTTCATCCGTCCCCGCGCAACAATATTTGGCAAAAGAAAAATCCTTGGTTCAAGGAAGAGGTTCTGCCAGATCTCAAAAAATTGGTGAAAGAGATTCTCGAAAAATGACCCAGAAACTAACCTTCAATGTTCACACAGCTCAAAAGAAGCCCAACAATCAGGATAGCTGTCCCTTCTGCCAGATTGATAGCCTGGAAAAAATTATTGCCCAAAAAGGGGACATGATTTGGCTGGACAATAAATACCCAGTTCTGGCTAAGACCTATCAGACCTTGATTATCGAGTCTAGCCAACATCTGGGAGACATCACGACTTACAGCAAAGCCCACAATCGTCAGATTTTTGCCTTCGCCCTCAAGGCTTGGCGTCAGTTGGAGGATAGTGGTCGCTTTAAGACAGTCGGTCTTTTTAAAAATTTTGGTCCCCTCTCAGGTGGCTCCCTGCGCCATCCCCATATGCAGGTGATTGGCTTTGAAGAGGTTGACGCCTACGAGGCAATAGATGCTGAGACCTTCGCTGGGGCTCTGGTGAGCCAGGAAAGGACTGACCTAGCCCGAGTGACCATTTCGGCCCAACCCCTGAGCAGTTTTACCGAAATCAATGTGGTCATCGCAGATCAAAGAGATAGCGACAAGTTGGCCGACACGGTGCAGAAGGTTCTTTGCTATGTGCTTGAAGGCTACCTTGGCGGAGCCTGTTCCTCCTACAATCTCTTCTTTTATCATCAAGGAGAAGGTCTAGTCTGCAAGGTCATTCCTCGCTTTGTGGCTTCCCCCTATATGATTGGCTACCATCTGGTTCAGGTAAATTCTGACAGCAGAGTGGCAGAAGAGGTGGCGGAATTGCAAGCATTTTTGGAAAACTAGAAGACATCTGACCTAGAGATTTGGGTCAGATTTTTATTTTTATACTCTTCAAAAATCAAAACTATCCATCGTTAACTCACTTTGCCGTACCCAAGTACTGTCTGCAGTTCGTTGCCTTGGCTATTTTTGATTTTTATTGAGTATTAGTTTGCATCACAGTCTTGTCGGCTGTTCAAGAAAATGCTAAACTGTTTTTGTAGGAATAGTTTAAATTGACCTCTGGTAGAGATGAATTAGTCTGATGCAGAGGCAGAAGTCACTTGAAATCAAGGAGAAGGATATGGCTATCAGTGAAGTTGAGATTAAAGAATTGGTTGAAGCCGTTCAAGAAAAGGCCCCCGACTATCAGTTGGATTGGCAGACCTATCTGGTCGGTAACCTTTGGGGAGTCGGTGGTTTTTGGTTGGAAAATCCACAATATTTTATTTTTATTTACCTCTCTAAGAATTATCAAGCGATTGCCAAAAAAGATATTCAAGGCTTACAAGTGGAAAATCGCGAAAAGGACTATCGCCTGAATATTCGCCTGACAAATGGTCAATACTATCAGGTTGACCTTCTTAAGGGCGTCAAGGATCTTCCTAATCACGAAGAAAAACTAAATCATTTAGTGGAGCGCCTGTCACAGGACTTTGGGGATCGCCAGGACATGAAAAATCACAGCCGATACTCCGGTGGGCTATTAGCAGCTCAAATCATTCTCCTAGTCTTAACGGTGGTGGCAGCAATTGTAGGTGCCCTAACTAAATCCTTGCCAATACTTGTTTTGGCAATAGTCTGCGGCTTGGCCTACAGATTTCATGTCATTCCTCGCTTGGTTTATCGCATCCACCCACCAAAGGACCAATAATAAGCAGGCCTACAACAATTTACTTTGGCTCTGTCAAAAAGAATAGAATAATAAAAAGCTGATTCCTCCTAGAGATTGAGAAATCAGCTTCTTTTGTCTATTCAGCTTATCAATTTTATAGCCAAGAAAAATCAAAATCTGATATTTTCTATCGTAACAAGTTTATCAGCGATTAAAAATCACTGATATATTATCGCTATGGAGGTTGCCGTTTAGGAATAAGACAGAAGAGCTTTGACAGATGTTAAAATCACCCCAGCAAGGGTGACTAGCTGTCTGCTGTGGCACGAGGTGGCGCAGCAGACACCTACTGCGACATCAGTCACTTTAGTGACTTGAGGTCCTTGCTCCTTTCCTCGGGTCGTTTAATTTTCGTTGAGTATGAAGGGATTTATTTTCCCAAACAGAATTGGCTGAAGAGTTGGGTGATGAGTTCATCGGGGGCGGCATCTCCTGTAATTTCTCCCAGAATTTCCCAGCAGCGGGTCATGTCAACCTGGAGAAGATCGACCGGCATGCCGGCTTCTAGT
Source organism: Streptococcus downei MFe28 (assembly GCF_900459175.1). Classification (NCBI taxonomy): domain Bacteria; kingdom Bacillati; phylum Bacillota; class Bacilli; order Lactobacillales; family Streptococcaceae; genus Streptococcus; species Streptococcus downei. The sequence goes on along the minus strand of NZ_UHFA01000002.1, from coordinate 1,805,785 downwards.
CCCTGATTGACCTCCTGTAGGCTGGCTAGAGCCTTTTCAATCAGGGAGATATGGCGTGAGTTGGATAGGTAGGTGGCATCTTTTTCTACCAGACCGGCATTGTCAAAGAAGAGGTCGTTGATTCGTTCTTCGATGGCTTCCATATTTTGATTATTGAGAACAGAGATTGGGATGGCATCAGTTGGTAGCTGGTCCAACTCAATCTTTTGTGGCAGGTCGGTCTTATTGATGAGGATAATCCGCTTGGCCTCCTTGCTGATATCCAGAAGATCACGGTCTTGCTGGCTTAAGTTTTCAGAGCCGTTGAGGACCAGAAGAACCAAGTCCGCTTCGGCTAGAGCCTTTCTGGAGCGCTCAACCCCAATCTTTTCAACCAAATCATCGGTCTCCCGAATACCAGCCGTATCGATGAGTTTGAGGGGAACTCCTTTGATATTGACATATTCTTCAATGACATCACGGGTTGTCCCAGCCACATCGGTGACGATGGCCTTGTCCTCTCGCAGGAGATTGTTGAGAAGACTGGATTTTCCGACATTGGGACGGCCGATAATAGCCGTAGAGAGGCCCTCTCGAAGAATTTTCCCTCGCTTAGCCGTAGCTAACAAACGCGTCAGGAGCTCTTCAAACTCTTGGGTCTTTTCACACATCAGGGCCGTGGTCATTTCTTCCACATCATCATATTCGGGATAGTCAATATTGACTTCGACCTGGGCTAGGGTATTGAGAATTTCCTGACGGGTATTATTGATGAGATTTTTCAGGGAGCCATCCAGCTGGCTGACGGCAATGTTCATGGCCTTGTCGGTCTTGGCCCGAATCAGGTCCATAACGGCCTCAGCCTGGGTCAAGTCTACTCGTCCATTGAGGAAGGCCCGCTTGGTAAATTCACCCGGTTCAGCCATCCGAGCACCTGAGCGCAGGAGGAGTTGGAGGATTTCATTGGTGACAGCAAGGCCCCCATGGGTATTGATTTCAACAACATCCTCCCGAGTGAAGGTCTTTGGAGACCGCATGACAGAAACCATAACTTCATCAATAATTTCGCTATCTTCCATAATATGGCCGTAGTTGATGGTGTGGGAAGGCACGCTTTCCAAATCCTTTCCCTTAAAAACACTCTTAGCGATGGAAACAGCCTGGCTGCCAGAGAGGCGGACAATGCCGATAGCCCCTTCGCCTAGGGGAGTTGAGATAGCGGCAATGGTATCAAATTCTTTAGTAATGGACATAAGTCTTCCTTCTTGATTGAGATACTGTCATTGTATCGCAAGCCCTAAGGGATAGCAAGTCATAAAATCACCGCCCCAGTTGGTAGTTGGAGCCTTTTCATGATATAATGAATTGACTAAAAAGAGAGGGAAAAATCGCATGCAAAAGATGGATGACTTGAAGGAACAAGCGGGTATCAGAGCAGCCCAGTATGTCAAGGACGGAATGATTCTTGGTCTGGGAACAGGCTCAACCGCTTATTATTTTGTGGCTGAAATTGGTCGCAGGGTGCAAGAGGAAGGCCTGCAAGTGGTGGGCGTGACGACCTCAAGTGGGACAACGGCCCAAGCCCAGTCTCTAGGGATTCCACTTAAGTCTGTTGATGAGGTGGATGTCATCGATTTGACCGTTGATGGGGCGGATGAAGTTGACCGCAACTTCAATGGTATCAAGGGGGGCGGTGGAGCTCTATTGATGGAGAAAATTGTGGCCACACCAACTAAGGACTACATCTGGGTGGTTGATGAAAGTAAGTTGGTCAAGACCCTAGGTGCTTTTAAGTTGCCTGTCGAAGTGGTTCAATATGGGGCTGAGCGTCTCTTTCGTCAGTTTGACCAGCAGGGCTACAAGCCTAGCTTCCGCCAAAAGGACGGCAAACGCTTTGTGACCGATATGCAGAACTATATCATTGACCTAGATTTAGGAGCCATTCCTGACCCTGTCGCCCTTGGGCAAGAGCTGAAGAGCCTGACGGGCGTGGTTGAACACGGCCTCTTTAATGGCATGGTCAATAAGGTCATTGTGGCTGGCCAAGATGGGGTCAGAGTATTAGAAAGTCATAAATAAGAAGGAGAGCCGTGTTTTTGAAAAGGGCTTGGAACAAACAGCCAGAAGGGCGAATGCATCCTAGGTGTCTGTCCCGTACCCATTCAGAAAACCCCTGTCCATTCATAAATTGTTACCGATAGCTCAGCTATCTTAGAGATGAGGATATGATGTCAAAATTTGAACGTATTCACCTAGTTGTTTTGGATTCCGTTGGAATCGGTGCGGCCCCAGATGCCAATAACTTTGTCAATGCTGGTGTGCCAGATGGTGCTTCTGATACTCTGGGTCATATTTCCAAAACAGTCGGACTGGATTTACCCAATATGACTAAAATCGGTCTGGGTAATATCCCTCGCCCCCAAGCCCTCAAGACCGTACCAGCAGAAAGTCAACCAAGTGGCTATGCCACAAAATTAGAAGAGGTTTCTTTGGGAAAAGATACCATGACCGGTCACTGGGAAATCATGGGTCTCAATATTACTGAGCCTTTTGATACCTTCTGGAATGGTTTTCCTGCAGAAATCATCACCAAAATTGAAGAATTTTCTGGTCGCAAGGTTATCCGAGAAGCCAACAAGCCTTATTCAGGAACTCGGGTCATTGCTGACTTTGGTCCTCGTCAGATGGAAACAGGCGAGCTGATTATCTATACCTCAGCGGACCCTGTCTTGCAAATTGCTGCTCATGAGGACGTTATTCCCCTAGAAGAGCTCTATCGTATCTGTGAATACGCCCGTTCTATTACGCTGGAACGTCCAGCTTTACTGGGTCGGATTATTGCCCGTCCTTATGTAGGTCAACCAGGCAACTTCACGCGAACCGCTAACCGTCGGGACTTGGCGCTATCACCCTTTGCCCCAACCGTCCTTAATAAATTAGACGAAGCTGGCATTGATACTTATGCCGTCGGTAAGATCAATGACATCTTTAACGGCTCTGGCCTCAACCACGATATGGGTCACAATAAGTCCAACAATCACGGCGTTGACAATCTCATTGAAGCTATGAAGAAGCCTGAATTTACCCATGGCTTATCCTTCACCAATCTGGTGGACTTTGATGCCATGTATGGTCATCGTCGCAACCCTCAGGGTTATCGCGATTGCCTGCAGGAATTTGACGGTCGTCTGCCAGAAATCCTTGAAGCCATGCAGGAAAATGACCTGCTCATGATTACGGCTGACCACGGTAATGACCCAACCTACGCTGGTACCGACCATACCCGTGAATACATTCCCCTCCTAGCCTACAGCCCAGCCTTCAAGGGTCAAGGCACCATCCCAGTCGGTCACTATGCTGACATCTCAGCTACCATCGCCCAAAACTTTGGCGTTGATACTGCTATGATTGGCCAAAGCTTCTTGGATAAGTTGGTGTAGGGAGACGGAAAAATGGTAAATAAGAAGGTTATTTCGAGCAGTGTCAAGGGAAAGAGTACAAGATTAGTTGGGAATTCTAAGAGATTTATTTCAAAAAAATTAGAAAACTCACAAGAGATTAGTCAGGAAGCTCTTTTAAAAACTTTAGATTGGGCCTATTCTAAGACTATTGAAGGAATACCTGGGCAACAGACACTTGATGAGTTTGTAGAAGATTATTTATCGAAAAGTAGTGATAAGGATGAAGCAATTGATAAGATAATCAAATTTCAAACAACCAAAGCAGCTGTTTCAGGTTTTGTTACTGGATTTGGTGGAGTTCTGACATTACCTGTTACAGTTCCAGCAAATATAACGACCGTTATTTTGTTCCAAATGAGGATGATAGCAGCTATAGCCAGCATCAGAGGTTATAATTTACGTAGTGACCAAGTCCAGACTTTTGTATATGCTACCCTTGCAGGTTCTTCTGTGGCTGATATTGTTAAAAAATCTGGAATAACGATTGGCAATAAACTAGCTGTTAATACAGTAAGGAGGATACCTGGAACTGTTCTCACTAAGATAAATCAAGCAGTTGGATTTAGATTAGCAACTAAATTTAGAACAAAAGGGGTTGTCAATCTAGGGAAGATGGTTCCTATTGCAGGTGCGGGAATTGGTGCGATTTTTGATGTTACAACAACAAGAACCATTGCAAGGATGGCTAAAAAAACTTTTACCACTAAGGGTATTGAGTTAGGTAATGATGAGATGATTAGTAAGGAAATGGTAGATAATTAATTATCTTCTAAAGGGAAAGGAGGCGATTATGACAGCATCTATTGAAAAAGTCGAACGTTTGATTGACCAGATTAATAAGCTCCATTTGGCTTATTCACGGGACTATTTTGAAACTGGGAAAGTGGCCAAGATCAACCTTTCTCATACTTTCTCCAAGGTGCCGACCAAACATATCTTGTCCTATCGTCTCAATCTGCATGAGTCTATCAACGACTACCTTTATCGTGCCGATCTTAAGGATATTAACTTTTATTATCGGGTTAAGACAGCCGAGTCCATTTTGGATAAGATTGAGCGCTATAAGGCTCGCCAGACTCAGTATCCTGTTAATAATATTCTCAACGACATCTTTGGTGCCCGCATGATTTTGACCTCAGAACAAGTTGCCCAAGTGCTCAACTCTCTAGATACTTGGAAGGAAAAATTTGGTCTAAAAAATTGGTATTTGAGGGACCTTGATGGATATATTGGTATCCACATCTATTTCAAAAATGCCAGTAATTTCTATTACCCATGGGAATTGCAAATTTGGGATGAAAAGGATGCCGAAAATAATATTAAGAGCCATCAGGACTTTAAGCGGTCCTTTGTAAAATAAGAAAGGCTAAACTATGACACTTATTGATAAAATCAAGCAAACCCGTGACTTCTTGCAAGAAAAAGGCATGAAAGCTCCTGAATTTGGTCTGATTCTGGGTTCAGGTCTGGGTGAATTGGCAGAGGAAGTGGAGAATGCCATCGTTTTAGACTATGCTGAGATTCCCAACTGGGGGCGATCAACCGTTGTCGGCCATGCTGGCAAGCTGGTCTACGGCGACCTAGCTGGACGTAAGGTTTTGGCCCTGCAAGGTCGCTTTCATTATTATGAAGGCAATCCTCTTGAAGTGGTAACCTTCCCCATTCGGGTGATGAAGGCCCTAGGCTGTCAAGGTGTCCTCGTGACCAATGCGGCTGGTGGGATTGGTTTTGGTCCTGGAACCCTCATGGCCATCAGCGACCACATCAATCTGACTGGTCAGAACCCCTTGATAGGAGCCAATCTGGACGACTTTGGTCCGCGGTTTCCTGATATGTCCAATGCCTACAGCAAGGATTATCGGCAGACGGCCCACCAAGTGGCGCAAAAGCTGGGAATCAAGCTGGACGAAGGGGTTTATATCGGCGTTACGGGTCCTTCCTATGAAACGCCTGCGGAAATCAGGGCTTTTAAAACTATGGGAGCGGATGCTGTTGGGATGTCCACGGTCCCTGAGGTTATCGTGGCAGCTCATTCAGATCTCAAGGTCTTAGGAATTTCTGCCATTACCAACCATGCCGCCGGTTTCCAAGACGAGCTCAATCACGAAGAAGTGGTGGCTGTCACCCAAAGAATCAAGGCTGATTTCAAGGGCCTGGTTAAGGCGGTTCTAGCCGAATTATAGGAGGTGAGACTCCATGCAAGTCCATTTTGTTATCCATGAATCTTTTGAAGCCCCAGGGGCTTACCTAGCCTGGGCGGCTCTTCGAGGTCACGAAGTAGCCATCACTAAGGTTTACCAATTTGAACCATTACCTGAGACGGCAGATGACTTTGATCTGCTGAT